>JAUWBI010000003.1 GCA_030601745.1 Phycisphaerae bacterium
GGAAAAAACGGAATGAAAAGACAGCAGGTTTCAATTTTCCGGCTGCTGTTAGAGGGTTTGTTAAGAAAGGACAGCAAGTAAAGTGTTTAACGAGGTGAAAAACGTGAAAGTATTGTGGCAGAAATCAGAAGTCAGAAGACGGAAATCAGAAATCAGAGTTTGTCTTCTGTTCTCTGTCCTCTGTCCTCTGTTTTTGGTTGGGTGTGTCGGCAGTGAGCAATTTTATGAAGAGGTTGGTTTGTCGAGGGATGCTGCGTACCGGCAGTGGAAGAGCCGCAAAGAGCGTCAGAAGCAGTCTCAAACGTATATAAGCGGCAAGTTAAGTATCGAGGATTGTTTAAAGCTGGCTTTAGGCAACAATAAGGTTTTACAGCGTATCGTTCAAGAAAAGGAAATTGCCCGCGGAGAAGAGGTGAAATCGTATTCGGCGATTTTGCCCGGTGTGGGTCTTTCAGGTGAGTACATTCGACTCGACAAAGTTGGGTCTTTAGGGCCAATAACATTTGGTGACGTAGATAACTATTCATTAGGTCTCAGGGTTACTCAGCCGGTTTTTGCCGGCGGAGCAATAATAGCGAAGATAAACGCCGGGAAATTGTTTTCCCTGCTCGCTGACGAGACGGTCCGAGCGGCGGTCCAGGACTTAACTTATACAGCGGGTCATTCTTATTATGATGTGCTGCTTAATCAGCACCTGTGTCAAATCAGTGCCGATACTGTTCGGTCTGCTCAGGCCCATCTTGATAGTGTTAAAAAAAGACAGGAGGGCGGTGTTGCTTCTGAATTTGACGTTTTGCGGGCTGAAGTGGAACTATCGAATTTCCAGGCTGAATTGATACAGAACAGAAATGCCATCAATGTCGCAAAAGCCAGGCTGCTTAAGGTGATGGGTGTTTCGCAGGATAGTGACTTTACGCTTTCGACTGAGCTGACTTATGTTCATTTGAAAATGACAATGGAGCAGGCAGTTGAAGCTGCTTATCGCAATCGCCCCGATTTATTCGGGCGTCAGTTTGATATAAAGTTGCAGAAGGAATTACTTAACATTGCCCGGAGTCGATATTGGCCGATTATCAGCGGCTATTATAGCAATATCTGGTCGAAGCCTGACCCACATAGGAGTACGAAGATTGAATGGGGCAAGGCCTGGCAGGCCGGGTTTGCTGCGACGTTTCCCATATTTGACGGTTTTGCGCGTGAGGGCGAGATTATCACGCAGAAAGCGCGGGTTAAACAGGCGCAGATAGATTTAATTGATGCAGAAGAGACCGCTTTGTTTGAATTGACAAAGGCGTTGTTGAGTATCGAGGATGCCGAGGAGTTTGTCGAATCTCAGCGGCTAAATCTCACCAGAGCAGAGGAAGGAAGCCGACTTGCCGATGTTGGTTATAGAGAAGGGATAAATACACAGGTTGAGATAATCGATGCTCAGGCAGCCCTGACAAAGGCACGGGTGTTTTATTACCAGGCCGTTTATTCTCACATAGTTGCGAAATTGGATTTACAAAAAGCGATGGGAACTCTGACGACGTTTGAAGCCGCCGGACCCGAAGGCGAAACCAAGAATCGCAAATCAGGAACCGCAAAAGAAGAGACTTCAGCAAGTTTTGTTAAGGCAAAACAGGAGCAGCAAAAATGAAAATAAGTAGAAGGGTTATATATTGGATAACAGCTTTCGTATTGGTGTTTATTACCTTTTGGTTTGGGTATGTTCACAAATCCGCCAAGGAGATACCGCCTGAGAAACCGGTTCCTGTTGAGGTTGAGGTCGTAAGCACCGGCTCGATAGAAGAGACGATAGAATTGACCGGCTGGATAAAAGCGAACAAAGTTGTAGATGTGAAATCCAAGGTGCAGGGAAGAATTGAATCCTTGCAGGTTATTTTAGATGGCGGTGGTTCAGTTGACCTTGAAGAGGGTTTGGCAGTCAAAAAGGGACAACAGCTTGCAATTATCGACCACGATGTTTATTTGGCGCAAGTAGCTGCAGCCCAAGCCAGTGTGAAAACCAGTGAGGTTGAACTTGCCGACGCCGAGCGCGAAAAGAAGCGCATCGTTGCCCTATATGAAGGCGGCTCAGCCACTGAGCAGAGCAGGGACAAAGCCGTAACTGCCGCGGAATTGGCGAAGGCAAGGTTGACCTTGGCCGAGTCTAATTTGGAACTTGCGCAAATAAATTTGCGGGAATCAACGATTATCTCCCCTATTGATGGGATAGTAACCGCAAAGCATATTGACGAGGGTAATCTGATCAGGGCAGGAGACCGCATTGCTACGGTGGCCGATATGAAGACCGTGAAAGTAATTGTTGCTGTTGCGGAAAAATACGGTATGGATATTGCCGTTGGAACGCCTGCAAAAATCAAGGTTGATGCATTCGCGGAAAGGGTATTTACAACGAAAGTATATTCAATCTATCCGTCTCTTGATGCCGAAACCCACATGATGCAGGTCGAGATACGCCTGAAGAATGACGAGTTGCTGCTGAAACCCGGTACGTTTGCAAGGGTAACTTTAATTACAAAACGCAAAGATGATGTGGTGGTAATCCCTCGTGATGTTGTTCTTGGCGGCAGGATAGATGATAAGCCCTATGTATATGTTGTGGAGGATGAAATTGGCCGTAAGCGTTTTGTGAAGTTGGGCATAAACCAGGCTGATAAGTTTGAGATAGCCGAGGGTTTGAGGGCAGGGGAAAGACTCGTGGTTAACGGAATGAATTATCTCGCCGACGGGATGAGTGTCGAGGTTGTGCGAATAGAGGATATAAAATGAAGCTTGCTCAATTATCCGTAAACAGGCCGGTAACCACCTTAATGATATTTGTCGCGATGGTGGTTTTGGGCCTGGTCTCGATGTCAAAGCTGGGATTAGACTTGATGCCGGAGCTGGAAATACCCGCTGTTTCAGTTATAACAGCGTATCAGGGGGCAGGGCCCGAAGAAGTGGAGACGCTGATAACCGAGCCGATGGAGGATACTCTGAGCACTATTTCCGGAGTTGACGAGGTGATTTCGGTCTCCAAAGAGGGAGTGTCAGCGGTAACGTTGAGGTTTGATTGGGGCGAGAAAATAGATGAAAGTATCAACGATGTGCGCGAAAAGATTGACCTGATTAGGGACCGACTGCCGGAGGAAGCGGAAAATCCGGTTATTTTTAAGTTTGACCTTTCAATGATACCGATCGCAATTATTGCGATTACCGCTGAGGACAGCTATGCGGACTTGCAGGATATTGTTGATGACGAGATAGTTGACCCCATCAAGCGTGTCAAAGGGGTTGCTTCAGCGACAGTGGGCGGCGGTTTGCAGCGACAGATTCGGATTGATATTGACCGTGACAGACTGTCAGCTTTGAATTTATCAGTTACTCAGGTGAACTTAGCTCTTGCCGCTCAGAACATCAGCACTCCCGGCGGCAACATAAAGACCGGCTACAAGGACTATCTGTTACGCACACCCGAGGAGTTTTCGAGTCCGGAAGAGGTTGCTGAAGTTGTGATTGCTAACCGTAACGGTATAGCGATAAAGCTAAAAGACATTGCCGACGTAAGGGATTTCTTCAAAGAGCGAACGTATGAGGTCTGCATGAACGGCCGAAAGGCGATGGCCGTATTTATTCAAAAGCAGAGCGGCGAAAATACGGTAGAAGTGGCACTGGCGGTCAGGGAAAAACTTGAGGAGATAAAGAAGAATTTGCCGCCCGATGTTGAGCCCAGGATTGTGATGGATAATTCCGAGTTTATCCTTGCCTCAGTGGGCAATTTGCGCAATACGGTTTTATGGGCCGTGTTTTTTGTTTTTATGGTACTTCTTTTTTTCCTCAGAGACCTCCGGGCGGCCATTATAGTTGCTGTTGCAATTCCGACATCACTAATCATTACATTTTTTGGGATGTACTTGCTGCATTATACGATTAATACCGATTCATTGGCCAGCTTAGCTGTTGCTGTTGGTCTTGTAGTTGATAATGCTATCGTTGTTGTTGACAACATCAATCGTCATCGTCATAAAGGAGAGCGGCCAAAAGAAGGCGCCGTTTTCGGAGCAAATGAAGTAGGGCCGGCTGTTGTCGCCTCGACCCTGACGACAGTTTGTATCTTCCTGCCTATTATATTTGTCCCTGGAATAGCGGCAGTCATATTCGGGCCGTTTGCGGTTATTGTTACGATGGCCCTGGTGGCTTCGCTGTTTACTGCTCTTATGCTCGTGCCAATGCTGTCTTCAAAACTGCTAAAAGTTCGTAATCCGAACTCATCAAGGTCAATATTAGACTTCTTTTATCATCAGGGTGAAAAATTTTTGACCAGAATAGAGCAACTGTATGTCAGGTTCCTGAACTGGTCGCTGGAAAATCGCAAAACGGTCTTTCTTTCCTGTGTTGTTTTATTTGCCTGGAGCATTGGGATTGTCGGGTTTATCGGCACCGAATTTTTCCCCGAACAGGACCAAAATCGGTTATCAGCGAATTATGAACTGCCCATCGGTACTCGTTATGAGCGTACCGGTGTCGTAGCGCAGCAGCTACAAACAATAACAGAAAATAATGTTCCTGAAAGGCGGAACAGTTTTATACGCTGGGGTGTTTATGGTGGGGGCGGACACTATGCTGCGGAGGAAGAAAGCTATAAGGGTATTCTGTTTATCAGCTTGAAACCTAAGAGGCAGCGCGACGCTTCGCCGAATGACCTGATAAAGAGACTTCGCAAAATCACGGATAAGATACCGGGAGCAACTATCCGCTTCAGTGCCGAGGACCCACTTGAGGCAATGATGTTTGGAGGCGCCGGGAAACTGGCTGTTGAACTTTACGGCCATGATATGGACGAAGCGAGGGTGTACGCCGAGGCCGTTAAGTCGGCAATGGCCGCTGTTGAAGGGGTGGACGATGTGCAAATCAGCCGAAAAGAGGAAAAGCCGGAGCTTAGAGTTATTATTGACCGCGAGAAGGCATCAAGTCTGGGACTTGATGTCAAGACCATCGGCAAGACGATTGAGACATTCTTCGCAGGCAGTACCGCGACGAGATACCGAGAACGCGGAAACGAATATGATGTGGAAGTTCGGCTGCGACCTAAAGACCGAGACAGGATTGAAGATTTGCGAGATGTGTCTATCAGTATGCCCAATGGTGGCCAGGTCAGCCTCGTAAATATTGCTAAAATCGAGGAAGGGCTGGGCCCGACAAAGATAGAACGAAAAGACCAGGCACGTTATATTACCGTTACCGGTCAAGTCAGCGGCAGGGACCTTGGTTCGGTGGCAAGCGATGTAAGAAAAGCGCTGGAAAAGATTCCTGCGCCGCCGGGTTTCAGTTTTAAATTTGCCGGAGCTGAAAAAGAAAAGAAGGAAGCATTCCGGCTGTTGGTGATAGCTGTGGGATTGGGAATGGTATTGGTATATATGGTGATGGCTTCGCAATTTGAGTCGTTCCGTGACCCGTTTATTATATTTCTTTCGATACCTTTTGGTATTGTCGGCGTAATTATTGCATTGGCCTTGACCGGTCAGGCAATGAGTGTCGTCAGTTTTCTTGCGCTGATTATGCTTGTCGGCATTGTAGTCAATGACGGAATTGTTCTTATCAGTTATGTTAACATACTACGGCGGCGAGGCCACGATGTCTATTCGGCTATCATTGAGGGAGGACGCAGCAGATTACGACCTGTGATATGTACCAGCTGCACTACAATGCTGGCGATGTCACCCCTTGCCTTCTCACGAGGCGAAGGGGCCGAAATTTGGGTGCCGTTTGCCGTAACGGTAATCGGCGGCCTGTTTGTCGGCACCATCATTACCCTGGTTCTAATGCCGACCCTTTACAGTGTGTTTGAAGGTTTTAAGGCTTCTGCTGTAAGAGGATAATTATGAAAGCTGTTTTGATTGTGCACAATGCCGCGATAGATGAGGAAGTAAACGAAGCTCTGGCCTCTGTCGGCACTAATTGCTATACCAAATTCACAAATACCTTAGGCAGGGGCGAGATAAGTGAGCCGCATTTGAATACCGACGTTTGGCCGGGGATAAATTACGGCACCTTTGTCGTTACCGACCAGCCCAGGGCCGAAGAAATAATGCAGAAAGTTCGCCTGATGCGAGAGAAACTGGGCTCCGAAGGCATAAAGGCGTTTATGTGGGAGATTGATGATATTACCTGAGGCCGACACTTGAATGTCTGATTTTTTGCTCTGTAAGTCGTGTTGGGGCTGAGAGTTAACAAACAAATAGTAGAAATTTTTTTATTTTTTGAAAATTTTTCTGGCCAAACCACCGCTGAAAGTAGATAATAGTTTCAGTTTGCGTTTATGCAGTGAAAGGGGTGGGAATATGGAAACCGCTGCAAATTATAAACCGAATGTTGAAGTTGCTTCTGACCCCGAGAATCTTGCACGTAAAAGCGTTGAGTTTTTTGTCGCTCATGCAGAAAAGGCGATAAAGGCGAAAAACGCTTTTCACGTCGCAATATCCGGGGGACACACGCCTAAGCGTTTTTTTGAACTGTTAGGCGAAGTGCCGAACGCAAAAGCTCTGCCCTGGAACAAGATACACTTATTCTGGGTTGACGAGCGGTACGTTCCGCCCGATTCGCAGTGGAGCAATTACAAGCTGGCCGCCGACACTTTCCTACCTAAAGTCGGCACTCCTGAGCAGAACATCCATCGCATTCCAACGGAGTACAGCGACTTTAAGGTTGCAGCTCAGCGTTATGAAGAGACCATTCGAGAGGTTTTCGGCCTCAAAGAAAATCAACTTCCTGAATTTGATTTAATTGTGCTTGGTATGGGGGCTGAGGGACATACCGGCTCGCTGTTTCCCAATTGCTATGCGGCCTTTGATACGGAAAATCTGGCGTGTGTTGTTTATGTCCTGGATGAGAAGCTAAACCGCATAACATTGACACATCCCGTTTTACGTGCCGCATCTCATCTGGCTGTACTGGTCTCCGGAGAAGAAAAGGCCGACATTTTGAAAGAGGTTTTGACCAGCGAGCCGGATGAAGTCCGCTATCCCATTCACGTCCTCTGGCCCATTCTTGACAAGGTCACCTGGCTCGTTGACAGCGACGCCGCAAAAGCCCTGTAATTGTGACAATTCGGGTTAGGAGGGCACAAGCCGGTCGGCTTTTCACTTTTTCTTTAGTTTTTGAGTTTATTCAGGGATGATTAGTTTTGTGCCCGGCCTGAGCTTGTTTGCATCTCTTATAACATTTCGGTTGGCATTAAGAATCTTTTGCCATTTGTTTTCAGAGCCGTAGTATTCCCGGGAAATGCCGGAGAGGGTTTCACCCTCACGGATGGTATGAATCACTTTCTCGACTTCTTTGCGGACTGTGAAGTCCGGTGCGCTGCTTTGTTCGGTTTCAACCTTGGCAATCAGAGGCAGAAGGGGCTGCTCGATAGATTCCTCTCGCGACCCGGCATTGTAAGAGTTCAGCATTCTTGCTTTTGTACTCATACTGGGGCGGGTAGAGAGCCAGAGCATAGCGACGATTGTCAGTACCAGGCCCAGAACCATTCCTATTTTCAAATCTGTTTGCATTTTTGACGCTCATTGGTAAATCGCATAGCGTATACTATATCGTCCATCAGCCGTCATCTATTTACTTTTTTCATTTTCGATTTTGGCGGGCCCCCAAACGTTCTTTCTTTTTTAGCGCTTGCGGACCCGGCGCCGATCAGCAATACCGGTGCGGCTATCGCAATGGAGGAATAGGTGCCTATGATAATGCCGAGACCGATTGCGAAGGTGAAGCCTCTCAGTCCCGGGCCGCCGAAGATATACATTATCAGCACGACTATAAAGGTTGTGAAGGATGTTAGAATGGTTCGGGAAAGGGTCTGGTTAATGCTGTTGCTAATTATCTGCGGATTCAGGAGGGCCTTGCGGCGATTTTCCCGAATGCGGTCGAAAACAACAATGGTATCGTTAAGTGAGTATCCGATGATTGTCAGAAGAGCGGCTATTATTGCCAGGTTGATTTTGAAATCTCCAATCAACAGTCTTTCACCAATCGGCGTTGCTGCGATATAGGTGCAGGCGGTAATGGCACCGAGTGTGATACATACATCGTGCACCAGTGCTACGATTGCTGCAATGCCATAGCGGACATTTCCGAATCGAACCCAGATATAAGTTACAATTGCAAACAATGACAGGATAATAGCAATCAGTGCCCGTGTCTTTGCCTCTTCGCCGACCGAGGGGGCAAACTGCCTCACTCGGGGCAGGGACCCTTCCAGTTTGGTTGCAGCCAGGACCTTGGTCGTTTCGTTTTCAACAAACCGCGTCCATTCGTCCTCGCTTAGTTCGCGAAATCCCGCTTCCGGCTCAACACTGATATAGACAAAGGAATTTGCCGGCTGGTTTGGCTCCATCGCGTTTAGGTCTGGGCCGAGGATTTCATAGTCATACGACCAATTGAGATTTTGCATATCGGGCTTGAATCGCAAATCCGCCAATCTGCTGTTGATTTCTTCGGGGGTGGCGGCCCTTTCGATTTTACAGATGATTTTAATACCGCCCATAAAATCAGCAAGTTCGGGGTAAGACTCTATAAGCTCTTCAGTTATTTTTTCCTGCAAGGTGATTTCCGGTTGAAGGTTTTGCTGGATTTCCAGCTCATCCCCGAAAGCAGTTAGTATTGCATCATTGACTGTTCTCTCAACTTGTGGTTCTGAGATATTGGCATCTGCAAAAGCTGTTGTCAGCACATTTTTTACCAAGGTTTTGTTCATCTGACTCGTTGTTATTTCAAACCCCGTTGGATTACTAAGCGGCGTTACTTGAAGATTGCTTAGACTGTCGCTAAATTCACCCTCGGCTTTTTCAATTGCGGAAAGTACAGTTTCAACAGTATGCTGCTCGCCCAGCCCCTCGGAGGGGCGGGGCTCGGCTCCCGGGAAAGTAACGGTAACGGTGGTTTTGTTTGTCTCTGTGGTGTTAATTTCATATTGCTTACCTGAGTTTCCGATGCTGTAGACATTCGCAGCTGCAAGGGCGGGGTTGGGATTGTTCGGGTCGTCTCCGATTTCACGGATTTTATCTTCCACGTACTGCCTGGTGCGGGGTTCTTTCAGATTGACCTGGACGCTTGTTCCGCCGGTAAATTCGATATCATATTTATCGTCTCTTGTGAAGAAAACGAATAAGCCTGCTGCAATAAGCGCAGTCGAGATACAGAAGAAAATCGGCCGGGAAGCCATCCAGTTTATGTTTGGTTTGCGTATCAAGCGGAGCATAAATAAATGGTCTTTGATAATCCGCCGCCCCAGGAGAAAATCGAAAAGCACCCGGGTTACAAACAGTGCGGTGAACATACTCGAGGCGATACCGAGCATAAGCACAATGGCAAAGCCCTTTACTTCTTCCGACGCCCGCCAGAGAAGGATCGCAGCGGTGATGAATGTAGTGAGGTTGGCATCTAAAATAGTTCTAAACGCCCTTTGGTAGCCGTTTTTTATGGCGATTCTCAGGGATGAGCCTTTCTGCTGCTCTTCCCGGATTCTCTCAAAAATAAGGACGTTGGCGTCAACACTCATACCGATAGTTAGTATGATGCCCGCGATGCCGGGCAATGTGAAGGTTGCTCTGATACCTGCCATTATTGCCAGCACAAACAAAATGTTCATCAGCAAAGCCACATCGGCGATTGAGCCGGCCTTCATATAGTAAATCAGCATACACAGCACTACCAGACATAGGCCGATTAAACCGGCTTTGATACCTTTGTCCCGATTGTCAGCGCCGATGGATGGGCCGATTGTTTTTGTCGAGATGGGCTGCTCTATCAGACGTGCGGGCAAAGAGCCGGCGTTTAGTTTGTTGACCATATCTTCAACTTTTGTTTTTGTGAAGCTGCCTGTTATTATGCCCTGTGTGCGTATCCTCGCTTGAATGGTCGGTGCCGATATGGCGATTCCGTCAAGGAGAACACAAAGCGGTCGGTCAAGATTCTTCCCGGTAACGGTAAAGAATACTTTTCCACCTCTTTCATCCAGTGTGAACCCGATAGCTCTTCGGCCTATCCTGTCACTTGTCGGATTGGCTTTTAATGTCCAATCCTCTTCGCCGGCGCCGTGCAGTATAGTCTCATCTCGTTTGTTGCTTGCCAGGACGTAATGTTTGTTGCCAAATGATGCAATGACCGAAGGATTGTCTTGTCCATCTAATACCGTAACGAAAACACGTCCTTGTTCGTCCCGTCCCATCCATTCACTAATATTTTCTATTTCACACCATACATGTTTATTGTCTGAGGCGTATTTCGGCCCTTTTTCTCTAAGGGATTCAACGTAGCCGGTCATCTCGTCTGGGTCCACTTCGGGATGTCCAAGTGTTGGCAGTATTCTAAATTCCAGTATGCCGGCGCCTTTTAGCATTCGCTGAAGGTCTCTCGGGTCGTCCAGTCTTCCTTTGAATGGGTGATACTCGTCGTAGGCAGCGACTACGTTGTCAATTTTATCTGCTCGGTCTGCGAACTCGATTTTGAGTCTTTCGATTTCCCGGTGTCTATCGGCTGACTTGGGCGACATTTCGAGACAGATGTTTATCTGCTCTTCGGTGAGGTTTAACTTATCGAGGTCTTTTTTTGCATTTTGGTATTGGTCGTTCTTGCCTGTTTCCGGCTCGGTTAGCTGCTCAACAACTTCGGCCCATTCGGCCCACATTTTTACATACCTGGTCAGCAGGTCCAGGTTATCCTCTGAGCCCAGGTACTCTTTCAGGGTTTCTGTCAGTTGCTGCTCATCCAGCTTAATCCAGTCGCCGAGGCGAAGTTTTATATCGTCGAGGTTAAGTCCGGTTAATGGTATTATACTTTCCGGGGTTTTGAGTTTTGAATAGAGCTTGTCTCTTTCATTTTGCAGGGCCTTGCGTTCGTCATAGACTGTAGCGAGGGTATCGAGAATTGTCAGTCTATTAGGGTCGCCCTGGGTGAAATCGTTGAAATCTTCAGTTCGCTCTTCTACCGGTTTCTGGAGGGAGCGCATGATTCTTGCGCGGTTTATATTTTTGGCCAGCAGCTCGTCGAGGGCTTTTTTGTAGTTTTTCTGTTTCACGCGTACTTCTGCACTTGCCAGCGGCATTTGTATTTCGAAGCGCGTGTTGCCCAGAGGCCGCCATATAAGGTTCTGGATGTTGGCGGGGTCTATTCGCCTTCGCAGAACCGTTATCATTCTCTGGGCCAAATCTTTCTTTTCGCGCTCTTTCAGGCCCTGCGTGTCAATTTCATAGATAAGACTTGTTCCCCCTCCCAGGTCCGGTCCGGGCTTTAAGGTTTTGCTTGGCGGATATAAAGTCCAGGCCGCAACGACCACCAGGACAATAATTAAAACGAGTTTCGGCATAACATTCTTGCCCATAACTTTCCTCGCATGGGTGCTTAAATGGTAATTGGTTAAATGGTTAAATTGTCAGATGATTTTGGTTACCAGTTACCACTCACCAGTTACCACTCACCAGTTACCAATTAACCACTTTTATCTTTCGACAAATTCTTCCCAATTGCTGAAGAAGCAACTTTTATTTTTGTGTTAGTCGACTCGTCGACTTTCAACGTAATCTCGTCATCCTTGATGTCAACGACGGTCCCGATAATTCCGCCGATTGTTCTGACTCTGTCATTTTTTCCCAGTGTTTGCACCATTTGTTTATGTTGCTGCTGTTTTTTCCGAGGGCCTCTAAAAAGCAGAAAGTACATCATTACAAACATCAAAAGAACCCAAATCCACATACTACCTCCGAAGGGGCTTCGTCGCGGAGTTACAGGCGGAGCATTGGGGTCGGCTGCAACCGTCGTTGCTTCGCCTTCTTCCTCATCGATTCGTGTTGCTTCAACACGTCCTTCGTTAGTTTCGGCTTGCGCTAATATCCATATATTCTTCATTTTTATTTTCCCTTTATAATCGCTCATTGATAGTTCATTACTGATTATTGGCAAGATGTTAAATTATCATCTACCAATAATCAATAATCATTTTTTTAATTGTTCGACTGCCCAGTCGGTAAATTCGTCTTTTTTCAGGGCCTGCCTTATTTTGGCCATTAGTCTCTGGTAAAACCTCAGGTTATGCAGCGACACTAAGATTGGGCCGAGCATTTCTCCGACATTAAAGAAATGTCTGATGGTGCCCCTGCTAAAATTAGTGCAGCAGTAACAGTCGCAGCCGGCCTCGATTGGTCTGCTGTCTCCTATATGAGCGTTGTTCCTCAGTCGGAGGTATCCATCTTCGGTAAAAGCGCAGGCGTTTCGTCCGTTTCGGGTTGGCAGGACGCAGTCGAACATATCGACACCGGCCTTGACGGCGGCAATGATATCGGCTGGTGTGCCGACGCCCATCAGATAGCGAGGCCTGTCCTGCGGCAAAAACTTCGCTGTGTGAGCGACTGTTTTTATCATATTGTCGTGTCCTTCACCTACACTTAATCCGCCGATAGCATACCCGTCGAAATCCAATTTGACAAGTTCTGAGGCACAGTACGTTCGCAGGCCGGGGTTTATTCCGCCCTGGACGACGGCGAACAGCATCTGGCCATCATTGGCGTGAGCCTGTTTGGCGCGCTTCGCCCAGCGGATAGTTCTTTCTACGGCTTCTTTTAGCTGCACGTCATCACAGGGAAAGTGTGTGCATTGGTCGAAGCACATTATTATGTCGGCGCCAAGCCGATTTTGCATCCTGGTGGCAATTTTGGCATTCAGGTATATTTTTGCCCCGTCTACGTGGCTGGCAAATTCAACGCCGTCATCATCGACCTTGGTCAGAGGGCTTAGAGAAAAGATTTGATATCCGCCGCTGTCGGTCAGTATCGGTTTGTTCCAGCCCATAAGTTTGTGCACTCCGCCGAGTTTTTCCACCACATCGACTCCGGGCCGCAGCAGCAAATGGTAGGTATTGGCCAGAATAAGTACGGAACCGGTTTCTTTGAGCTGCTGTGGTGTTATTCCCTTTACCGCGCCGGCGGTGCCGATTGGCATGAACACAGGGGTCTCGACCTCGCCGTGGCCCGTGGTTAATAACCCGTGCCGCGCTGCGGAGTTAGAGTCGCGATAAAGAATTTCGAACTTACTCATTTCAATAGATTAAAAACTATGTACCAACAAAATTCGAATTTCGGATTTCATATTACGCTACGGTTTTGCATTTTTTGCTTTACGTTTTCAATAGACTCTTACAATCTTAGAGCCGCGGTAGTAATGGAAAAGAATCTGCTCGGCGGTTTCGCCTTTCCTTGCCATGCCCTGGGCGCCGCACTGGCACATTCCTACGCCGTGCCCGTAACCTATCCCTGCTAAAAATTCCCATTTATCGCCCATATTGACTACCTGGCAAACTGTGCTTTGTAATTTACGGCCGCTTGGGTCGATTGTAAGACGGAAGTCCTCCGCTCGCAGGAAATCACTTTTGCCGTTTGAGCCGACGAGCTTGACCAGGGTCAATCGCGAAAATTTTCCATACTTACTTTGCCTGGCCGGAACTATGTTCGTGATTTCGCCAAGCTGCTTTAGCTTTGGATACCTCTGTAATAGTCTGGCTGTAACATAGGCCTTATCGAACTGAACCGTAGGCCAGTAGAAAAAGCGATGCTTGGCTACATCTTTGCAATAGGGACAGCGACGGGCAACGAGCGCTTCAAAAGAGTCGCCGAATACGTGCTTGCTGTCTTCGGTGTACCCCCCGCAGATTGAGCTGTAGTAAGCGGGGAAGATATCTTCGGTGCCGTCACGATGCTTACAGACTAAAACGTGCCCGTATGTCCTGTTGACGGCGTCCCAAATCTGGGCCGATTCGGCTCTGACGCCGAGGTAAACCTGACTTGCCTGGGTTTTCCTGACGTCCCAGGCGCGATTGCCGCCGAAACGCTTTTTGATATACAGGCAGTAAGTTCTTGCGGCGATCGCCTGAGCCTTCAGTGCCGCCGGTTCCCAGTAATCGGGCATCTCGGCACCTACTACGCCGGCTAAATACGGCTCAAGCGGAACAAGGTTTACTGCGTCAAAAGAGCTGCCGTCAGGATTGATTACGAGCTTTAATTTGCCGCGGTAATCATCACCGTTTAAGTTAAAGATGTACGGGGCACCGGGGAAGATAATCGCTTCGCTACTTGTTAAGGGTTGGCCGGCAATGGTAATTGTGCTGGCAGACATCTCTGCCCTCAGCGGCACATTGACCCTATCAAAATAGTTTCGTACCCCTCCTCTGAGTGGGTCGAAGTTAATAACACTAAAGGGCGAAGCAATCTTTAGCGTGCAGTCCGTGACATCATCGAGCAGCAGGACCCTTACCCAGAACTGCGGTTCAATGTCCATCTGCGGGGTGGGCCTGGCGAGCTGCCTTGCCTTGCAGCCGGCGAGAATTGTCAGCAAAAGCAGAGGGGCTATCCGAATCAATTGATTATTGATTATCTTCGATTGATTATTTTTAATGTTTTTTTTAATGACCATTTATCAATAATCAATCGGTTAATCCAGTGCTCGCAGCGATAATCCAAGGTTGCCGATGGCCTTTCTAATCTCATTTAGGCTTGTTACGCCGAAGTTTTTTACCCCGAGCAGTTCGGCATCTGTTTTGTGCGTCAAGTCCCCGAGGGTGCGAATATCAAGTTTTTGCAGGCACTTTCGAGCACGCACCGACAATTGGAGGTCATCTATAGCTTTGCTTAAGAGTCTTTCATCTTCATCTTCTACCTCAATGAGCTCAGAGGTTTCTGCTGAAGAGAGCTGCTTTTCCTCCAGGGCCATACCAAGACGCAATGCTTTTGTTTCGAGAATGCTCTTGATTTCTCTAAGAGAGGTTTCACCAAAGTTTTTATAAGACAGCAGTTCCACCTCGGAGATATTCAAAAGGTCGCTGAGTGTTTCGATTTTCATTTTTTTCAGGCAGTTCCTGCTGCGCACCGACAGCTCAAAGTCAGAGATTGGCGTTTCAAGGATTTGGTTTTTGCGGGTTTTTTTCTTTTCTTTTTCTTCGTCGTAGAACATTGTTTCTGAGCTTTCGATGTCTTTTTTGAACAGGATTGCTCTTTGATGATTCGGATAAAACTCCAACACCATATCAACACATTGAAGAGCTTTGTTGAACCAGCCCATATCTTCATAGAGTACAGCTAAATTCAGCAGGGCACTTACGTGAACCGAAGAGCTTGAAGCAATTTGCGTGTAGTAGTCAATGGCTGCGTCCTCATCGCCGGATAAATCGCAGCGATAAGCCAGGTGGAAAATGGCTCTTTGATGATTCGGGGATAATTCCAGAGCTGTTTTGTAATTGTCCATTGCTTCTTCGTAAAGCCCCTGTGCTTCCTGAAGACGGCCAACCTGGTAGTGATATTCGGCACTTACATTTTCAAAATTTGCGCAGCTTTTCAGCTCCTTAGCTGCGGCGTCAAAGTTTGATGCATGCCGATATGTGGCGACTTTTTCCAGAGTTGTGCTTAATGTGTTAGCTTCGTAATCAAGACTCTTTTGCAGGTTTTCGATTGCTTCATCGAATTTGCCCATTCGGCGAAGTGCAAAGGCCAGGTATATGAATTTTTCTTTGCAGTCCTTTGCTTTTTGCAGTTTCTGGGCTGCTTCGGCGTTTCTGCCGAGAATAAAAAGACCGATTCCCACCGCCAGACGAGCTTTTGGCGATTGTCTCCCCATATTCGCCTCTACTTGTTCACTGAATGCTATCTGGTTGCTTTCGCTGCAATGGACGACCTCCGACAGCGTCTTAATTTCGTCCATTGACGGCAAATCCCTGGCAAATAAGTCGATTCCCAGTTCTGCAATTGATTTCATAGCAATTTTCTCCTTATTCGTATTTCGTATATCATTCTTGTTTTGCCCGATACCTCTCACCCACCGCCCACCACGAGGAAGCATTATAAGGCCAGAGCAACGATTTGCAACAGTTTTTTTGGGCGGCTCGTCTATTGTGACGGAGGAATTTACTGTTTTAACTTTATCAGGGCGCCCCAGTCTTTATCGGTATCCCGTGGTGGATAGCCGATGGCGACTGGGCCGGGGCCGGCTATAATGGAGACGGTGCCGGTCTGCAGTGGGCCGCCGGTACGCGGATTGTACCAGCGTACGCCGAAGGTTGCGGAACTGCCGCCGACGTCGAGCTTCGTAGTGCCGCCCGAGGGCAGGTATATGGCGTAGATTTGGCTGGGTTTGGCGAAACAATAATCACTCTTGACGGAGGTCAGTTCGTCGTGGTGCGCCATTTCGCTGAAGGGCAGGTGCTGCTGGAAAAACTCTAAGGCGTATCGGGTCAGGTCCCACATATGCTCTCGGCTGCGCCAATCCTCGCAGTTAAGGTCGTTGTTTGGGAATTTGTATCCGAAGTACCATTCGACGCCGGCGCCGCCGGCCATTAGATTACCCCACAGGTGTTTCTTGCGGACTTCATCGTGCCGGTAGTCGTCCTTGTCGGGCTTGACGCCGGTGTGGGCGGGGCCGATTTCGTCCAGGCAAACGAACCACTGACGGCCGGCCGAGGCCGAACGGTCAATCCACTTGACGGTTTCAGAATGAGTCTTATTCGTCTGCAGCGACGGCCCTTCAAAGTACTTATATCCCAATAGCGGAGTGTAAGCCTGGTCGTACTTGCCGGGGAAGGTATGCATAACGACGGGATGGTCGTAAGGGTCGAGGTCTTTAATATAGCGGCAAAACGCCTTTCGCTGCGAGTTGGTGTTGGTGTTTTCCTCGCCGAGGTTCCAGACCAGCGCGAGGTGATGGGCAAAGCGGGCGATTAGTTCCCGGTAGTAAAGCTTGCGCTGGGGACCAAGTTCGCCGCCGTCGAGGCCCTGGTCATTTTCCTGCTCCTGGGTAATGATATGGAGCATCAGGCCCAGTTTGTCCATATGCGAGAAAACAATCTCCCACTGGTCGAGTTTACTGCAGTCGAAACGGAATTTTTCGCCAGGGCCGGTCCAGGGCCAGATGTCCTTGCCGTCGCCGCCGTCGATGTTGTACGGGATAAAATAAACGCTGTTCATACCCTTGCTTGCCAGGTAATTCAAAGCGCCAATGATGCCCTTTCCTTTACCGTTTTTCCAGGTCGGGTCGCCCGGCGCAAAATCCCGCACGTGTGGGGCGTAAGTATGCAGAAATTTCCCGCCCGCGGCTTCTCCCTTGCGTTTCAGCTCACCGGTGTCGAAGGTGCCGTCGAAGTCGGCATAGGCGAGGAAGTTTTCCGGGCTGTCGGCGCCGCCCTTGAGAAAATACTCGCCTGTCTCGGTGAATTGAAGATAGCGTTTGCCGACGTATTTAAGCAGTCCTTTGGCCCGGTGGTCTCGTCCGGTCTTATCGGTTGGCCCAACGGTGAATCTTCCTTTGGCGCCATCGAAGGCAACAGGCTTGCCTGCTTTTGGGTCGTTGTTGAGAGCAATATCAGGCCCCGTGCGAAAGGAAGCGATGTAAGACCATCGGCCCTCTTCACTCGGCACAAAGTGCACACGCCATTTGTTGCCCGCGCTGGCACCGGTTTGGCCAGCGTTGCCGTCAGCAGCGTAGTAACCGGGAACAACATATCGCTTTTTTCCCTTAGCGAACGTAACGTTCAGACGATAGTCGCGAAAGGGATTGAGCTCGGCCTTTTCACTGCTGTCCGGACCATTGAAGGTGATGGTGACCTTGTGCCACTTTTTCAACTCGCCGGAAATGATAGGCCCTTTGGTCGCACCGCAAACGCCGCGTGCTGCGACAAGAATGAAGCAAATTGCACATAACAAAACCAATTTATGATGGTTCATTTTCCGCTCCTTAAAGATACACAACTGAACTGTAGGAGGTATCTTAAGGTTTATATGGATCTTTGCAACGGTTTTTTTGAAACCACCCGTTACTCATATTTACCCCCCCCAATTTATTTGGGCGTCGTTTACCCGCCGCCGGCACGCCGACGCTTTATTGTCATTCCTGCGCAAGCAGCAATCCAGAGTACTTACCCCCGCAATTTATTGCGGGGTCGTTTAGCTATCGCCGGCACGGCGACGCTATTTGCAATACGCACGACCCAATACCAATGTGTCATTGCGAGCGAGGCGCAGCCGAGCGCGGCAATCTCAAAATACCCCCTTACCATTTACCAACATACACCCGACAACTTCATTATTCGGTATTCCTTGTTCGATGTTGGATATTCTTTGCCGTCATTGCGAGGAGCGAAGCGACGTGGCAATCTCTTTCACCGTCATTCCGAGCGCAGCCGAGGAATCTAATAGTTTGTCATTCTGAGCGCAGCGAAGAATCTCTCCTACAATTTTTACTTTTTCATTTTCAATTTTTCATTTAGTTTGCCACCCTGCCCTTCTCACTTCGGCGTTCCTTCTTCGACATTGGATATTTCCCTCCGCTCCTCCACCAAAATATTTACCCCCGACGTTTGCTTGCGGGTTGTTTTTTGATTCGGCTATGCGACCTGCCGTAAACAGATTGCTGCAACAGACGCCTACTGAAAAATCCAAGAATGCTCGGCTTCAGCCGCGCAGTTTTATGCTCCCGATGCACCGGCTTGTTAGGCGAAGGAAATCAACCACATTGAAACACAGTTTTAACCTGGCAACAACTGAAACAGAAGAAAATGTAGATTATCCCAACGTCGCCAAACATGAATTGCTGCTCACTGGATAGACAATCGATACGATTAGGATTGTCTTTTGAGTCATGTTCAATTGAATCAATCTGGCCAACGAAACTCATTGCTTCTTCGCATAATGGGCATTTTGGGGTCTCATCGAATTGATCCCAGGTGGGTTCGCCACCTAATTTACTACGCAGACCCAGAGCGTCCGGATCGACAGCCTGTTCGCCCTGTGGAACGCGCTCAAATTTAATACGGTACTCTCTTAGTTTTTCTGACATATTCTGTCCACTTCGTATTCTCTGCTACCTGTGTTGCATATCACTCCAAATCCTGACGTGACAAGTGTTGTTCATTTCTTGACGCGTTCCAGCGCTTTTTCCAGCGCGCCGTAACCTACGTTCCATTCGTTCAGGCGCGTGATGTTCTTTTTCTTAGCGATTTTCACAAAGTGGTCGTAGGCGTCCTGGATTGAGTTGGGCATAGGCCAATCGGCGCCGGCAGCTAACGCCTTTTCGCGCATCTCGTCCCAGCGCATCATCAAGGCGTACATCACCGGCAGTTGCGCAACCTGAACGCGAAAACGCAGGTCAGAATCGTTCTGGACGGCTGCCTCCGCCGCCTTAAGATGTCCCCACCCCTTGCTCAGTGTCTCGAACGAAAGGAATTTGGCGGTGTTCTGCGAGAAGCAGCCGAGCCGGTCGCCGCTCGCTTCCACCGCATCGTGCGTCACCTTCAGGTATGCCTTGATATGCGGGCCGGCGAGGCCATAATTGCCATAGATGAACTCATCAATCAGTTTTTCTCCGTTGCGCGTGGGGTCCCACAGCAGCTTCGCCAGCACCCACGCCCGCAGTTCAGCCATCTCCGCACCATTCGTGGTGTAGGCACCCTGTTCAAAAAGACCTTTGACGTTGTGGTCCACAAAGAACTTGACGTTCGGCCCCAGCACGCGCAGGTTCGGATGCGGCATTATGTGATGCCTGAAGTTGGTGGTGTAATCCCAGATGTAAAGCCGATTGCAAATCTTCGACCAGCCGACGATGTCATCGCGGAATTTTTTGTTTCGCTCGTCGGCCAGCGGCTTACTAAAAGAGCATTCGATACTGCAGAGGCGAACAATAACGTTGTGCCGCGGCTTCACGTATTTGGGTGGCTTGCGGGTGTATTGATAGGCCAGGGTGCTGATAGCCACGTGCGGGAATTCCTTTTCGATGTCGGCCGCGACCGCGTTGACAAAACGCAAGAGAGACCCTGCAGGGCTGCCTTCTTCTTTATCGATAGCAGCGCATTTGCTGCATTGACAGTTACCGCGCCAATCGTTCTGCGAAACCGAAGCAATGGTGGCCTTCGGGTTACTACGTAGCCGGGCTTTAAGGTTCTTGACCAGTTCCTTGCGCATTTCCTCGTTGGTCAGGCACAGTTGGGCACGCTCATATTTACGTTTTCCATTGATTTCGCTAAACCACTCAGGATGGGCTTTGAAGTACTTTTCAGGCGGAATCAACCTATAGAAGGTGTGCACGTGTCCCTCGTAAATGTGCTTGCCGCCGCGTTTGGCGTCCAGCCGATGAGCATGTCCATTACACTTGTTGCGCACCGCCCAGTCACCATCAAAAGCGTCAAACCAGAACGGCGACCGATATTCTAATGCCGGCACATAGCGGACATTGAGCCTACCCACTTTAAGCGTCGGCTTTTTGGGTATCGTGCTGACTTTAGACGACCACCAATGACACCCGACATAATCTTCGAGGAAGGTATAAACCGCATACAGTGTCCCTCGCGGATGTCCCCCAGCCAGAATCAAGTCGTTTCCCACCGTCCGGATGACTATACCATCGGCACCGAGTCCATCGGTGGAGAAGTTGGGGACAGCTAATTTAGCGGCTTTGGGCCCAACGAGCAGACGGGACCTGCCGGCGGCAGGGGGGGGTACGATTTCAAATCTTGCACCTGTGATTTGTTGGAGAAAACTGGCCAGTTCCACAGCGGCGTGCTGCTCAGGTTCGGCAGCGTCATCGGCAGCAACTATGACCGCTTTCGCCACCCCGTTTGCTGCAATCGTCGCTCCAGCTTCTTTGACTGCTTCCCCGCATCCAATGACAAATAAAAGAGCAGCAAGCACTAACGCGATTTTATCTTTTTGCAGAATCATGATAGTCTCCTATGAATAGTGATACGAATATTTGTAATTCTCGGCAGTTGCCTTAAGTGCTCTGGTCCCATTCCTCAGCCAGACCTTCGAGATGCTTTATTATATGTCTGTATTGCCGTTTAGCATAGAGATTTTCTTTTTCGTCGCCGTCTGTTTTCAAATTATACAAAGCGCCGTCTTTGTCCGGGACGCGCTCATCCATAAAATACACGAGCTTCCATTCCTTCGTTCGCACCATAACACGTCGGCCGGTTCCTTTCCGAAGTTCTTCATACATAGACATACTGTGGTCGATTTCGCAAAAGCAGGCCGGCCTCCATTGCTTAATGTCACCTCGTATTAGTGGCATAAGACTCCGCCCGCTGATTGAATCTGGCACAGCTAATCCGCAAAGCTCCATTAGTGTCGGCAGAAAATCCACCATTTCGACCGACTCATCGATAACCTTACCTGAGGGAAGAAGCTCCGGGCAGCTAATAATCAGAGGCACACATACGTTTTGCTCATAAAAAACCCGCTTCTTCCAGAGTCCGTGTTCACCCAATTGAAAACCCTGGTCCGAATTGATGGCAATGATGGTATTATTTATCAAGCCGGCTTTTTTGAGACATTCCACTAATCTGCCGACCTGAGTATCGACAAGTGACACCATCCCGTAGTATGTCCCCCGGCAAATCTCAATCTGTTCTTTAGTCAGGTCAAGCCCCCCGGCATAAATATGCAGGTTCTCCCTTTCAAATCGTGGCTTGGTTTTTAATTCCTCTTCAGTCGGCAGAGGCAAAGTGATTTTGTCAGGGTCAATAAAATACGACTCCGGCACACGGCAGGGAACGTGTGGTGCGTGAAAGGAAACACGCAGGAAAAAGGGCTCTTCGCTTACTGCCAGTTTTCTTAAGGTGTCCACCGCAAGGTCGCCCAGCCGCCACGTCTGCGTTTCTTCCGGAGCAAACGGCACCACCCCTCCTATCATCCACCGGTGCGTCTTGATATTAACTCGCCGATACCTGTTCGGTTGTGTAATCTTCTCGAATTTCTCTTTGGCCTCAGGACCCCTCGGGTTACCGAAGAAATCTATCAAGGCGCCCCTGTCACCCTTGCTTATCCAGTCCTTTTGATAGACGTGGCGTTTCCCGACATTGACCGGGTTAATCCCCACTCGCTTCCAGGAATTCACCAGGTTGGAAACATTCGGCCTGGCTTTTTTCATATAGGCACCAGGGACACCGGCCGGCTTTCCCATAGCTGTAAGCCCGAAGGTATGGGGATAGAGGCCCGATTTCATAGACTTTCTCGATGGCACACAGACCGGGTTCTGCACAATCGCACTTGCAAAGCGCACACCTTGATTTGCAATGCCATCCATATTCGGTGTTTGTGCCCACGCTCTGCCGTAGCATCCAACCGCATCGGCCCGGCCGTCGTCCATCATAATCCACAGTATATTAGGCCGCTTCGATTTTCTCTTTCCGACTGCATAAAGGTTGCTCACGATGAGTCCCGTGCCGGCCATTAGACTTGCGCTTATGCCTGTTTTGATAAACTCTCTTCGATTCATGTCATGATAGTATACCTGTTTTCCTGAGCAAGGTTTAGAGATTGTTAAATTTTTTTCTCCACCAGTATTGTTACTATTGACCAATTACTAATGAAGCCTGGGTAGCACCCTCATGTGTGTGGCAGCCTCAAGCGCAGCTTGGGGATGGTCTGGCCGGGGCTTTTCGGGTTGGTGGCGTTGAAATTGGAAACTAAAACGGCGAAAAAGATTGGATATCACGTTGCATAGCTCTTCAATCCTGAGAACGGCTCGGCGTGGTATTTACGTATAACGGAACTTTACCGTGAAAGCGCGTTCAATTGTCGCTGCTCCCTATTCTGACTTCCGCGCACGAGTTTGTGCACAGTACGCGCACTTCTCATCGGCTAAATCTATCCCAATCATTCAATCGTCCACATCGTCACCGTCTCCTTGTCCTTGATGAAGATGCGATTGCCCGCAATCACCGGGTGTGCGTAGATTGGCGTTTCGGCAACCTTGATCTTGGCCAACTCCGAATATTCCTTGTTGCTGGGCTTAAAGGCTATCAGTTCGGAATTGCTCGGCAGGGCCAGGATTACCGAGCCGGCGTCGACAATGGCCCCGAAACCACCGCGACCGCGCGTGGTTGTGTCGGTCCAGGCCGTCTGGCCGGTCTTAGCGTTGATGCAGAACAGATTGCTGCGGTCGGAGAGGCCGAAGAGCAGGCCGTCCTTGAGCACCGGCGTGTTGAACTGCGTGGCGACATCCGGGTTGCTCCAAAGCTCTTTGGCGGTAAAGCCATCACCTTTTTTCTCGATCTTAACGGCCTTGGCGCCCCGACCCTTCCCGGTATAGATCACCGTTTGTCCGTCGACGATCGGAGTGGCGGCGTTGTACGCCATCCTCACAGGCACGAACGGAAGTTGCCACAGTAGCTTTCCATCGGCCACGCCGACTCCCACGATGCTTTTCTCCGACAGCGTCACTATCTGCTTCGTGCCTCCCACCGTCAAAAGTACGGGCGAGGCATACTCCGGGCCTTCGTCGGCCCACCGCCACTTCTCGTTACCGCTGGCCAGGTTATATGCAATGATTGCCCCATTGCCCTTTCCGCCAAGATGTGCAATGGCCATCCCGTCAACGATGATTGGCGACATGGCCGTGAAAAACTTGGGCACGACCTTGGGGAACGGGTCCTTGCGCCACACGACCTTGCCGGTGGCGGCGTCCAGGCAGGAGAGGACCCCGCCCACGCCTAACGTGACGACCTTTCCATTCGCCACCGTGGGTGAGCTTCTGGGTCCCGGGTGTCGGCTGGCCGCTCCGGTCACGGCCTGCGCCGCGTACTTGTCCCGCCAGACTTCCTTTCCGTTGCCGGCCTTCAGGCACAGGGTAACCTCTTCCGCTCCTTGCCGCGTGAACACATAGAGCTTGTCGCCCACCAGGGCGGGCGTCGCATCGCCCGAACCCACCGTCACTTTCCACTTCTGCGTCAGCTCCTTCGGCCATTTCTTCGGCGCGGTGAATCCGCTCACCTTACCATCCCGATTGGGTCCTCGCCACTGTGGCCAATCCTGCGCCACGGCGCAGCTCGCGATCATCACGACCACACAAACCGCAAGCGCGACCATTGTTCGATTCGTGTCTTTCATGGTACCTACCTCCAGCTTAATTAATAATCCGAGATTTCACATTTATACTTGGCTTAGCTAAACTGCTGTATTTGTCTGCGACAATTTTACCTGTTACCTCACCGTAATGCAACTCACTTGCGTTAAATTTTTGTGTTTGAAAACAATGAGAAAGGCTATAATCAACAAATTTGTCTATCTTTTGCCTTCCTGAGCCACTCAAACCTGGATTACTTGGATCACGCAGAAAAAATAAAAAACCGGAATCCGTGAAATCCGTGAAATCCGCGAAATCCGCGGTGAAAAAAACATATCACGTTGCGCAGCTGTGCAGACCTGAAAACGCAGAAATCCTGCTGTTTTTTGGGAGTTTTTTCTTGCTAAGAGGGTCATAAGTCATATAATGTGTATTAGACATATCTGGAGATTTTTTATGTTGTTAGCGAGGCCGGGGAACTCTTGCGATTGATTATTGTTAAGCAGAAGTCTCTTGCCTTCAAATTCACTCAGGGATAAAGGTTCTGTTTGCGTCCTGAGGAAGAAAAGAATCGATAAGCTCCACTTTCTGAGAGGAGAAAAAAATGATTAACAGAGAATCAAAGAAAAGAAGATTGACTTTGGGCTGGCTGGCGGTAGCGGCCCTCTGCTGCCTTTGTATCGCCCAATCTGCCTTCGCAGGCTCTATCGTCGGCTGGGGCTCTCAGGTTGTAGATAGCAGCGACCCTGGTAAGCTGACAGCGATAGCCGCAGGCGGGGGGTACAGTCTGGGCCTAAAGTCGGATGGCTCTATTGTCGGCTGGGGGAGCAACAGTTACGGTAAGGCCACGCCGCCTGATGGTAACAACTTTGTTGCGATAGCCGCTGGCGGGTGGCACAGTCTGGCTCTAAAGTCCGACGGCTCTATCGTCGGCTGGGGTGACAACTATTATGGTCAGACCACGCCGCCTGACGGAAACGACTTTGTGGCCATCGCCACAGGATTGTGGCACAGTCTGGCTCTAAAGTCCGACGGCTCCATCGTAGGCTGGGGTATAAGCGGCGGAAGCTTTTTTGACCGTGGGCAAATAACCGATGCTCCAGATGGCAACGATTTTTTGGCGATAGCCGCTGGCAGGCTTCACAGCTTAGCTCTAAAGTCCGACGGCTCTATCGTTGGCTGGGGCTCCAACATTTATGGTCAGTCCACGCCGCCTGTCGGCAACGACTTTGTGGCGATAGCCGCTGGTGCGCGTCACGGTCTGGCCCTAAAGTCCAACGGCTCTATCGTTTGCTGGGGCTGGTACAGTTATGGTCTGCTCACGCCGCCTGACGGCAACGATTTTGTGGCGATAGCCGCTAGCATGTTTCACTCGCTGGCTCTGAGGTCTGACGGATCTATTGTCGGCTGGGGCGACAACTATTATGGTCAAACCACGCCGCCTGATGGCAACGACTTTGTGGCGATAGCCACTGGCGGGGGAGGAATTGGCTCGGGAGGGAATGGTCATAGTCTTGGCTTAAAATCCGACGGCTCTATCGTCGGCTGGGGTGACAACTATTATGGTCAGGCCAGGCCGCCTGCAGGCAGCGACTTTGCGGCGATAGCAGCAGGCGGGTCTCACAGTCTGGCTCTAAAGTCCGACGGCTCTATCGTCGGCTGGGGCGACAACTATTCAGGTAAGGCTGACCCACCTGACGGCAGCGACTTTGTGGCGATAGCCGCGGGCGGGCTTCATAGTCTGGCTCTAAAGTCCGACGGCTCTATCGTCGGCTGGGGCTGGGACTACTTTGGTCAGGCCACGCCGCCTAGGGGGCACAATTTTGTCGCGATAGCTGCTGGCTCTGATTATAGTTTTGCCTTAAAGTCCAACGGCTCTATAGTCGGCTGGGGCTGGGACTACTTTGGTCAGGCTACGCCGCCTAGGGGGCACAATTTTGTCGCGATAGCCGCGGACGGTGCTCACAGTCTTGCTCTAAAGTCCGACGGCTCTATTGTCGGCTGGGGCAACAACGATTATGGTCAGGCCGCGCCGCCTGACGGTAACGACTTTGTGGCGATATCAGCAGGTAACGTTCACAGTCTTGCTCTAAAGTCCGATGGCTCTATCGTCGGCTGGGGCGACAACTGGCGTGGTCAGGCCACGCCGCCTGAAGGCAGCGACTTTGTGGCGATAGCCGCCGGCGGGGAACACAGTCTGGCCCTAAAGTCCGACGGCTCTATCGTCGGCTGGGGAGTTAACTATAGTGGTCAGGCCACGCCGCCTGATGGCAACGACTTTATGGCCATAGCTGCTGGCTATCATCACAGTCTGGCCATCAGGCGTGAGGTTCCCGTGTCAATAGAAGTGGCAATGAAATTGACGCCACAGGCATTGAATCGCAAAGGCAGAGGGAAGTGGATCAAGGCGCACTTTATCCTACCTGAGGATTTGGCGTTTGACGACGTTGATTCTAATATTTTAGGCCGGATTGAGTCGCTCGGCATCGAAGCAGACTATATGGATGTCTTTGTTGATGAGGATGGCCTAATCAGGGTTGAGATGGCTTTTGACCGTACTGCCTTCTGTGATGCTCTGACTGACTCTGGCTCGATTGAGATAACCGTTATTGGCTTTCTTACCAATGGCCAATACTTTTACGGCACAGACACAATTAAAATAAAAAACCGGAATCCGTAAACCCCGCCCCTATTAGGGGTGAAATCTGTGGGCCCCCACTTTGCGGGAACCCAAATCCATGGTTGGCTCTGCCACAAGTGAAAAACCATATCACGTTGCGTAGCTGTGCAGGCCGGAGAAAAGCCTGGAGAGGTTTGCCCACAGAAGAGTTATCAAAATCGCCGCCATCCCCGCAATGACCCACGTGCTGTTAATACGGGCGTGCTTTTTGCCGAACATATATCGGAAATGGAAGTATCCGACATAGACAAGCCACGATGCCAGCGACCAGAGTTCTTTCGGGTCCCAACCCCAGTAATCGCCCCAGGCCAGCTTACCCCACCAGCTGCCGAGGACAAGGCCGAGGGTCAGTAAAGGAAAGCCGGCACAAATCGTCCGGTACGTTGCCTCTTCAGGGGGCAGCAGCTTTTCGTCGCCGTCATACGATTTACCGGCGAACTGGGTAAGGGCCTGGAAAGTGGCTTTTGCCATAAAGATATATGATAACATATAGACCGCAACGTGCGGCACAAACAGCCAGCTTTGCAGGGCGGGCGGCAGTTGTTGTGGCTCGGCGCTGAAGATAAAGCCGGCAGGGAACAGCACTATCGCCCCTATAAGCATATCCGCGCACCGGCCGCCTACCTGCAGAATCCGCCGGCAAAAAAATGAAACCGGATAACAAATCATACCTAAGCACAGGAATACCTCGAACAGATTTTGCAGCGGCGTATGACGAACATCATACCAGCGATAACCAAAAGCCAGAACTGCAATTATGAACCCGAAGAGGTACAGGACGTGCCCGACTTTTCGACGCCGCAGCAAGCTCATCACGAACGCCAGAAGGTACACGGACATAGCAGCGTAAATTAGTAAACCCTGAACTGTGTACTTAATTTCCATCTATTCGCTTTTTAATTTTATTCCTGTAAATATGTGTCTTAGCCACAGATGCCAGAAAACGCCGACGCACAGCATCAGGTACCCGGCATAGACGAGGTTCAGACCCGAGTCGGAAACAACTTCGAGAATAGTATATTGGCCGGCTTCGGCATCGTAAGAGTGCTGATAAAAGTGGTACCCGCCGAAGTGAAGAGGGTGATTCACTTCGATGTTCTTTTTTGCCACAACTTTGTTGTTTTTAATAACTTCCAGTTCACTTATGTAATCGCTGATGATTCTCTGGTACCGCAGCACAAATTTGTCTTCAGGGTGGATGTGGCCGGGGGAAC
The DNA here is from genome assembly GCA_030601745.1 of Phycisphaerae bacterium. Lineage (GTDB taxonomy): Bacteria > Planctomycetota > Phycisphaerae > Sedimentisphaerales > Anaerobacaceae > JAUVYQ01. Next base: position 27,742 of record JAUWBI010000003.1, read on the forward strand.
GCTCGAAAGCATACTGCGTCCTTACAGCACCATCCGCGTGCTTAATTTGCACTTCAAGAGCCGGGTTATAGCCAGGTTCGGGGTCGTCATATACTATTCCACCCTCAATTGTTATCTTGAAGTTCTCGAATGCCCTTATGATTGTCACTGTGCCGAAATCGGGACCCAAGGAGAAGTCGCTGCCAATTTCGACAGGGATTTTCCAGCTCCGCCCCTCGCGAGTTTGGACACGAAGGTACACCGGCTTATAATATTCTATTCGGAAGTCCGTCAGTTTTACGGAGAAAGGCAATTTGGCTTGTTGGTTGTTTTCCAGAGCGACAAGATTTTTGGACTGTCCCTCGTAAATCGCCATACGCCCTGTGCGAATTTTGTCTATTCCAAGGAGTTGTTCCTGGAGTTTATGTCCGGCGTCCGAGCCCCACATAGACCCTGCGAGAATAAAGACACAGCCGCCGTGCATCAGCAGCAGCCTGGGCACGCGAGCCAGTCGACGAAATGCTGCAAGCGCTGTTATCAGCACAAGCGCCCAGGCCAACCAGTAAACGCTCAACGGCAGAGAGTTGACGAGATTTCTTGTCTGCTCGGCGCCGATAAACGCCCCGTAGATGGACAGGAAAATCAACAATATGATCAGCGTCAGAGCAGACCACATCACGGCACGTCTGAACTTCTTTTTAGAGCTTTCCTTTACGCCCATCGGCAAATCAAACCAGTTGTTTTTATATTTAACCCATCGCCGGCACGGCGACGACTCACTGCAACAGTGATTATTCCAAAAACAGGGCTATTTGCAAGGATATTCGTGTGTAGGTAGATTTTTTGGACCTTTACTAGATATTTCTCAGCTAAATAATGCCTGCTATAGCGCTGTCATTCCCGCGAAAGCGGGAATCCAGTCTCTCGGCGGCCGGGTGGCAGCCTCAAGCGCAGCTTGGGGATGGCTCCGCCAGGCAAAGATTCTGCAGGTTGCAGATTGTCTGTGTTGTAGGTTTGGGGTTGATATTTATAATTACTTTGCTTACAATCTATTACAATCGAATGATAAAAACGGTTAAAGGCGGAACGAATGAAGCTTGTTGCCAATATACTAACTTATCACGATTGCCCCGTAGAGGTACGCGAAAAAGTTACTTTTACCGATGAGCAGCGGCGTTTCATGCTGAAAAAAATGTACACCGAAGAGGCGATTAGCGAGGCCGCAATTCTTGAGACCTGCAATCGGATTGAATTCTATATTTACGTAAAAAAAAGTTTCGATTGTAACACGTTTCTAACAGAGCTTATTGGGCAGCTGCGTCCTGCTGCTGTCGATACCTGGGGCAAATATAGCCGGACAAAAACCGGGATTAATGTTGTTCGGCATCTTTTCGAAGTGGCTGCCGGTCTTGATTCGCAAACCGTTGGTGAAAATCAGATTTTGTCGCAGGTAAAATCCGCTTACACGATGTCACTTGATTGCAGGATGAGTAAATTGATATTTCACCGGCTCTTTCACAATGCCTTTCGAGTGGGAAAAGCCGTCCGCACCGACACGAACATCAATTGCGGTGCTGTTTCGATTAGTTTGGCTGCCGTAGAATTGGCTAAGAAAAAAATCGATTTGTCCACCGCTGCAGCGATGGTGATAGGTGCCGGTGAAAACGCTGAGCTTGCTGCCAGACATCTGCTCAAAGCGCAACTACCGCGTTTGATTATAGCAAATCGCAATACGAAAAAAGCAGAAGCTATGGCTGCACGCCTTGGGACAGAGGAAATAATTGCCCTGGCCGATATACCCACAAAATTGGCTGAGGTCGATTTGCTGATTAGCTCGACAGCCGCTGACGAGCCGGTAGTTACATACGAGATGCTTAAGAATGACCTGGCGCGCAGAGAGAAAACGCTGCTGATAATAGATATTGCTGTGCCGAGGGACATAGCTCCGGATATCGGTCGATTTGAATGTGTTTCCCTGCACAACATCGATGATTTGAGTGAGCAAATAAACTCTAATAAGGAAAAACGCAGTAGTGAAGTTCCCAGGGCCCGCGCGATTGTTGCCGAATTTACCGATAATTTCGCAAGGTGGTATGACTCGTTAAATCTTGTGCCGGTAATTTCACGATTGACGCAGAAAGGTCTTAAACTGGCTCGCAGCGAAGCCAGGCGGTATGCGAAGGATTTTGGCGAAGGTAACAGTGACAAGCTGGAGCTTTTCGCCGAATCGCTCGTTAAGAAAATACTCCACGGGCCAATCAGCTTTATTAAAGATGGCGGAGACGAGGAGTTGAGTACGGAGCAGCTTCAGGCCGTTGACTTGATAAACAAAATGTTCCTTTCGCAGGATGAAGACGACTGATGAGGAAACTTCTTACCGTCGCAACTCGTGGCGGCCGGCTCGCCATCGCTCAAACCGAAATTGTCATCTCTGCCCTAAAAAAAATCTATCCGGCCCTACAAATCGAAACTAAAAAGATAACTACCAGAGGCGACCGGGACAGGCGTACAGCTTTATGGAATCTCAAGGACAGCGGTTTTTTCACCTCCCAGGTGGAGGATGCCCTGCTGGCTGGAAAGGCCGACTTTGCTGTTCACAGCTTCAAGGACTTACCTACGCGCCAACGAGAGGGACTCACTATCGCAGCGGTATGTGAAAGGCAATTTGCCGAAGATTGTTTGATAGCGGCCGCCCCTGCCGGCAACAAGCAGGGGTCAATCGAGCAGCTTCCCCAATTCGCAAAGATAGGCACTTCAAGTTTAAGGCGGGCGGCTCAGCTCAGGCGCTTAAGAGCAGACCTCAGGCCGACCCCTGTTCGCGGCAATGTTCAAACGAGAATAAAACTGCTCGATACGGGCGAAATTGACGCAGTTATTTTAGCACGCGCTGGGATAGAACGGCTCGGTTTGGGGCAGAAAGTCTCTTTCTGTTTCGACCCGGAGCAATTCATTCCCGCCCCGGCCCAGGGTGCACTCGCTGTTCAGACAAGAAGTGATGATACAGCGACAACTAAGCTCGTCGCTGCCCTAAATGACAGGAAAGCTTCGACCGTTACTTTTGCGGAAAGGCAGGTTCTGACGACGATGCAATGCGGATGTCACGCCCCGGTAGGGGCCTTTGCTGAAATTGATGGAGATGATATAGAAATCACCGCATTTATATCGGATTTACAAGGCAAAAATTTTATCAGACACCAGATTAAAGGCCCCGTTGCCCAGGCCGGCAAACTCGCCGAACAACTCGCTAACCAGCTCCTCAACGCCGGCGGCAAAAAAATCCTCGCATCCCTCGAATAATAACTTTACTTCGTCATTCGATATTTCTTGTTCGATATTCGATATTCTCCCCGTCATTCCGAGCGCAGCGAAGCGGAGACGAGGAGTCTACCTCCAGCAGACTAAAAACTACGAACTATGAACTACGAACAGTAAACTTGACTTATACGTTCGTTTCGTTTTTCGCCACATCCATAAAAACAAAGCCTTACAGAAGACCCGTAAGGCCTTGTTACTTTGATTGTCGTTCCTGTCCAAGGTTGTCACCCCTGCGGAAGCAGGGGCAGGAATCTATTTTCTATTTATCTTTTCAATAATCAATAGTAAATAATAAATAAAAAATTACCTCAGTCCCACTTCACCCCTTTAGTTCGGCCTATCAATTCTCCGACTCGTGCCTTTACGTTCTCGTTTTTAAATTTAACGTCCATCAACTTATCAACCTCAGCTTGACTTTCCTCGACGCGTTTTTTCAGCTCCTCAAGCCTCTTACGCAGCTGCTCGTACGCTATTTGCTTTTCTCTTACCATTAAGTCAAACCTGTTGCTGACGACTTCTTCCAACTGTCTGGTTAGTTCTTTCTTTTCCTTGTCATTACGTGCAGCCCTGATTTTCCTGAGCAGCCTATCTCGCTTTTCCTTAAGTTCCGACTTTTCTTTAAGAACTCGACCCAATTCAGGATTTTGCTGCCACGCTCTGTAAATGTATCCATATTTTTTCACCGCACGGTCAAACGCCTTTATATAAAGTTCCGGGTCTTGCTCCTTTAGTTTAGCCAGTTTTTCTGCTGCCGGAGGGTAATTTTTTCCCAGCCATTCAAGAAAGCCGGCACGCCACTTGCGCCTCCTCTCATCCATATGTTTCCTGATTCTCTCGCCGAATTGCTTACGCATAACTTCTCTAAGCTCGTCTTTGAACTTATCCGGCTCTTTCTCACGCAGCTTCGCCAGCTCTTTTGCTTTTTCCGGCTCACTCTTTGCCAGTTCTTTCATTATGCGCTCAATTATCTCATCTGTTAATTCGAACCGCCTCGGTCCCCATCTTGGTCCTCCTCTTGGGTCTCCTCTTGGTCCTCCTCTTGGGTCTCCTCTTGGGCCCGTTGGTTCGTCCTCACGCCAGATGTCTTCTTTTTTTTCTTCACCCGTCCTTTGGGCAGAGCAGGGCAGGATAGACAGCACTATGACTGCTGCCATCGCCAGAACTAAAATGACTCCGTAACTTGCTTTCATTCCTTTTACCCCTTCCAAAAATCACTCTCAATTTCTATCAGTTCCATCTCCAGTTCCGCAACGTCCGCCTGGCCGTTACCGCCGTTTTCGCCCAATTCCAGAGCCAGCACTTCGCCTTCAATTTGTTCAATCTCAGCGGTTAAAATCACCAGCTCCACATCGTCGGCGGAGATATCGTCGCTTTCCCAGAGCGCTTCGGGTATCATTGAGGCGGTAGCTCTTCCAGGCCCGCCACCGCCTTTGTCAAGCAATCTTACGCTTATAACTGCTATGACGATAACTGCTGCCGCAACGACAGCCGTCTTGTAAGCTATTCTTCTAAAAACATTTACCTGCCTGGGCGACACGGCTTCCGCAATTTCGGACTTTATTTCAGCTATCAGCCTATCATCAGGCCCAGGCGCAGGATGCTCGCGAAAGATTAGCTCGGCCGTGCGAAAATCCTCAACGGCCTTTTCCGTCTGTTCGGCATTAAGGAATTTCTCGAACAGCTCCTTCAGATTTTCCTCGTTTCGACCATTCATAACATTATCGCTCCATTAGCTCTCGCAGTCTCTTCAGTCCCCGATGCAGTCTTGACAACGTTGTTCCTATCGGCTCAGACCGCATTTCTGCTATTTCCTTCAGCTTCAACTGCGAATAAAAACGCAGCATTATCAATTCTCTCATATCTGCATCCAGCTTCTCAAGCTGTATCTGTAATTTATCGACTCTCTCGCTATCGGACTTTTTTGCCTCTGTTATTCTCGATTCAAGCTGTCTTTTTCGGACCTCCAGCAATTTTCTCCGTCGCTGCTTGCCCCTTAAGTAATCGTGAAAAATATTAGATGCTATTTTGAACAACCAGCTTTCAAAAGAGCCGCCCTTATAGGAACTGATTTTCTCCACCAACTTGACAAATAGTTCGCTAAGCAGGTCGTCGCTGACCACCTTATCGCCCGTTAATCGGTAAAAATAACCATAAAACCGGCTTGCGTAAATATCAACCAATTGCGAAAAACTTTCAGCCGAACCGGCCTTACATCCCATTATTATCCGGGCTAAGTTGTCGCTCTTTGCCATATTTAAGCGCTTTTTACATAAATAAAGACGGTATCCGGAATCGATTTATTGCATATTTATTGCATAAATGAGGAAAAATCTGATGGATTTTTCGCCCGCCAGGTCCGATTTGCCCCGGCCCCTCAGCCGTCTTCTTCTTCCTCCTCCTCCTCCTCGTCCTCAACCTTCCAGCGCTCAGCTTCGTCAATATCCTCGATTTCTCGTTGCATATACTTGAAAATCTTATCCTGCAGTGGTGCTAACTTCCCATACCACTTGAGCATCCTCTGATAGCTGGCTACCAGCATATCAAGGCGGATTAGCTGCCATTTGGCTATGCACTCCGGCTCCTTGATATTGGTAAACGGGTCGCATTTGAAAGTCCTTTGGTTGTCGGGACCAATCTCGCAAAATTCGCAATCTTTGCACTCAATCATTTCGCACCCCAATCTAAATCGGCAAAAAACTAAACAAAAAAATCTGCCCTTTTAACTTTTTACTTTTACATTTCGTTATAATACCATATATTCCAAATGCTTAAAAGTATTTTGCAACAAAGATTCTTAGGTATTTTGTGGAGAAATAAATGGCAAAATCGAGACGCAGACGTAAAGTGGGCAGCAAGAAAAGGCGTGCCCGCTGGAAAATACGGCATAAAATCCGCTGATTATTAGCTGTACATCCTGCGTATTGAGTATTGCATAAAATATACGCGATACGATATACGCAATACCTGTGGCAGAGCTACGCAATACGATAAATGAAACATTTCAATATCATTTTCAAGTCCGATGATAAGCAAATTTCGATTCACGCAGGTGCGACACTTTTAGAGGCCGCGGGCCAGGCAGGCATAATCTTAAATACGGTCTGCGGCGGTAAGGGCATCTGCGAAAAATGTTCGGTAAACGTTGAGCCGGGCGAAGAGCAGGTTCTGGCCTGTCAGTACCGTATTCAAAGCGACCTTACGGTAACAATTCCGGCCGGCTCCAGGTTTTTCGAGCAGAAAATCCTTGCTGAAGGTATTGATACAAAAGACAAAATCCAGCCCGATATATACAAGAAATATTTGAAGGGCGATTCGGCCGACCCAATATTCGGCGTGGCGGTCGATATCGGCACAACGACAGTCGTTGCCAGGCTAATTGATATGACAAACGGCCGATGCCCGGCAACTGAGGCGGAATTAAATCCGCAAAGCCGATACGGCGATGATGTCATCAGCAGAATCAGCTATGCAGAGACCGATGCAAAATTGGCTGAGCTGCACGAGACAATAATTAACTGCGTAAATGAATTGATTGCCCGGCTCTGCAAACAGGCCGGCGTAGATGCAAAGTTCATATATGAAATAGCGGTCGTCGGCAATACGACTATGAACCACATATTTCTTAAATTGCCTGTCAAGCAGCTCGGCCAGGCACCGTATAAGGCGTTCTCTCTCGATGCCAAGGACACACCTGCCTGCAAACTGGTTTTGCAAATAAACCCAGCCGGCAATATCCATAGCGCCCCCAATATAGCCGGCTTTGTCGGCTCGGATACTACCGCTGTCGCGCTTGCGGTCGATATTAATTCGGCCGAGGAAATGACATTAGCGGTCGATATCGGCACAAACGGCGAGCTTGTACTCGGCACCGGCGATAAACTCTATGCGGCAAGCTGCGCGGCCGGGCCTGCTTTAGAAGGAGCGCGTATAAGCTGCGGCAGCAGGGCGGTGGAAGGGGCGATAGAAGCGGTCGTCGCAGACGAAGATGACATAGTTCTGGATGTGATAGGCGACTCGCCGGCTCGGTCAATATGCGGCAGTGGGCTGATTGATGCCGTGGCTGTGCTGCTGGAATTGGGTATTGTTGACGCAAGTGGACGGTTCGTCAGGGCAAGCACGCTGGCAGGCAGCGTGCCTGTGGCTATTGCCTCTCGCATACGCACCGAACTCGGCGAGCCGGTCTTTATCCTGACAGCGAGCGGCGTCGCTGAAACGGTGTTTCTGACTCAAAAGGATATCCGTCAGGTTCAGCTTGCCAAGGCGGCCATCCGGGCGGGGATTAAACTTTTGCAGAAAAAACTTGGCCTCGAAGATTCTGACATAAAACAGATTTTTTTAGCCGGTGCCTTTGGCAATTACATCCGACGGGAAAGTGCGCTGCGAATAGGGCTGCTGCCTGATGTGCCGGTGGAGAGGATTCATTTTGTCGGCAATGCCGCAAGTGCCGGCGCACAGATGATACTTCTTTCTCAGCGGTGCCGAGATAAAGCCTGTGAACTGGCCCGCAAAATAGAATACGTTGAAATCGCCCACGAGCCGGAGTTTCAGGCCGTCTTTGCAGATTCGATGCGGTTCTAACGAACGGTAGCTGGTGATTGGTAACTGGCGAGTGGTTAAGTGGAGGCACTTATGTCCTTTATTAAGAACATGGTGCAAAAAAGGAAAAGCGAGAGGATGCCGGACTGGCACTTCAAGTTTATGAACCTGCTCTTTCATCTCATAGACTTCATATACCCATACATAGACAAACGCGTCAAAAAGTTCGGAATAAAGCCGGGTATGACGGTCGTGGATTACGGCTGCGGGCCGGGCAGGTACTCCACGAGATTCGCACGACTCGTAGGCCGGCACGGAAAAGTCTTTGCGGTCGATATTCATGAACTGGCTGTCGAAGCCGTGAAGGAAAAGATTGACAAATATGGATTAACAAACATCGAAGCCGTATTGGCAAGCGGATATGACAGCAGTCTGCCCGACACAATAGCGGACGTAGTATGTGCTATTGATATGTTCTTTATGGTCAAAAAGCCCGCAGAATTCTTAGCTGAGCTAAAAAGGATAACTAAAAACTCCGGCTGCCTGGTAATTGATGATGGCCATCAACCACGCAGCGTCACTAAGGCCAACATCCTGCAATCCGGCCATTGGGACATCATCGAGGAAACGCGCGACCACCTGAAATGCAAGCCGAACTATACGTAAAGCGGCATTGCACACATCAATATCGCCCACGAGCCGGACTTTCAGGCTGTGTCAGCAAACACAATCATTGACCAGCCAACTATATTTATTGCTCCGTGAAATGCGGTTGTATACATGAGCGCGGAACCGAAATTACGGGCGGCGAAATGGGCATAGCAATAGGCCAGGAACAGGCCGGTAACGAATGACGGCACAACTGCCGCCAGCATAGGGTGTAATAGCATCATCAGCATCGCAGATATAATAACAAACAACCACGGTCGGGCAGGAAGTTTCCCTTTCTTTCTGTGAATGAGAGAAAGAGCGAAAAATGGCAGTGAACACTCGAGGAGGGTTTCAAGTAACGGGGCAATGATTACGATATTGGCGAATAACATGACCGGATTCATTCCTGAAAGCTCCTCCGGCAGACTTGCTTCCGAAATCCGGGCATCGGTAAAAAGGAATTTCGCAGCTATCATATAGGGGACAATGAAGCACCATCGTACAATGTAGAGAATGACTACGAACTGCCAGGCAGCTCTTGAGTCCAGCCAGTCCAGCCATTTTGTCATCCGAAGCGCCATTTTAGGCCAGCTATTGCCTCTTTTACTTTGCCCGACTATTGCTGAGTCGCATCACGTAATTTCAAGTAACTGTCGCTTGTTAAGAATCTGCTTTATTGCAACTTTACAGGGGATTTATCTTGCTTGCCCCGCACAAAATAGGCCCTTGCCGTAATTTGGTGCGGGGGTCCATCCCGCCGGGCCGTCCTGATTTACTTATTGTTTTTGCTGGTCTTTTGGCTTACTGGTTAATTCTTTTTTCTTACTGGTTATTTCTTTTTTCAGTTTCCTGTAAGACCAAAACCATCCCGCCCCTGCTACAAAAATCATTAAACAAATTGTAACCAATATGGCAGTTTTTTCATTCATTCCCATCGCCCACATTGCAAGCCCACACAAAAAACAGGGGATAACAAGCACTCTCCCTTTAATATTTCCTGGGACACGTTTCCACGCTTCTTTTTCCTCATTTACATCTGGCCTCCAACCACTGGCGAGCATTATTAGGATAATAGCGACTGTCACTATGCCTAATATCACAAAATACGGAACGATTTCCATAGTTTCCCCTTTTAGAAAATTTTCTACCGCACCATTCTAACAATTGCGTGTCTTAAATCAAGTGATAAGTTTAGTGACTGGTGATTAGTGATTATTTGAGATTCTTCGCTGGCGCTCAGAATGACAGTGAGGTGGATTCCTGCCTTCGCAGGAATGACAATATTAATAATAATCGATTATTTCTCTGTGTCCTCGGTGACAACAATTACCAATTACCATTTAACCAATCTCCTCCCGTAAAGCGACGATTTTGAGCGGCTACATTTCAACTTTCAAAATACACGCCGTCGTTTTCAAGGGCCTTTCTTAAATAGGTATATCGAAGCTGGCGTGTTCCACAGTTTTTGGCTGCGCAGAGGGCCGCTGCTGTGCCTGTGGCCTGTCCCTGTCCCATGCAGCTTACTGTGTTTCTGGTGGACATGTGCGCCCTACGGTCGGAGGTTATCATCATACCCGCCACCAAAAGATTATCTATTCGCGCTACACGCAGCGCCCTATACGGGATTCCGTATGTGCCGCCATTTTTGATTTGGTAGCGAGGTGCGCTGTCGTGAAAACCGTAAACCATAATTTCGTCATCAAAATGTCTGCCTTCAATTACATCTTCATGTGAAATGTCATAGTCGCAGGTGATTAGTCTGCCTCGCCTGATGTTAAGTCGTGGGCTCGTCCTGGCGATAAATGCCTTTTCACAGCCGGGGACATATTTTCTAAACAGCTCGACGGCCTTTAGCTGACGCTTTCTGAGCTCTAATTCGGCTTTGGTCACGGCGTCCCTGTTGGTGGGGCTGACAGGCATTTTGAGATTCAGCTTAATGAACATAAAGTAGTTGTCGTGCACGGTAGTAGTGACCGTTGACATACCGATTTTCCCGGCCCCGGCCCTGAAGCCGGCGGGAAGATTGACGCTCCTGCCTTGCAGTCGCACTATTTGCCCGTCCTTGCCACTGCGCCGGCCTTCGGCCTGTTGAAAAATGGCGTCGTGCGATTTGAGGAACTCGTAGTATTTCTCGACGCTCACATTCCCGATGCCAATACTATTGCATACCGCGTAGTCGTTGGGTTCGCTGTATCTCGCGCCGGCGTAAGCGGCAAGGTCGCCGTAGGCCGTGCAGTCCACGAATGATTTTGCGTAAACCGCCTCCCTTCCGGAGCGGCTCTCTGTTATCACCCCCTTAATCCGGGAGCCGTCCATAATCGCTCCGGCCAAAAGGGTATTGACGCATACGAAAACGCCCGACTCGACAAGCATCTCGAATGTTACAAGTTTATAGATTTCCGTGTCAATAGCGGTGCATATTGAATCGAAATCGTAACCTTGGGACATCTCGGCGTGTCCCGATGTGCCGCCGACTTTTTCAAGGCGGTCGATAATCTCCTGAGGAATCCCTCGAACAACCTGACGTTTTTTGACGCCGGGGAAGGCCTTCCACAGGTTATAGAAGCTGTGAAGAGCGGTGCCGCCTTCTGTGACGGTTCCGCCCGGATAACCTTTTACCTCTATCAATGCTGTTTTCGCGCCCTGACGCGCCGCGGCGAGAGCTGCCACGACGCCCGCCGTGCCGCCACCGGCTATTACGACATCGAATTTCCTTACAGGCAATTTTTTCGCAGGTTCGGCGTAATAATTCGCAGGTTGATTCCTGGTCCTTCGCTGATTGCCTTTTGTGCAGCCGGCGCCAGCGCCAATTCCAAGCATTAGAATGTGTTTAGAAAAATCTCGACGATTCATTTTTACCTCCTGTGATAACTTGATTCAGTCAAAAACTATTCGCTGAGCTTGACGGCTGTGCCGTAAGCAAAAAGTTCAGCCGCACTGCCCACAACACTTGTAGTCATATAGCGAACATTGATTATTGCATCCGCACCCATCTCTGCCGCCTGCGCGCTCATCCTGTTAGTAGCCGTTGACCGGGCCCTTCCCATCATCTCTGTGTATTCAGTCAATTCGCCGCCAAGGATTAACCTGATTAGGGCGGACAGGTCTTTGCCGAGCCAGATAGCAAATACCGTATGGCCCTGGACGAGACCGAGAATCTCCGTTATCTCTCGGCCGGGTAGCTCTGTGGAATTCATCAGCAAAACCGTGCGCTCCGGCTCACCAAGCACTGGCCCCTCTACTAATGTCTTGAATTTCCTTTGTTCGAGGGCCACTGTCACCAGGACCACAAGGATACCGCCCAGAAGGCAGAAAACCGCTATCCTCAGCCACCAGGGCACGACCGGGTCATCAGCAGTGAGCACGTGCCACGGCACCCCGGCAAATACCACAGTGAAAAGCCCCACCACGAAGGCCAGCGAGCCAATTTGTCGAACTATTTTCATAGCTTACTCCTTTCTTTTGACCACTAAAACTTGTCCTGAGCAACGTCGAAGGATCCAAAATCTCAGCTAACGCTACTCATCAACCGCGACGCCCCGCGTCGCTTCCATCTCGGTTAGCCCCTCCTATTTCGATTCGTTCTTCTACTTCCGTGGTTTCCATTCCTTATAAGCCAACGACACTTGCTTCACGAAAAACGGCTTATTCTTGGGTAGACAGTAGGTTACTACGCCGTCGGCCAGCCCTTCTTGGGTAGCCATCAGTCCGATGTCCAGGCACTTCTTGACATAAGCAGCTGTGGGGTGTTCTGGTGATGCCGAATGCTTTGTGGCGTACACCATAACGACAAGCGGCATCTTCCCCAATAGACCACCGTTCTTTGTCCTCCTGTCCAGCCATTCGCGGTAGCTCTTGATTTGCGGCAACAGTTTCGTCGTGTCCGAATGGTTCTTATGCGGGTAGAAATAGGGGAAAATCACTCCATCGATAGCCCCTGCCTCGACATGCTGCGAGATAGCTTTCTCGTATCCAAAATAGCACACCACCAGCAGTGACAAATGGGGGGCAATCTTATGGGCCTCATTCATCATATTCTTGCAGTACGAGGGCGTAAACATCCGGACGTTCCCATTGAAGTCGTCAATGCACATCCCTGTCACAATCGGACACCGCTGGGCTATCTTCGCGCATTCGACGGCCCAGCGGACGTAGTCGCCGCCGAAGGGATCGGGGACGCCTTCGGACGGCGGTGTGAGATATAACCACAATCGAATACCTGCCTTCTGGAACTCAGGGGCCATCAACTGGAAATCGTGCCACGCAAACGGATATCGCTTTTCTTTCCATACCAAATGCATATAATCCTTCGCGTTCATCTTCTTTAACACACCGAGTAGCCGGGGAATATCCGTTCGTCCCTGAGAGGTACGCGTGCCGAGGTTGACGTAGTCACCTAACAGAGGGGCAAGGGAGGGAACGACTGGGCCGGTGAAACCGCCACGACGTCCAGAGTCCTTTAAAGCCCTTCTCTCTTTTGCAACCTGAATGAGGTCTTCCCCTTCAGAATGCAAGACCAGGCCGGCCAGCAGCGCCGAGGCAACCACAACTAAGTGGAGCCATTTTGCTCTCACGATTCTTCTCCTTCCGTCTGGGGCTAACGTTCGTGCTCAGCCGCGCGTTCGGTACTCAGGATTGGTGGGCTGAAGCCCACCCTACCTTGATTTTGGTGGGCACGGCCCCACCCTACAATCTGATGGTGAGACATAAATTTGCCTCCGGGTTTGATTGACTTGGCGGATGAAATAGGGGTTACGCAGCCCGCCCGGCTCGACCAGATCAATCCGACGAGCAAACAACTGCTCCAGAGCACGATGCAAGTCAAAATAATTATCGAATCTCCAAGGGTTTATTTTACTGTCAAATTCGACAAGAAAATCGATATCGCTGGACTTGTCAAAATCGCCTGTCGCTGCAGACCCGAACACGTCCAGCCGTCTGACATGATGCTTCTGGCATAAATCGATCAATGCTTTACGATATTTGTCAATTAACGAGACCATTGAATCCCTTTTATTTCTGCATTCGTTATTGTTCTATTATCTGCAATTGGTATTTTTAAGCTTACAGTCTTATGATACATTTTGCAAGTAATCTGCATACCGAAAATTCAGTTCGTCAAGGTAAGCGGTTCCATCCATACCATAATCAATGAGCGGCCAAGAATCAATCATTTCCGCAGATAGCCTTCCAATTGATTCTGCCGTTCGTGTGACGGAACCAATCACCAATAACCGGTTACCACTCACCAATCACCATTTTGGTGTTGACTATCTGCTACAGGCAAAACAGATACACCATATAGCCGAGGTAGCTGCAGAGCAGAATAATACCGGCTGCTCGGCCGATAACGCGTCTGCCGACAATGGCCAGAACTGCGAAGCCGGCGCTGACGGCAATCATAATCCAGTAATAAGCCCCTGCGGCGAGGCCTGGCTCCTCCATAGTAAAAGGGCAAATCACTCCTGCTGTGCCGGTAACGAGCAGTGTGTTGAAGATGTTGGAGCCCACTAGATTGCCAATGGAAATATCGTGATGTCCCTTAATGGCGGCCACGATGCAGGTTGCAAGCTCCGGAAGAGAAGTGCCGATTGCGATAATAGTCAGGCCAATAACAGCGTCGCTCAAACCGATTCGCCCACCGATAAACACAGCTCCCTCGACGGCCATCTCTGCGCCAAGCGCTAATCCTGCCAATCCAACAACGACAAAGAACACGCTCTTTTTTATGTCATTTCCGCTCCTTATGTCATTCCCGCGCAAGCGGGAATCCATTTCGTCATTCTTCTCTGTGTTCTCTGCGGTTAATCTTTTATCTTTTCGCGCTATATACACAGTTAAGAGTATCAGCCCCGCAAATACGCTTAACAGCACAGCGCCTTCCGGGCGTGATAGGTTCTTATCGAAGAGAACAGGCCAGAGTAACAGCGCCACTAATAACATCACAGGTATCTCACGGCGCAGCGTTCGCAATTGAATCCTGAGCGGCCGAATAAGGGCGACCAGGCCGCCGACAAGAGCTAAATTGGCAATGTTGGAGCCGAAAACATTGCCGATGGCGATGTCCCCGTTGTCTCCGATGGCAGCCGCAATGCTGGCGGCTACCTCAGGCGCCGAAGTACCCATAGCCACGATGGTCAGGCCGATGATAAGTGGACTGACGCCGAACCGTTCTGCCAGTGCAACCGCTCCCCCCACCAGCAGGTCGGCGGATTTCCATAATATCACCAGCCCACCAGCCAGGAGTATAATAGCCCAGACTATGTTCATCTCAAAAATTATAACCAAGGTGGCTACTGTTTCAAGCTATTTAGTCTAAACGGATGTGTTTGTTCTGCGTGATTCATCGTGCACATAATACTGTGCGGGGTGAGATGTGCTAAATTTTTCCGACAACCAGGCAGGCGTTATGGCCCCCGAAGCCGAATGAGTTGCTCATCGCAATATTGACCTTTGTTTGGCGAGCTTCCAGCGGCACAAAATCCATCTTAAGGTCGCAGCGCTCGTCCTGATTATCTAAGTTGATAGTGGGGGGGATAGCCGACTCTTTAATGGCTTTCACACATACTATAAGCTCAACGGCACCGCTTGCCCCAAGCAGATGGCCGAGACTGCTTTTGGTCGAGTTGACAGGCAATTTGTATGCGTGCTCACCAAAAACAGTTCTGATAGCCAAACTTTCGGTGATGTCATTTAGCTCGGTACCTGTCCCGTGTGCATTGATATAGTCAACTTTCTCTGTTTCGACGCGTCCATCCATTAGTGCCAGCTTCATTGCTGTCGTAGCACCTTTACCGTCCGGCATTGGGGCGGTAATGTGATAACCATCATCGGTTGCACTGTAGCCAAGAAGCTCAGCGTATATATTTGCGCCGCGTTTCTTAGCACGTTCATATTCTTCCAAAACCACGATACCGGCGCCCTCAGAAAGGACAAATCCGTCTCTGTCCTTATCAAACGGTCTGGAAGCTGCCGGCGGGTCATTATTTCGAGTGCTCAGTGACCTGGCGGCGCAGAAGGAGGCCAGTCCTACCGGGGTAAGGGCCGCCTCCGACCCGCCGGTTATCATAACGTCACTTCGCCCGACAAGAATATTGCAGAAGGCTTCTCCGATTGCGTGACTGCCCGAAGCACAGGCGCTGACGGCACAAAAATTGGGACCTCGCAGGCCGTAACGAATGGCAATATTGCCGCCGGCGGCATTAGCCATAAGTCTCGGGACAGTGAAAGGCGAGACTTTCCTTACGCCTTTATTCAGAAGCTTTATGTGCTGGTCTTCGATTTCCTTGATGCCGCCTATACCTGTCCCCACGATGACACCGGCACGAAAAACATCTTCTTTCGAGAAATCAAGCCCGCTGTCATTTATCGCCTGGATTGCTGCAGCGATTGCGAACTGCGAGAAGCGGTCCATTCGTTTGCCTTCGCGGTGTTCAACATATTTTTTTACGTCGAAACCTTTTATCTCGCCGCCGAACCTTACCGGATATCCACTGGTGTCAAAGGATTCTACGGTGGAGACGCCGCTTTTACCTTCGCACAGCGCAGCAAAAAGGCCTTCAACGGACTCGGCTAAGGCGGTAACACAGCCTAAGCCTGTAATAACGACTCGCCGTTTACTCATACTAAACTTGTTCGCTACTCTTGGCTTTTGGAATGTACAATGTTGACGATGTAATCAACCGCGGCACCGACCGTCTGGATTTTCTCGGCCTCTTCGTCGGGAATACTCATATCAAACTCGTCTTCAAACTCCATAACCAGTTCAACCGTATCCAACGAGTCAGCGTTCAAATCGTTAATAAATGAGGTCTCACGTGTTATTTCAGACTTGTCTGTGCCCATTTGCTCACTTATTATGTCGATCACTTTGTTTTCAATTGCCTGAACATCTACGTCATCAACACTCACTTGTTTTTCCTCCCTGGTCTAATAGGAATTTATTCCGTAACCTCACAACCAAACCAGTCGCCGGTAACAGTAACTAATACTAATCACTGGTAGCGTCATTTTTTATCTTGGCGGGTATAATACCTGCTAAAGCAGTTGTCAACAAATATTTTTTTTATTTTTTTTTGGGTGCCCACTAACAACTAAATATCGATAGATACGCTTCCGACAGGCGTATTAACGACTATTCACAAGACGTTATACGCAATACGAGACTACATTGCCATACCGCCGTCGATGCAGAGGACCTGGCCGGTGATATAGCCGGCCTGGTCGCTTGCAAGAAATGCAACGGCCTTGGCCACGTCATCAACGCTGCCGAATCTTCGCAATGGTATCATCTGCTTTGCAGCATCTTTGACCGGCTGCGGCAATTTGTCCGTCATCTCGGTAACAATAAACCCCGGTGCGATACAATTAGCCGTTACATTCTTTTTCGCTACCTCACGCGCCACTGACTTGCTCAGGCCAATCAGGCCTGCTTTGCTGGCCGCATAATTACTTTGACCGGCATTGCCCATCACACCGGAAACCGAGCTGAGACTGATAATCCGGCCGAATTTGTTGCGAACCATAGACCTTACCGCGGTCCGAGTCGCAACAAAGGCTGCTCGAAGATTAACGTCAATGACCTTATCAAAATCCTCATCGCTCATTCGCATAATCAGCCCGTCACGCGTAATGCCGGCGTTGTTCACAAGAATACCTATCCCGCCGTATTCGGAAGCCAGAGCTTCAAGTATCTCGGTGAATTTGGTGGTATCGGTTATATCCACACATTTTGTTACAACCGTAAAGCCGGCTTCTTTTACAACATCTTCAAGTTCGCCAAGCTGCTCGGCATTTATATCCAGCCCGGCCACGATGCGACCCTGCTTGAGCAGTTCAAGAACAATTGCCCGGCCTATCCCTCTGGCGGCACCGGTTACAACAGCCAGCCTTTTTTCCGACATCTTGCTAATCTCCAAATCAAATTCCCAAATTACCCACCGACATTCCCCCTGTCATTGCGAGCGAGGCGTAGCCGAGCGCGGCAATCTCGATTCTCATTAGCTCAAGACCCTGATAAATCCTTTATAGTATCCAAGCTGCTTACATTGACAACTTTTGTTTTTCTGCTGATTCTTCGCATAAGTCCTGTCAGGACCCTCCCTGGTCCTATCTCGTAAAACCTTTCAACTCCATCAGCCAGAAGTCGTTCCATACATTTTTGCCAGAGAATCGGGCAAGTCAATTGCTTTATCAGGCCTTCTGCGATTTTTTTAGCGTTTTGATAATACTCAGCGTTAATATTGGCAATAATCCTGGTTTCCGACGGCTCCGAAATCCGGCTTTTTTGTAATGCCTCTTTAAGGGCATCTGCCGCACTTGACATCATTTCAGTATGAAAAGCGCCCGCCACTTCTAACGGCACTGCTTTTATAGCACCGTACTTTGCCGCCAATTCTTCAGCTCGTTTGCAAGCTGCCTTACTGCCGCTTACCACGATTTGCCCCGGGCAGTTAAAATTAACAGCCGACAGGAGTTCGTCCTCGCCGGCTTCGGCACAAAGCTCACTAACTTTTTCTTCGTCAAGGCCGATGATACAAACCATCGCACCTTCAGTAGCATCGGCGGCAGCCTGCATTGCCCGGCCGCGCTTGGTGCAGAGGATAAGTGCATCCTCAAAACTAATCACGCCTGCGGCATAGAGGGCGGTATATTCGCCCAGACTAAGACCCGCTGTTACATCCGGGTTTACCTTGCTGGTGGCAGGATTCGTCTTGAGAACCTCTAATATGGCGGCGGAAGTTACAAAAATCGCAGGCTGCGAAATCGCCGTGGTATTTAATTGTTCCGCAGGGCCTTCGAAGCAGATTCGGCTCAAATCAAAACCAACGATATTGTTTGCCTTCTCAAAAATCTCTGCCGCTGCGGGTAAAGACCGGGCAATTTCGGTGCCCATTCCTACAACCTGGGCACCCTGTCCAGGAAATAAAAAAGCGGTCTTCATATCTCGTATATCGTATTGCGTGTATCGTATTGCGTATATCGTATCGAGTATTCAGGCAGCCGAGATGGCGTTGGTTTTCTTACGCAATGCGAGATACGCACTACGCAATACGAATCATTAAAATTGAATTACGTTTGCTCCCCAGGCCAATCCTGCGCCAAAGGCCACGAAAATAACAATATCGCCTCGTTTGATTTTACTCTGCCTGAAACACTCATCAAAGGCAATAGGCACCGAGGCCGCTGACGTATTGCCGTATTCGGCGATATTCAAAAACACCTTTTCATCAGGCAGCTTCAACCGTTTCGCTGCAGACTCGATAATCCTTGCGTTCATCTGGTGTGAAATGACCATCGCAATATCGTCAATGCTCAATCCGCAATGATTCATACAGTCGGTAACGGCTTCAACGATGCGTCGAACGGCCTGTTGATAGACTTCTCTGCCCTTGATTTCCATATAGATTTTTTTCGGGTCGTCTAACTCTTTGGCCGCTGGATAACGGGAACCGTAGGCCTGGCAATTCAATGCTTCCCAGCGGTCCCCGTCTGCAGACATAGTGCTGTATAAAATACCGCGTCCATCATTGTGCCGCTCAAGTACGACGGCTCCTGCGCCGTCCCCGAAAAGAATGCAGCTCGTCCGGTTGCTCCAGTCGGTAATCTTGGTCAAGGTTTCAGCGCCTATTACAAGGGCGTTTTTAAATCGGCCGCTCTCTAAGAATTGCTGGACAATAGACAAACCATACACAAAACCGCTGCAAGCAGCGGCCAAATCAAATACCCACGCCTTCTTTGCCTGCAGAGCGCGCTGCACAAACGACGCCGTCGAAGGGAAAACCATTTCCGGGGTAATGGTTGCGACAATAATAAGCTCAAGGTCGGCGGCATCGAGATTTGCATCGGCCAGGGCCCTTTTGGCTGCTTGCGTCGCTAAGAATGCGGTGGTTTCGTTGTCGGTAGTAATGTGTCGAACCTTGACACCGGTCCGCGTGGTAATCCATTCGTCTGAGGTGTCCACCATCTTTGCGAGGTCATCATTCGTTAGTGTTTTGGCCGGCACGAAAGAGCCGTGACCGGTGATAACTGCGCGATAAGTGGGGCCATCGTTAATCGGCTTGTTCATCAGATGTCCTTACACAGGTTCCTGACAGATATTCAATGATCTTTTCGTTTATTTTTTCCGTGTGGTATTTTTTGGAAGCCAGAATGGCATTTTTTATCGTTCTGCTCCGGCTTGCCCCGTGACAGATTAGTGCTGTGCCGTTAACTCCCAACAACAGCGCACCGCCGTATGTGTTATAGTCATATTTCGTGTAAATTCTTTTCATCACAGGCCTGAACTTCGTAGCAAGTCGCAGCTTCTCTGCCATAAGCTCGTGTTTTATCGCCTTAAACAGGCCGTCAACAACTCCTTCGGTCAGCTTCAAAATCACATTGCCGACGAAACCCTCGCAAACCGCAACGTCACAAACACCCTTGAAAATATCTCTGCCCTCAATATTCCCGACGAAATTCATATTGGAATCCGATTTCAACAGCTCACGCGCCTTTTTAACGACCTCATTACCCTTTGCGTCTTCCTGGCCAATGCTCATAAGCCCGACCCTTGGGTTTTTAATCCCGAGCAAATGCCTTGAATACATTCTGGCCATTGCGCCATATTGATAAAGATTTATCGGCTTACAAGCGATGTTCGCCCCCACATCGCATATTGTCACCGGCCCTTCAAACGTGGGAAAGACCACGGCTATTCCCGGTCGATTGACACCGGCCAGATTTCTCATCCTCATCTGGAAGGCAGCGACACAGGCGCCGGTATTACCTGCGGAAATGACCGCGTCAGTCTCGTGCCTTTTGGCCATTTTGGCCATAACTGCAATTGAACTCTTGCGCTTTTTTCGCAGACTCTCTATCGGCGGTTCATCCATACCGATAATTTCGGGAGCGTCAACCACATTGATAATATCTTTATGAGACTCCGGAGAAGGCAATTGGGCTTCTATTCTCTCTTTTGGGCCGACAAGTATCAGCTCGTCATGCTCGTTGAGCAGCTCAATCGATTCCAGTGCCCCGGAGATAATCTCATCCGGTGCGTTGTCGCCTCCCATTGCATCAATTGCGATTCGCATTCTCTACCTCATAGTGTTCAGCGTATAGATGCCCTCATACCCTGACACCCTCCTCTGTCTTCTGTCCTCTGTCTTCTGTCCTCTTTTTAACTGCTCTTTTCCTTGCCGAGCTTCAATGTGATTTTCGGATTGACGTAACCGCAATTTTCACACGCTGCGTGCGGCAGCTTGGCGTGGTCGCATTTCGGGCAGACCGAATAGTTTACCGCGCCCAATCGGTGATGGCTCCGGCGAGTATGCGTTCTGTTCTTACTGGTCTTCTTCTTGGGTAACACTGTCAACTACTCCACTATGACTTATGCACTTAATTGGTTTCAAAACTGTCTAAATAGTTAACCGCCGGCGTTTTGTCAAGCGAAATTTAACTATATTTAACCCCGCCTGCCCCCCAACTTTAGTTCACTTTAGCTCACTACTCACTAACGCGCATCTGCACTTCGACATTGGACATTCGGATTCGATATTCGATATTCGCCCTCTGTCCTCTGTCATCCGTCCTCTGTCGTCCGTCCTCTGTCTTCTGCCCCCCAACTTTAGCTCACTTTAGGCACTTTAGTTCACTTTAGGCACTTTAGTTCACTTTAGTTCACTTTAGTTCACTTTAGTTCACTACTCACCAATCACCAATCACTATCGAAGATCCGGCGCCGTTTGACGGAATTAACCAATTAACTAATTCTCTAATTCACTATAATCCTGATATCCTGATTCCTGGTATCCTACATCCTGATTTCCTGATCACCTGATAACCTGAGCAACCAATCCACCAACAAAAAACACTTGCCCTTTCCCACTCTTGATGCTAATATTGTCCTGAATCTGGCTATAACAAGGACTATGGGGAAACAACAAAATGGCTAACGTACCGCCCAGAGTTGCAGAACTTATCGAGACGTTTGACCGCAACATCGACGCCTACCGCTCGCAGCAATATAATGAAACCCAGCTTCGCAGAGAATTCATCGACCCGTTCTTCGAAGAATTAGGCTGGGACGTAACGAACATAGCTGGCAACGCCCAGGCCTACAAGGACGTCATACACGAAGATGCAATAAAAATCGGCAGTGCAACCAAGGCGCCGGATTACAGCTTCCGCATCGGCGGAACTCGAAAATTCTTCCTCGAAGCAAAGAAACCCTCCATCGACATAAAAGGCGACCCACATCCTGCTTACCAACTCCGCCGTTATGCCTGGAGCAAAAATCTGCCCCTCTCAATCCTCACCGACTTCGAAGAATTTGCCGTCTATGACTGCCGTATTCGGCCAAATCAGACGGATAAAGCTGGCACTGCACGGATTATATATTTGAAGTATAAAGATTACATTAATCATTGGGATGAAATTGCAAACATCTTTTCCAAAGACGCAATTCTCAAGGGCTCTTTCGATAAATTCGCCGTCTCCGCAAAAGGCAAACGCGGCACAACCACCGTTGATAAAGCATTACTCGCCGAACTCGAAAAATGGCGGGATGAGCTTGCAAGAATATTCGCACTGAGAAACAGAAAACTTTCGGCACACGAGATTAACTTTGCCGTCCAGAGAACCATCGACAGAATCCTGTTTCTCCGCATGTGCGAAGATAGAGGTATTGAGGATTATGGACAGCTATTAAAAATAAGCAGTGGCGACCGAACATATCCCAGACTTTGCGAGTTATTTGAAAAAGCAGACAAAAAATATAATTCCGGCTTGTTCTATTTTCAAATCGAGCCTGGCCGTCCCGAAGGCCCGGACGTGCTTACTCTAAATCTCGTCGTTCCTGACAACCCGCTCAAGTACATCTTGCATAGTCTTTATTATCCCCAGTGCCCCTATGAATTCTCCGTCCTGCCCCCCGAAATCCTCGGAAACGTCTACGAACAATTCCTCGGCAGGTTAATTCGCCTCACACCCGCCCATCAAGCCAAAATCGAAGAAAAACCCGAAGTCAAAAAAGCAGGCGGCATCTATTACACCCCAAACTACATCGTTGACTACATCGTCAAAAACACCGTCGCCAAACTCTGCGAAAACAAAACACCCAAAGATATTTCAAAACTGAAAATCCTCGACCCCGCCTGCGGCTCTGGCTCATTCCTGCTCAGTGCCTACACTTACTTGCTAAACTACCATCGAGACTGGTACATCGAAAACAACCCCGAAAAACACACAAAGAAAATCTATCAGGGCAAAGGCGGCCAATGGTTACTCACCATCGCAAAGAAAAAAAGAATCCTCCTCCGTAACATCTTCGGCGTAGACATCGACTCCCAGGCCGTCGAAGTTACAAAACTCTCGCTCCTGCTGAAAGTCCTTGAGAACGAAAGCCAGGAAACGCTGCGCTTATTTCCCGAACGCGCTCTGCCCGACCTCGGCAATAATATAAAATGTGGTAACTCCCTCATCGGCCCGGACTTCTACGAAGACAAAGACCCCGATTCAATCG
The DNA here is from genome assembly GCA_030601745.1 of Phycisphaerae bacterium. Classification (GTDB taxonomy): domain Bacteria; phylum Planctomycetota; class Phycisphaerae; order Sedimentisphaerales; family Anaerobacaceae; genus JAUVYQ01. The sequence goes on from JAUWBI010000003.1 coordinate 50,726, forward strand.
ACCCTGAAGAACACCGCCGAATAAACCCTTTCGACTACAAAGCCGAATTCCCCCACATCTTCAAAACCAAAAACCCCGGCTTCGACGCAGTTATCGGAAATCCACCTTATATATTCACCCGCGAGTTAATTACCAAAGACGAAAAGGCTTATTACTACCAGAAATATCAATGCACCCAGTTTAAGATAAATACTTATTTCCTGTTTGTGGAGAATTCCTTCCATTTGCTGAATAGAAGTGGAGCATTGGGTTACATTGTTCCTAACAACTGGCTTTCTCTAGAATATTCGTCTGAATTTAGACGCTTTCTCCTAACTAAGACGTTCAACATAAGCATCACGAACATTCTTCACAAGGTATTTCAAAACGCAAGTGTGGATACTTGCATCCTTATATTTGGCAAAACAGGTGAAAACCAAGTTGTCGTCCACGAGATGGAAAATCTTAATGTTAAGAAAATATCTGACTGTGCAAGTGATACATTTCTTAATACTACCAACTGCGTCATTGCTTATGGTGTTGATACCACCAATAAAATCAAACTTTGTAAAAGAATAGCAACCAATGGGATTCAGCTGCACGAGCTTTGCGAGGTTAGGAATGGGGTTCAGGCTTACACCGTTAGGGAAGGCACTCCAAAGCAAACAAAGGAGATGAAGGATAAACGGGTGTACCACAGTTTAACCAAGCTTGATGGTAGTTGGATCAAATATGTAGATGGTGTTGACGTTAAGCGGTATTTCATTGGTTGGAGTAAGCAATTCATAAAATACGGCAGGAATTTAAGCCGCCCGAGAAAACCATATTTGTTCAATGGAGAAAGACTCTTAGTTAGGCAAATTCCTTCTAAACCCCCTTATTGTATATTAGCATGTTACGTTACCGAAAACCTAATAAATGATAATAACAGCATGATTATAAAGAAGCATCCGGAAGATGAGCATAATATCAAATACATAATGGGGATAGTGAACTCACAATTAATCTCATTTTGGTTTATAAATACTTTTGGCAAACTACAAAGAAAAGTCTTCCCACAATTCAAAATAAAAGAATTGTCTCAATTTCCAATACATAGGATAAACTTCGACAATCCCCTTGATAAAACCCTCCATCACAAGATGGTAAAACTTGTCGATCGGACGCTGGATTTACACAAACGGCTGACAAAAGCAAAAGTCCCAGCCGAAAAAACCCGAATCCAACGCCAGATAAACACCACCGACAAACAAATCGACAAACTTGTTTATGAACTCTACAATCTTACCGAAGAAGAAACAAAAATTATTGAAAGGTCAAATCAGTGATATTAAATGAAGAAGAACAAAACTGTATACGGTTTTTAGCAAAGTGCTTTAGCGACAATAAGGTTTTCATTCAACGTGATTGGGCAATTGAACAGATGAGGGTGGATGTCAACAAGTATGTCACTCTTATAAGAACAATGGAGGGACTTGGTGCTGTTTATAATGTTAGCAATACTTCTAAAGGGCATGCAAGTTCGTTTGAAATATCACCGAAAGTCTTACAATTGGCACGGCAACTTGATGTGGAAGAGCAAAAAGCAAAAGCTCCGCCGGACGTTGTTGAACAGTTGCAGGCGCGAGCTCGGCAGAATCCTTGCCTTGCAAGGCTAATCATAATTTTTCTGATACTTGCCCTGCTTATTCCATTGCTAAATTCTTTATGGGAATTATTGGAAAAAATTGCGACCCTTTCTTCTGGTAAGTGAACGTTCATCCATGAACTCTACAACCTCACCGACGAATAAATCGCCCTCGTAGAAAAACAAGAAGGAAAAAGTAGATGACTGATTTGGGTAAAGTTGACGCTGACACTTTAGACCTGACAAAACCGGAAAATCGACAAGTTTATCTTTGCTGTGTAGTTAATTTGCCCTTTCGACTTCGTCTCGGAGATAGTTACGCTTTTCCAAAGTCTGACAATGAAGATTTCAAATTACATTTTAAGAATCCATATAAAATTCCTCCAGGAGGTATAGACACAGAGATATTGGTGAAACAAGCATCGAAACACGGAACGTATAATTTCTTTTGGACTAAAGTGCTCATCGTGCTAAAAAAGCAACAAAACCAATCTTGGGCACTGGCGGTCCTGAACGACTTTATCATCGCATATGCCACTGTGTGTAAATCTACTCATGGGTTTCTGGGGCAAGTGAAAACTCTGACCGACATGGAGTTCTCGGAAGCCGCGGAATCAGAAATCGAGTATCATTGCCCCAAGGACTACGTCCTCACAGATTTGGACATAGAGAAACTCATTAATTGGAAGCCGCCTTTTCTTGGGCAGGTCTCAGGCTTTCCGCTATTCAAATTCAAAGACTTGCCAACCCAAGCGATAGATAAAATACCTGTCGCTTTTGATCGCCACCGTAATTATGTTTTCTACGAGTTCGCCTTTTATGCAAAGTTTCGTATGCAGTCATTGGACTACATCGGTGCCCTACTTATGGCCTGTGTAGCTCTGGAAGGAGCTCATGGTGCGTTTCTCAGGCATGTTCGAGAAAATGGCTTGTCCACATGTGAGAGGAAGAAAGAGAGGAACTTTAAGAGGGAGTTAAAGAAAGTTCCACGTGGATCTCAATTTTACGAACGTATCAAAACTACGGTTTTCATATTTATAAAAGGCGAAGAAAAACCGCCAGATGAGCTTTTGGCAAAATGCGGGGAAGCGATAGAGATAAGAGATGACATAATGCATGCCATATATAGTGAAGGCGCATACAAGTTACGTGAGCATGAAACATCAAAACTTGTGAGTGCATGCAGAGCCATCATGGATACATATAAGTATTTCCTAAAAGCTTTGGAAAAACGCCAAGAACAGAATTACTCGTAGGGCAAGCTTTTGCCCCACGCGATTTTTTACATAATAGTTAATATATTTTTTCTCCGTGAAATCCGCGAAATCCGTGGTTGCTATATATTTCATGTTTATTCGTGTTAATTCGTGGCTAATAAAACACCGTTTTAGCCGGCTTCACAAATGGGGCATTGCAAAATGGCCCGGCGACTGCGGACGAAGCTTTCGCAGAAGCTCGCTTCGAGGAAATGTTCGGACAAAGACGCCAAAGCCGGCTAAAAACAAATCAGCGCTAATCAGCGTCAATCTGCGTCTAATTTTTCTTTGTGACTTCGTGTCAATTCGTGGCAATTCGCGGCTAAAAAATCAGTGTAATCTGTGGCCAATTTTCTTCTTGACTTTTGTTTGTATTTCTGTTAGAATACCCGCCAGTAGGCGAAAGATATAGCGGAGAACCGCACGTTTTCGTATCAGCAGATACACGTCAAATTTAATCGTCAGTGAACTGGAGCGAAGCGCAAGTCCTGAGCGACATGTGGTGAGCCTGTCGAACCATGTCGAAGGATCTAAATAACAAATTACCCAATTTACCACTCATGAGAATCGAGAATCCAACTTTAGTTCACTTTAGGCACTTTAGCTCACTCTTAACTAACTTGCCCTCTACAACTGTAGAGAGGCCTCTACAAATCAGCCCTTTTATGCAAAACAAACCCAATTTCCGAAAAAGTCAAGTGAATGTAACTATCTTTTCACAAAAGGCTTATGAAAATAAATCCAATTGGACACTTGGTGAACGCGGGAAAAACAAACCCAATTCAAACCCAATCAAACCCAATACAAAGCCAATAAAAGCCAATAAAATGCCAAAACAAACCCAATACAAACCCAATCAAACCCAATTTTTCTCTTACCCAAACCCCCTAAATTAACTGACCTATCAACCTATCGCCGTCGTCCGGGAAATTTTTCCCGTATGAATATGGTAGTTTCCTGTTGAAATCCAAATTAAAATATTGTAAAAAATTAGATAATTTCTTAATTGATTGCTGGCTTGTTAATTAGATTCACGCCGATAGAATAGAATAGCTACCTGCTAAATATTTTGTAAAATTGAGTTGATTTAGCTATGGCACGTAACCGTAAAAAAAATATTGGACATAGTCGCAGAAAAAAGTCTCTGTACGAGGTGATTGGCAAGACTCAGCTTAAGTCGAGCTACGGCAAGACGTTAGAGCAACCGCATCCGGAAAAAACCGACAGAGATAAGCCAACCACAGAACCTTCTATGGCAGTGCCTGAAAGGGCGGCGCAATGGCCGAGAAAGCCGAGAATTGTGCAATTTAATGCCGGCAGGATTGAGATATCAATGCCATATCAGCTTGCAATTGCATTCCTTCTGTTCATTATTCTGCTGGTAGTGGTGGTCTTTCGGCTCGGAATTAACCAAGGGATGGCCGATTCGGCCGTAAAAGTACAAAAAAATAATCCGGACGCACCGCCAGGCCAGAAAAAGCCGGCAGGGCAGGACCAAACTACTGATACAAACGAAAAAATGTTGGTAAATGGCGAAAAAACCGAGTTGGCCGAGTCAAAAGGCAATAATCGAATTGTGATACAAACCTATCGGCTCAGAACTCACTTAGAGCCGGTGCAGCAGTATTTTGCCCAGTTTGGTATAGAAACAGAAATAATACCGATCGATAATCAGTGGTTCCTGGTTACTAAGGCCAAATATGAAGAAGACCCTAAAAGGCCAGGGACAGATGGATACGTTGCAAAACAGAACATAATCGAGCTGGGTGCTAAATATAAAGCGCCGCAGGGTTATGAGCCTTTCGGCGCAAAATCGTTTGAGACTGCGTACGGTATGTGGTTTGATGATTAGTTTTTGGGAGAGTTGGATGTCTATTGACCGTTCTCTGAAAATCAAGAGCGCCTTGCGGAGGCACCGAAATGTTCTCACGCGGGCTGAGCGTATTGAGCAGCTAAAAGAGGAAGAGCAATGGTCAGAGGAAGACTCTCTATTTGGGCTGCCAAAAGTGGCTCATCGCAAGAGCCACGTCGGCCGAAAAGCAGCAAAGGAAGAAGTCGCTAAAGAAGAAGCTGCACCTGAAGTAGCCGCTGAAGGCACGGAATCCGAAGAGACAAAAGAGGACTAAAAGCTACGCTTTTCTAAAATTGTTCACGATGCCGCTTTCCCGATGTGGCGGGATTGCGGCTCATTCTATGCGCACCATTGGTGTCCCGCTTTAATATTGACCGGCGAAACAAAGTGAAGTATGATTTTATCGTCTTTCGCCAGTTACAAAGTACTGAATCAACAACTTTTGAGGAGAAAAAATGAGAAGACAAGCTGCTTTTGCGTTAGCAATGATGGTGATAGTGCCGGTGGGTTCGGCGGCGGTAGGGCAGGGCGGCGGCGGTGAAGTTTGGCCGATGCCCACGTGGAAGCAGGCCAGTCCGGAAGAGAGTGGAATGGATGCGGCCATATTGCGAAAGGCACGCGACTATGCACTCACCGGCGGCGGCTCGGGCTGCGTTATCCGCCACGGCCGAGTTGTTATGCAGTGGGGCGACCAAAAGCAGCGATACGACCTGAAGTCATCGACTAAAGCGATAGGTGTTACCGCCGTGGGTCTGGCTCTGAAAGACGGTAAAATCAAGAGCTTAAATGACCCGGCCAGACAATATCACGGCGGATTCGGTATTCCGCCTGAGTCCAACGCCGGCACCGGCTGGCTCGATAAGATAACCCTGTTTCACCTGGCTATGCAGACCGCTGGCTTCGACAAGCCCGGCGGCTACACTAAACTGCTGTTCGAGCCGGGCACAAAATGGTCGTACAGCGACGGGGGGCCGAACTGGTTGGCCGAATGCATTACGTTAGTCTATGGGCAAGACCTGAACACACTGATGTTTGAGCGTGTCTTCGGTCCGATTGGCATAAAGCCATCTGATTTGACCTGGCGGAACAATGCCTATCGGCCGAGAGAGATTAACGGCATCAAACGGCGGGAGTTCGGCTCAGGCATCAGCGCCAACGTCGATGCGATGGCCCGGCTCGGCTACCTCTACTTGCGGCGCGGGCGGTGGCGGGATAAGCAAATTATCCCCGCCTCGTTTGTGGATATGGCGCGGACGGTGCCGCGGGTCGTGCGCGGGCTGCCCGTGGTTAAGCGGGAAAGCTACTTCGACGCCTCAAACCACTATGGCCTATTGTGGTGGAACAACGCCGACGGAACGATGGCAAAGGTGCCGCGAGACGCTTACTGGTCGTGGGGATTGTATGACAGCTTAATTGTCGTGATACCGAGTCTCGATATTGTTGCCGCTCGCGCCGGCAAATCCTTGAAGCGCACCAGTTCTGTGCATTACGACGTGCTGAAGCCGTTTATGGAACCAATCGCGATGGCGGTTAAGGGACAGGGTGAGAAAAGTGGTGCGCCTTATCCGGCCAGTGCCGTGATAAAGGGGATCGAGTGGGCGCCTGCTGAGGCGATTATCCGTAGGGCATCCGGCAGCGATAACTGGCCGATTACCTGGGCGGACGACGATAATCAGTACACGGCTTACGGGGACGGCTGGGGATTTGAGCCGAAAACAAAAAAGAAGTTGAGTCTTGGTATTGCAAAAGTCATCGGGGCGCCGCCTGATTTTCGGGGTGTGAATATCCGTACAAGGAGCGGTGAGTGGGTAGGGCAGGGGGCAAAGGGGGCGAAGGCCGGCGGAATTCTTTGCGTCGATGGCATGCTCTATATGTTAGTTAGAAATACCGGCAATTCACAGCTTGCCTGGTCCGCGGACCACGGCAAAACGTGGAAATGGTGCGATTGGAAGTTTACGAGAAGCTTCGGCTGTCCTACATTTCTGAACTTCGGCAGAAATTACGCCGGTGCGCGAGATGAGTTTGTATATATTTATTCGCCGGATAGCGATAGCGCTTATAAGCCGGCAGATAAGATGGTTATGGCACGTGTGCGGAAAGAGAAGATAAGGGTACGCAGCGCTTATGAATTTTTCAAGGGGCTTGACAGTTCCGGTTCTCCCATCTGGACGAAAAATATCGGTGAGCGAGGGGCTGTCTTTGTCAATCCCGGTAAATGCTATCGCTCAGGGGTCAGTTATAATGCCGGGCTGAAAAGGTATCTGTGGTGTCAGACGATATATGGCGATGATGATATGCGGTTTAAGGGTGGGCTTGGCATTTTTGATGGGCCGGAGCCGTGGGGGCCGTGGACTACCGTGTATTATGCGGAGCAGTGGGATGTTGGGCCGGGTGAGACAAGTTCGATGCCGACGAAATGGATGAGCAGAGATGGCAAAACCTGCTATTTGCTTTTTTCAGGGGACGATTGTTTTTCCGTGCGCAAGGTGACATTGACGGTGGGTAACAAATGAAAGCGTGGATTCCCGCTTTCGCGGGAATGACACATGGGGAGGTTCATTCAATCCGGTTGCCAGATCCATCGCTTCGCTCAGGATGACATATTCACGTTGTGTGGTGCGTCGCCGTTCCAGCGACGGCTAAACACGGAATGAGTTTTTCATTGATTATTTTAGGGATGTGATTATTATACGCGGCAAATGGGAAAGATATTAGCAGATAGGACGAGTAAGATTGATGCAAGTGGGATACGGAAGGTGTTTGCGCTGGCGGCGGAGCTGAAAGACCCGGTGAATTTTTCGATAGGGCAGCCGGACTTCGACGTGCCGGATGCGCTAAAAGAAGAAGCGATAAAGGCAATCAAGGACGGCCTAAATAAATATTCACAAACAGCAGGCGATAGCTTACTCAAGGGGAAAATAGCTGAGCAGCTAAAAGGTGAGTTCGGCTGGTCAGAACCGGCAGTTCTCGTAACCAGCGGCGTCAGCGGGGCGCTGCTATTAGCGTTTATGGCGCTTATCAATCCCGGCGATGAGGTGATTATCCCTGACCCCTACTTTGTAATGTATAAGCATCTGGTCAATCTGTTGGGTGGAAGGTGCGTTTTTGTTGACAGCTATCCGGATTTCAAGCTGCCTGTGGAGAAAATCTCCGAGGCGCTAACGAACAAAACCAAGCTGATTATACTCAATTCGCCGTGCAATCCGACCGGCGTGGTATATTCGGAGCAGCAGATAAAGGCACTTGCTGAGGCGGCGGCGGAAAAAGATATACTTGTTATGACCGATGAGATATACGAGAGATTCTGCTACGACGGCGATTGTCCGAGCATAGCTCATCACTACGACAGGACACTTTTGCTGCGTGGCTTCAGCAAAAGTTACGCAATGACCGGCTGGCGGCTGGGCTTCGTAGCGGCCCACGAGTCTTTAAGAGACGTAGTCGAAGAGATGACGAAAATACAGCAATATACATTTGTCTGTGCGCCAACGCCTTTGCAAAAAGCGGCTATTGCCGCTCTGGATTATGACGTCAGCGACTTGGTCGATGCATACAGAAAAAAAAGAGACCTTCTTTATGAGGGACTGAAGGACAAGTTTGAGCTTATTAAGCCCGGCGGAGCGTTTTACGCATTCGTTAAGGCACTAGCCGGCTCAGGAACAGAATTTGTGGAAAAGGCAATCGCCAGCAACGTACTTGTTATCCCGGGCAATGTATTCAGCGAAAAAGATACGCATTTCAGGATAAGCTACGCAACCAGCGACGATAAGATTCGGCAGGGCATAGAGATTTTGCGCAAACTATAGAAAAATCAAAATTCAAGAGTTTAGATTGCAATTCTGATATTTGCATTTTTTCGCTTGACCTTTGAGACAAAGACGTAGTAGACTGCCGCACGATTATAAATCTTTCACTTTTCAATGGCCCTGTAAGGAATCAATATGACCAAAGAGATGATTTTGGGGACAGTAGGGGGGTTGGCGCTGTTTTTGTATGGTATGATGCAGATGTCGGGCGGCCTTAAAAAAGTCGCGGGCAAAAAACTCAAAAACATCCTCGAATCAATGACCAAAAGACGCATCTTTGGTTTTCTGGTTGGTGCCGGCACCACAGCTTTAATCCAGTCGAGCTCTGCTGCAACCGTTATGGTTGTCGGCTTCGTCAACGCAGGACTGCTTACTCTCAAACAGGCAATATCCGTAATTATCGGCACGAATGTCGGCACAACAGCGACGGCGTGGCTGGTTTCCATATCAGGGTTTGAGGCATTCAAGGTAACTGATTACGCCTTTCCCGCCGTTGCTATCGGCTTTGCCCTTCAGATATTTGGTAGAACACAAAGGACGAAAAATGTAGGGCAAATCCTCGTCGGTTTTGGCGTTTTGTTTATTGGCATATATTTTATGAAAGAGGCCTTCAGCCCGCTGGAAGACAGTGAAGGCGCACATAAAGCACTGATATGGTTTAGCCGTAATCCGCTTTTGGCCATTTTGGCCGGAGCCGCCATAACAATGCTTCTGCAGAGCAGCTCGGCTTCGGTTGCGTTGATTCAGATGCTGGCTTGTCAAGAAGCGTTCGGTAATGACTGGGAACGGGTTTTACTGGTGGTAATACCGTTCATACTTGGTGATAACATCGGCACAACAATTACGGCCCAGCTTGCGGCCCTTCAGGCAAACCGCAATGCGCGTCGAGCCGCCTGGGCACATACGATGTTCAATGTTATCGGGGCATTTATCTGTTTCTGGTTCATCGGTCAGGTCGGCAAACTTGTCGGTATAATCACGTACTGGGAACTCAGCGCAACAACGATCGCCGTCTCCATAGCGGTTACTCACACAACCATAAAAATATTCGAGGCGGTATTCTTCTTACCGCTGACGGGGATGCTGGAAAAAATAGTAGTTAAGCTGGTACCGGAAAAACCCGGCGACCTGGTGGGCCGGCCGGTGGTGCTGGAACAGCGCTTGCTGGCGACGCCGGAGCTGGCTGTGGACCAGGCCCGGCGTGAGATGGTGCGGATGGCACGGACAGCTAAAAGGGCAGTCAATCAGGCCGTGGAGGGTCTTATTGAAAACAACAGGAGAAATCTTGAGACGGCGCGGACGATGGAAGAAGTGACGGATAGTCTCCAATACGAAATCACATCGTATCTTGCGGCGTTATCAACAAAGGAGCTTTCAGATGAGATGTCGGTGAAATTGCCGGTGTTGCTGCATACGATTAATGACCTCGAGCGTATCGGAGACCACGCGGTCAATATTGTCGAAATCGCTGAACGAAAAATCGAGCAGAAGCTTTCCTTCAGCGACTCGGCGCTGGCGGAGGCTGACCAATTGAAAAAAGAGTCAGAGCAGATGTTTGATTATATCATAGCGGCCCTGGAAAAGGATGACACTGAGGCAGCCGAATCGGCACTGGTCAACGAGGACAACCTCAACAAAATGCAGATAGATTTTCGTCGCAGCCATGTACAGCGTATGAGCGAGGGCGTCTGTTCAGCCCAGACGGGCCTGATATTTATCGACCTGGTTGATAATGTTGAAAAAGTGGGCGACCACCTGACCAATATCGCACAAGCGGTAATAGGCGGGCTGCAATGGGAGGGAATTGAGCTAAAAAATTCTCGCATTCCCAAATCGGGTATTGACAAAGCTTAAAATCACATTCTGCAATAATCCTGGAAAAACACGCTTGACCGGTTAAACCGGAACAGGTAAAAGTACGGTGCAAATTCGTATCTGGTGAATCGTGAATCGAATTCTCCGGGCGTTCTTGATTCTTAAATATTAACTGTTGTTTGTTAAAGGAGAGAACAATGGGAATTATAGGTAGGTTTTTCGCTCCATCACCATTCGTGAAACTGCACGAGCACTCGGAAAAGGTGCATGAGTGCGTTAAGCTTCTGTATCCTCTAACGAATGCACTGTTAGAGGAAGACTATGAGAAAATCGAAGAATTGCACAACCTGATGTCGAAGACCGAACATGAGGCGGACCAGATTAAAACGGCACTGCGCGATGAGATTACGAAGATGTACTTTCTATCGGTAGGGCGGCTGGAATTAAGCCAGTTTCTGGCGTATCAGGATGATGTGGCGGACGCAGCGGAGGATTTTGCCGTTGTGCTGCTTCTTCGCAAGACCAAACTTCCAGATGAACTCAAGGCCGACTTTCTGGCATTTGTCGAGCAGGTCATCAGCGTCAGCGAACAATTATTGAACATAGCCGAGCAGCTTTCCACACTTGCCGGCACTGCTTTTAGCGGGCAAGAGGCCGAAGATGTCCTCAAAGCAGTCGAAAAAATCGGGGAAGAAGAATGGAAAGCCGATAGGATGGAGAGAAAATTTGCCCGCCGCTTCTACGAGATGGAAAACAAGCTCGACCCCATCACGATTCTCTTTCTCGATAAGTACTGTGAGACGCTAAGTGCGGTGGCGAATAATTCCGAGAAGACGGCCAAATACCTTCGGCTTATCATTCGCAAGAAATAGTCGGCTCTGGAGCGGAGGAGTAGTATCTCAATGGAAGCGCTCGTTGTCATAGCAATTATAGTTGGTTTCTACATGGCGTGGAATATCGGCGCCAACGATGTGGCCAACTCTATGGCCGATGCGGTCGGGTCTAAGGCCCTTACCATCTTCTGGGCTGTGGTTCTGGCGGGCATCTGTAATTTTTGCGGGGCCGTGCTTGTCGGCAGCCACGTTACGGATACCGTTCGGCAGGGAATAATAGACACGCAGGCGTTCACGCACGACCCGCGTATGCTCGCTCACGGTATGGTATGTGCGATGCTGGCTGCGGCACTGTGGCTGAATCTGGCGTCATACTTCGGCATGCCGGTCTCGACCACACATTCCATCGTCGGGGCCATTATCGGGTTTGGAATTCTCGAGGCCGGTTTAGAGCATATTCATTGGGGCAAGCTGAGTCAGATTGCAGCCAGTTGGTTCATATCACCATTGGCGGGGGGGATAATGGCCTTTGCCATATTCAAACTAATCTCGCGCTACATACTGGCGGTTGAAAAGCCCGTGGTGGCGGCGCGTAAAGGTGTTCCGGTTTGCGTTTTTTTTACCTTTGCCATACTGATTATAGCGATAATCTATAAGGGTCTGAAGAACATTCACCTGGATTTGAAAGGGTCGGAAGCTATTACCCTTAGCATTATAGGCGGGCTTATCGCCGCTGGGATTTCGAACCTGTTTATCAGAAGAAATCGCAATTACAATGGCGAATTGCCATTCGAGCAGCAGCTCGCTGCGGTGGAGAAGATTTTCGCGGCGTTGGTAATTATAACGTCGTGTACGGTAGCGTTTGCGCACGGTGCTAACGATGTGGCCAATGCCGTCGGGCCGCTGGCCGCAGTAGCGGAAATCGTCAAGAACAATACCGTCCCCGGCAAGGTCCCCGTGAATATATGGTTTTTAGTGCTCGGCGGTCTTGGCATCGCTGTTGGCCTGGCCATGTTCGGTTATCGGGTGATGCGTCTGGTGGGGACGAAAGTAACTAAGATAACGCCTTCGCGTGGTGTGGCCGCTGACCTGAGCACAATGGTAACAGTGCTGACGTGCTCGAAGCTGGGTCTGCCTATATCCACCACCCATACACTCATAGGTGCAATAATTGGGGTGGGGCTGGCCCGTGGTATAACCGCGATTAACCGCAAAGTCGTAGCGTCAATCTTTACGTCCTGGCTCGTTACTATTCCGGTCGCCGCGGGATTAACCGTACTGTTCTACCTTCTTGGGGAATGGCTGTTCTGGTGAGCCGGAGAAAATGGATTCGAAAAAGGAACGGATTAAAATATAATTGCCAACCTGGTAATATAAGGGTATAATACCACGTATGAACGATTCACTTCGGAAATTTGCGATTGTTTTGGCGTGCCTGTTGTTGTTTGAGGCCCCGGCTATGGCAGCGGAGCCGAACGAGCCACCCACAGATTCGCCAACCGTGAAAGCAGCGGTAATCATCTGTAAGGGTATGATTGATGATGGTCTTTTTGAATCTATCAAGCGCAGAACCCAAATCGCCCGCGGTGAGGGGGCGGAATACCTGATATATGAAATTCAAACATACGGCGGTCTTGTTGACGCAGCCGATAACATATGTAAGTACCTGATACTTGAAGTGGGCAAAGAAGCCCACACGGTTGCCTATATAACCACTGAAGCCATATCGGCCGGCGCAATGATAAGCGTCTCCTGCCGGGACATAATAATGCTTGAGAATACCACCATAGGCGATTGCGCCCCAATGATACTTGTGCCCAGTCAAAAACTTGAAGGTGTGGAGCGGGAAAAAGCCGAAAGTTTTATCCGCGGGCTTTTCGACCGGGCCGCTAAAGTAAACGGTTATCCTCGAGCATTACTCAGGGCAATGGTAACGATGCAAATTGAGGTTTACAGGGTCAAGAACATAAAAACGGGAGAGTACGAGTTTTTTGAAAGCGTGCGGCTGCCGGATGACCCAAACGAGTATGACCTGGACAACAAAGAAATAATTGTCGAAGGCGATAAGCTGCTGACGCTAATCGCTTCTGATGCTCTCGAATACGACATAGCAAGGGCGGTGGTCAAAGGTCGGGCAGGGGCGCTTGACTTTTTGGCCAAGCGAGACGGCGTAACCTTTGCCGGTGAGCCGATGGTGCTTGAGACTCTGTGGTCGGAGGAAATGGTGCGATGGCTAAATTCTCCGGCGGTGATGGCCGTACTTGTTATGCTTGCCTTGTTAGGTGTTTATATTGAATTTAACACGCCGGGCGTCGGGCTGCCGGGGCTGGTGGCGGTTATATGCTTTGCGGTTATAATCGGCAGCAAATACCTCATCGGGCTGGCAAACTGGGTGGAAGTGGCATTGTTTGTTGTGGGAGTGCTGCTGCTGATGGTGGAGATCTTCGTACTGCCCGGCTTCGGCATCGCAGGCTTTTCAGGGATAACGTGCATATTGGCGGGCTTGTTCGGTATGCTCATCAAGAATCCGCCGGACAAATTACCCTGGCCCGGAACACCGCTTGACTGGCAAGTATTCGCAAGGGGAGTTTTAGGATTATCGCTGGGGTTTGTGGGATTTGTTGTTCTGGCGTGGCTGCTGGCAAAATATCTGCCTAAGTTGCAGTTCCTCAGCGGACTTATACTTGTGCCGACCGGAGCAAAGCAGGGTACTGAATTTGAGGTTAGTATGACCATTCCGCCTGAAAGTAAAACTGTAAGCGTAAATCTGGGTGATGCAGGTGAGGTAGTTTCGACACTGCGGCCGACAGGAAAAGCAAAATTCGGCGATGCAATAGTCGACGTGGTTGCTGAAGCCGAGTTCCTTGACAAAGGCACTAATGTTGAGATAATCGAGATTCACGGCAACAGAGTTGTAGTGAAGTCTGTGGAATTGAACTGAATTTTGGCCATTTTATGTCATTGCGAGCGAGGCAGAGCCGAGCGTGGTCCGGCAAGTCGTCGTGCCGGACTGCGAAAATTTGAGATTGCTTCGGCCTAAAGGCCTCGCAATGACCTGAAAAGGGGTAAACAGATGGATTGGTGGCTTGTTTTTGCTATTTTTTTATATTTTGCCTGTGCGGCTCTTATATTAGCTGAAGTATTTGTGCCAAGCGGCGGCGTAATAAGTTTTTGTGCACTTGCCTGTCTAATTGGCGGTGCAGTGATATTTTTCAAGCACAGCACTACCGCGGGCTGGATAGGCGTGGTTACTGCCGTAATAATGGTACCGTCGGTCCTGATATTCGCTTACAAAATATTTCCGAAAACCAGGTTCGGTAAAGCCGTTACGCTCACGCCCCCCGAACGCCAGAAGGGCGATGCCATACCCGATACGCCCGAACTAAAGGAGATGCTTGGTGCCGTGGGCCTGGTTGTTACGCCACTGCGGCCGGTGGGAATGTGCGATTTTTCAGGAGAAAGACTTGAATGTGTAGCCGAAAGCGGTTATGTTGATAAAGATAAAAAGGTCAAGGTTATCGACGTGGAAAGCACACAGATAACTGTGCGTGTAATAGAAGTAGAAGAAACTTAAACTTAATGAAAGGGCAAAAACATGTATAACTTAATAAATATGGTCTTGGCAATAAGCGACAGCGCCAAAGTGGCTTTTACAGTACTTTTAGTCATCGTTGCCATTGTAGTATTAATACTCTTCCTGCTGTTCTTAAAGTTTTTCTCATTGTGGCTGCAGGCCAAACTATCTCGCGCCGATGTTAAATTCTCCGAGCTTATTGGGATGTTTCTAAGAAAGGTCGACTACCGAACCATAGTACGCAGCAAGATAACGGCCATCCAGGCAGGTCTGACAGTAACAACGCGGGATTTGGAAAGCCATTTTTTAGCCGGCGGTCGAGTCCCGAACGTTGTGCGTGCCCTGATTGCAGCTAACAGGGCCAATATTGATTTGCCGCTACGAACAGCCACGGCAATTGACCTGGCCGGTCGTGACATTCTTGAAGCGGTCCAGACGAGCGTTAATCCCAGAGTAATCGATTGTCCCGACCCGGCAAAGAGCAAGGGCACTATAGACGCCGTTGCTCAGGATGGCATCCAATTGAAAGCGAAGGCACGCGTAACCGTCCGCGCCAATATCGAACGGCTGATAGGCGGTGCAACTCAAGAAACAATTATCGCGCGTGTAGGTGAAGGAATTGTTACCACAATCGGTAGTGCGATAACGTACAAAAGCGTTCTGGAAAACCCGGACAATATTTCCAAGTCGGTTTTAAGCAAGGGACTCGATGCAGGGACGGCTTTCGAGATTCTTTCAATAGATATTGCCGACGTCGATGTAGGCGACAATATCGGCGCCAAACTTCAGGCTGCCCAGGCCGAGGCCGATATGCGAAGAGCAAAGGCCGAGGCGGAAAAACGCCGGGCTATGGCATTTGCGCGCGAGCAGGAAATGCGAGCACTCGTCGTCGAAAACGAATCAAAGGTGCCGTTAGCTATGGCTGATGCCTTCAGGAAGGGTAATCTCGGCGTTATGGACTATTATCGTATGAAAAACATTATGGCCGATACCGGAATGCGGGATTCCATAGCAAAGCCGAAGACAAAAGAGTAGTCTCGATGCTTGATACTCGATGCTTGATACTCGATGCTCGATACTCGATGCGTGATGGGTTTTGTGGGGGAAAATAAAAAATATGAATGATTTTTTGGCACAAATAATTCTGGCTGCTCGAAACCAAGATGGTAAAAGCTGGATGAACATACTGTTCATTGTGGGCCTGGCGATTTTCTGGGTAATCGGCGGCATCCTCAAAGCAAGGGCAAACAAGAAACAGGAGGGCGAGGAGCAATTGACCCGTAAGCCGGGACTGGCGCCATCTGACAGGGCCGGTGTTGCCAAGCCCAGGGCCATTGAGAAAACCCCTTATGAGCAGGTGCAACGTCCGCCCGCCCGTCCGCCGTACAGAAGAGAGCCCCAGCCGCAAATCGAACCGCCACGCAGAAAGATTGTGCGTCCCCAGCCTGCTGCCCAAATGTTCGCTGCTGAAAAGGAACAAGCAATCCCGGCTGAGACCGTAGAACTGCTGGAAGAACCAGGATTGCCGCAACCGGCTCCGCAAGTTCAGCCCGACCTCGGAGAGCTTCCAGAATTTACCAGCAAAACTGTCAAGGGACTGGGAGATATGGGCGCTGCTATTCCGGCAGAAACAGCCCGGGCAAAATATCTGGCTGAAATTTTGTTAGATTATTCCGACCCCGACGACCTGAAAAGGGCGATTCTACATTATGAAATCTTAGGCAGGCCGTTATCGCTCCGTGACCCGTCACAACATATTATCGGACTTTAACGGCACACAACATTTAAGTTGCCAGATAGCGTACAAGTGTTTAAACCTGTCAAACAGATGGCCGTCGTAATCTCATGGTATCGAGCGATAGGGATTGCTTCGCTTCGCTCGCAATGACAGCAGTTGAACCGATGGATTCGAGTTGATTGAGGTTTGACCTTAAGGCGTCGCCGTGCCGGCGACGGCTAAACGAACAGAAACGATAATCCCGTAAAAACCCAGCGGCAAAAAAATGGCCCCAATAACGTCCCATAAGAATTGTTATGTTTCATTCAGGCGTGATTTCAAGCCAAATAGCCGATTTACGTGTTTTTTAGCTTTTTGGCGGATTTTTGCCGGCCTAATGATAATTGCCGGTTTGAACTTTACATAGCCATAAAACATATTTCACTTAATCTCTAACGGGGGCTCACCTGGAAAAAACGGATTGTTGGTATTCATTGCTTGATTGGCCGTATCTGAAAGATTGTCCCACATAGCAGTCACCCTGTCCAACAGCCCTAAGTTTTGAAGAACTATTGAAATGTTGACTGCCGCGTCCGGGCAGGTGAAATTATTCTCCAGCAAACGGTCAAGGTTAATAAGCGACGATGCAAACTTTACCTTATCGCAATAAAGCAAGGCAATTTTATAATGCAGCTCAAGCGTATCCTTATCAAGATGCTCAGGAGCAATGAGCTGCTCGAGCGCAAGGGTCTTCTGGTCTGTTTCAAAGAGGCACATTGCCAGTTTGCTCCTGGCTCTGGTGTAGGTTGGGTTTATCTCTACCGCAGTTCGAAATGACTTGAGGGCATCAGTTATCCTGCCGACGCTCATCATTAGGATACCAAATCTATAGTGTAAATCCGGGTTTTGCGGCCGATGGCTGATTTGCCGCCGATGCGCTGCAATCACAGGGTCAATGAGGTTGGTTGAGTCGTCCCCGTTATGAAAAGGCGAATTCCGCCCAGAGCCAGCCTTGAATTGCAAGGTAGCCGTCTCGGCGAACAACAATGAGCTGTTTGGCTGAATTGCAGCGGCCAGCGATACTGTTGCCAAGGCATCTGAGGCGTTGCCGGCCAATTTCTGGGCGATTGCCAGGCCGATATACGCATCAACTATTTTGTCATTTATTTCGACCGCCCTGTTGAATTGCTGTGCAGCGAGCTGCTCCTGCTGCAGCAGCAAATATTGTGTCCCAAGCTTTATAGTCGCCTCCAGAAAATCCGGGCAAATACGCAGCGCCTCTTCATATTGCGCGACGGCCTCAGCGGTGGCACCCAACATACTAAGAACATCGGCTCGCTTCATAATTAAATCGGCCCCTTCGGCCTGGTCTTGTGATAAATGCTCAAGCTGCTCCAGTGCCTCGTGAAGCTGTCCATCGGCGATAAGCTGGTCTAAAAAATAGTCCTCAGTATGAAAATTGTCCGGATGTATTAAAATTGCGGTGTTGAATGTTTGAGCAGCGAGGTCATATCCGGCGTTTGCAATATACAAATGCCCGAGTGTCACAAGTGTTGACATGTCATCGGGATATTCACTTTTCAACAGCTCATATTCCTGTATGGTTTTTTCCAGTTGACCGTTTTTGAAATATATTGCAGCCAGTCGCTGCCCGGGAAGCTGCAAATAGCTTTTAAACTTCAGACAATCCTGATAAAATTCGATGGCTTGTGACTCTTTGCCGAGTCGCTCATAACAGTGGCCCAGAGCATAAAGAGCCATTGTATTATTGGGGTGCCGCATATAAACGGAGTTTAATTCTTCGACCGCCTCGTTCAGCTGGTTCTTATGCAGAGCTATTGCCGCCGACGCCAGCCGGCCGCGTGTGCAGGAAGGATTTTCAAAAAGATACAGTCTTAGCTGCTCGGCGGCTGCATCGGTCTTCATATCGCCCGCCAGCTCGATGATTTTATTTAGCTGCTGATATTGCGGAGATTCACTATCGTCTTTTGGAGGTTTGACCTCATTGAGCCAATGCCATATCAAATCGGCCGTATCGACCGTTATCGCCCTGCCGAGGATTTCCAGTAACCTGCTCATAAGTTCGCTCCCCGCTGCTCGTATCTCGCCGGAGGAGATACGAATTCCTATCCGCTAACCGCTATACGCTATTAAGGGTATCGACAATAGGCGGGGGCGTATTAATCCCGGTTTCAGCAATTAGTTACTGTAGGTTTTATTTTGTCCGGAGTGTGTGGCGATTGTGTGTGATGTAGGGATTGTTGCGATTTTGAAGGCCGGTTATCGGGTTTTGCCGCCCTGCCCCCCTACCCCAAACAAAGCCGACTATTTGACGACAAAATCACCCCGCAAAAGGCCTAAATTCCGCAAATTCAAACCATTTTAACAGCAATGGTGACTTGTTATGGCAAGGCCGACAAATGCAATTCCGCAGTTAACTGGTGACTTTTTTATTATGACGAGTTTGCCTTTTCATTCCCGCAATGCTCGCAGAACGGCAGCAGGGAATGGCGAATGTCACTGCATTTATCACATTTCTCATAAAGCTCCGTCCCGCAGGATGGGCACGTATAAAGTTCCTGCTTGGCGGCTTGGCCCCCCTGCCCTGCCAACAAGACCAGGCCCCTGCGTTTGCCCCTTACCGCATAACGCAATGGGCCGATACGAACGGGTTTACTACAGATTGGGCAAGCACTTTTGTCATAAGCTTCCTGGTATTGCTTTATCAGCCAGTCCTTCTCCGGCGAAATAATCCTCTTTATCAGATATACCAACAGCTTGAGAACAATTGCTATGATGACAAGTAGCGCTATATATTTGAAATACTTTTTGGGAAAATACTCGTGAGCTACAAGCGAAATCCTCACGAAGGCAGCGATGAAGGCCGCATAGACTATCGGCCAGTATGTCCCCGAACGCTTTTTTATAAAGACCCACGCTACAATCAAAAATATCGGTATCATAACCGCCAGTTTCAACGCCCCAATTTTCCACCGGTGTTTACTTCTTAGTCCCCCATATTCCGCCCAGGCCAGGGTCCGCTGGCCCTTTATTTCTTTGGAAACAGCAGCCATTTTTTTGTCCAGTTGCCGCCGTTGTGCGGTTAGTTCGGCGATTTCCTTGTTCAGAGCCTGGTACTGTTTTTGGTTCTCCAGAAACATTGTCTGACACTCAGCAAGGGTCTGCTGCTGTTGTTCGGAAAGGTCGCGGCCTCTTTCGATGTTTTGCTTTTGAATAGACAGAAGCTGGTTTATGGTATTTTGCAGACTATTTGTGCTGTCTTTCAGTATGCGCTGCTGCTCTTGCTTATTTCGTATATTCTCCCTGATATCATTGAGACTTCCATTTAGCGATTTCTGTCTTTCGACCAATTCTGCATCGATATATTTTTCTTCCACTTTAGAACGGTCAGGCCCGCGTAAAGAATCTATGTCTCTTGTTATAAAGCCAAGGAACCAATATAGCAGGACTCCGAGAAGAACGCTCAGGAAGATGATGACAAATTGCTGTACCCACGTGCCCTTAAATTTTTTGTTCTTACTCATAATTCTTCTCCTAATCTGATTTTGCCATTTGGGCCTGTTTTTCTATCTCGCTTAAATATGCCAATGTGCGCTCAAGCTTGTCGCTTAAGTGTTTCAATTTCAGCATTGTTTTAACTCGTGTTGTAAGCTCGAGCTTGTTCACCGGCTTACTGATAAAATCGTCTGTGCCCGAGTCAATACCGCGTTCAATGTCGCCAAATTCATTAAGCGCGGTTACCATTATTATGGGGATGTCCGTGGTTTTAGGGTCATTTTTTATTCTCTTACAAACCTCAAAGCCGCTCATTTTAGGCATCATCACATCCAGCAAAATCAAATCAGGTGATTTTTTGCCTACAATCTCCAATGCCTCCGGCCCATCGCGTGCGGGGACCGTCTCACAGTCCACGTCCTCAAGATATGCCTGCAGGAGCTCAAGATTCTGCTGATTGTCATCAACAACCAGCACCACAGGCGTTTTCTCCTGGTCTTTTTCTGGTGCTTTACGGCTCATAAGCGAATTGCTCCTATTTGTTTGTTCATTATTTCCCCAAAGCCCTTAGAATGGCCGTGCAAAAGGCCGGCAAATCGTCCGGCTTGCGTGATGTAATCAAATTGCCGTCCACAACACATTCGGCATCCACATACTCGGCACCGGCGTTTCTAATATCGTCTTTGATTGCCATAAAACAGGTCGCTTTCCTGCCCGTGTAAATATCCGTGCTGCACAACAGCCATCCGCCGTGACATATAGCTGCTATAACCTTGCCCGCATTTACCATATCATTTGCAAACTTTATAACGTCGGCACTTCTTCGCATAAAATCCGGAGCGAAGCCCCCCGGCACAATCATACAATCATAATCATCGGCGCCGGCCTCTCCGGCTGCAATCTCGGAGACGCAGAGATAGCCTTCTTTTGAATGATATTCTTTTTTTGCCTCGGCTGCAACGAAATTAACCTCCAGCCCAGCTTCGCAGAATCGATAGTAAGGATACCAGACCTCAAGGACCTGATACATTTCGTCGACCATTATGGCTATTTTTTTCGCTGCCATTTTTCGCTACTCCTTTTCTGCGGGCATTGACTGTTTGAGCCAGGCAAGATTGAACACGTAGTATTGTTTGCTGCTTATCAGGTGGATGAGCCCGTCAGGTGTCTGGGTGGCGGTGAGATAGCCCCTGGGTTCAGCGTGGGTTTCGTCCATAACAAACCAGCCGGTATTGCCACCCCCGTCAAGTTTTCTGGCGGGGCCGCCGGCGGTGATTAGCTTTTTCACTGTCCAGGTTTTTCCCTCATCGAAGGACAGAGCGGCGAACATGCCGAACACTGTGCGCTGTTTATCAGCGGCATCACGAATTGTCATTCCTTTCTTTCTATCGGTGAAGCTGATGAACAGAATTGGGCCTTGATGCAATCTTCGCAGGATCAGTCGTTGTCCGCCGCCGATGGTAGGGAATTCACTGGCTGAATAGGTCCAAGTTTTTCCCATATCCTTCGAGATGCTCATCGGCATTCGGCCATCGATGTTATTTCCGCGTCCAAAGGCCATTAAACTTCCGTCTTTGAGCTGGATCACGCCGGCGTGGATGCCGGCGATCCAGGCACCTGTTGCACCCTCTTCAAACTTGGGGGCCGGCTGCCCTTCCCCGGGGTCGGTCCAGGTCTTTCCATTATTACGGCTGATGTGTATAGCGGTGCCGCCACTACCTCCTGGTCCGGCGTCACAAGGTAAGATGATGAAACCTTCGCGAGTTTGGAAAACTGATTCGACGGGCTGGTGACGACGGCCGTGTTCCGGGGCAATGAGCCGAGCTTCTGACCAGGTGGCACCGCAATCTTCAGAAGTGCGCATTACCAGAGCAAGATTGCCCCAAGTGCCTACAGCCGAAAGGCCATTGAAGTGGTAGATAGTCCTTCGGCCGTCATACCAAAAAGCCGGGGCGTGGTCATTGCGGTCGGTTGCGTTCCAAAAGACAGAAGGCGGCCCCCACTGCTGCGAACCGTATCGCAGACGACTGGCAAGAATCGTTAATTCGCGCCCGCGCTCCGTACGGCAGGAATACCAAATGGCTATGAGGTCGCCATTAGGACAGTCCACCAGGGCAGGGTCATGGTTGTGCCTGGAGTACATCGGCCCATCGGAGCCAGGCGGAATCTTGACGTACTCAATCGGGCCTTTGAAATACGGCTTTTTCGGGTCCGGGCCTTTGGCTAAGTCAATAGGAATCTGCTGCTTGACGTTTCGCTGATTCAGCAGCGGCGCAGGAACGGGAATGGGCTTTGTTTTGGGCAGCTCACCAAGAACAATGCGGAAGCCTATCACCCAGCTCTTGTCCTGCGGAAGTGTGCCCAGCCGGTTCGCTGAACGCAGGAACGAGAGCTTTGTGCTGTGGCTGCCGCCACGAGTAACCTTGAAATCACCGCCGGCCCGCCCTACCGGGTCAGTCTGCTGGCCTTGTTCATACGGGCCGTACCAGTCATAGCACCATTCCTCTACATTGCCGTGCATATCGAACAGGCCCCAGGGGTTCACAGGTGTGGTAGCGACCTTTAGTGACACTGGTTTTGGCTGCCAGGTTTGTGTTTGGTTTTTGTGGTAGGCATCAGGCAGGTCGTCGCCGGTATAATAGGCGGTAGTGGTCCCGGCCCTGCAAGCGTATTCCCACTCGGCCTCGGTCGGCAGGCGGTAGGGCTTGCCTTCTTTTTTGGATAGCCACTTGCAGAACTTCACCGCCTCGTGCCAGTTCACAAAAACGACCGCTTCATCATCTTCCTTCGACATCCCGCACTTACCGCGGAGCTTGCGGTGCTCTGGCTCGAACTGCTCATACTGTCTATTGGTTACCTCAGTTACGGCTATGTAAAATGGTTTGCTGATGTTGACCTTGTGCACAGGCCGCTCGTCCCAATCGCCGCCCTTTTCCTGTCCCATCATAAAGGAGCCCGGCTCAATACGAACAAACTTTATGCCGATGGAATTAACGAATGTATCGGGCATTTGCGCAGAAGGTAACTTTGCTGCGGCCTTTGACCGGCTCAGCACCATCGCCAGGCACATTACAGGTATTGTCAGCCATTTTCTTTTCAACATAACATCTCCTCTCAAGTGATTTGGTTACTGTAATTTTCGATAAACTGGCGGACTTCCGGCCTGATATAGAGCTTCTCAATGTCCACCACTTGCGGCACCGCCCTGGCACAAAGCGCCGCCACTTCAGCCGATGGAGCCTGCGTATCCACAAAGAAAATCGGCTCGCCTTTTACGGTACACAGGCCCCCACCGCTTCCACCAAGCGGCTCATTGCGAATTATAACGCTGTTTGCTTCCAGCAGTGCTATAAGTTCTTCTAAAATCCTCTGCTCATTCATTTATCGTATTGCGTATTGCGTATAGCGCGGTTCAAGAAAAAGCACGTTAAAAGTCGATATAGATACTTGTAAGCCAAGAGTTTCCAGTATTGTAGACGGGATTTACAGGATAAAACAAAAGCAAAACAATGAAAAATCCTGTTAATCCTGTCCGTAGATAATTTTATAGCAGGAGCAGGCAGTTGACAAGTATTATCGAAAAACGCCTTTGCCTGCCTATAGAACGCCAAAAGCACCGAAAGCCTTAGTACAGCGGTTCTTTGTCTTCCTTGAAATGTACTTCCGCAAATTGCTGAGCCACCGTGATACGCCGATGTTTCTCTTTATCCGTAGCTTTTTTTTGCAGTTTGCTCAGCAACTCCAGAAGCCGCCGCTTGCCACCAAGAACATGGTTAAGAACATCTAGGGATTTTTTGCGAAGAATCCTGTTATCCGAGGTCTCAATGTTTTCTATCATGGCGGGGACAGTGGGTCGGCCAATTTTGACTAAAGCCGTCCAGACCGGCACATCATAACGGCTTATATCATAACGGCTTATACGAGATATAATTTTTGCCCCCGGCTCGTCTGCCAAAGCCCGTGATAAGATAGGCACTGCCTCACTTGCTCGAAATTCGCCAAGCAAATATGCTGCGGCTGAGCGAGTCTCGTCGCTGTACTTCATATCATTAGCCGGGTCAACCAAAGGAATCAGTTTGTCTACAATATCCCGGCGATCCTGCAATATAGAATCCACCGCTTGGTCCCGCGTTCGAGAATCTTCTGAAAGCAGCCGTTCACTTTGAGGTTTAAAAAGGTCTTGCATATACGAAGGAACATTCTCTTCAGATCGGGCTGCCTGAAAATTCTCATTGGCTAACTCCTGATAAGCTTTGCCAATATCCCAAAAAATGTTCGCACGAGCAGCACCGATTTTCTCATTCTGAGGAGTAGTTTCCGACATTTGTGTCAGCACATCTAGGCACTCTTGGTATTCTCCGATAGCTTCCAAGTGCTGACCGTTTTTACGGTATTCTTGTGCTACACTTTTGTGCTTTTCAAATTCTTGGTCTTTTTCCTTCAGGTCTTCAAGAACTTTTTTTAGATCGGGGTGCTCATCTATAAAACGTTCCATGTCTTTCATTGCTTGCTTGAATTCGCCTTCATCGCCACGTTTTGGGGCATCATGAACTCGGCGATTTAATTCAGCTACGTCTGCTAAAACTTTATTACATGATGAACCATTGTCCAACCCCTTCACGTCGATAACAGACATAATAATCATGATTATTATGGACGAAACACATAGCGTTTTCCTCATGGTTATATCCTCCAAAAAACTTTAATGATATTAACAGTGTCTACTTTTTACCTGTGAAACACTAAGCATAATACGAACTCATATTATTAATGTGGCTATGACAAATACCAATCCACTGATAAATATCCCTTTTTTCATTAAATTCCCATCTCGTCCAACTATTAGTGCCAATCTGCACATCTTTTCCATTGCTCAAGAAAAAACACACTAAAAGTCGATATAGATAGTATTAAGACTCAAGACCAAATTTTATAGCAGGGACAGACAGTTGACAAGTATTATCGAAAAGCGCCTTTCTTTGCACAAACTTCTGGCGAATCAGCAAGAGGCAAATAATGCCTTACAATCCCGGATTACACAGCTCCAGGCCCTTGCCAATATCGGCACGGCCACCCATATGATAGCGCACGAAATCAATAATTTGCTTACACCTCTGGCCAGTTACGCTGCTCTTGCCTTAAACAACCCGGACGACAAGCTGCTGATTGAAAAAGCCCTTCACAAGGCGGTGCGAAATTGTAACCGCGCCTCGAAAATTATGGAAAGTATGCTCGCGATGGCAAATGGCCGGACGCAGGAAAAGAAGAACACTCTGCTAATTAGTCTGGTTGAAGAGATTTTTACCTGTCTTTGCCGGGATTTTGCAAAGGACGGGATAACCGTAGAAATCCGGATTCCCGAGGATTTGACAGTCTGGGCTGTGCCCGTTCAAATTCAACAGGTTCTAATGAATTTGATTCTTAACGCCCGTGATGCAATGCTGCCGCGTGGCGGTACTTTAACCATCAAAGCTGCAGAGGGGCCTGATGCAGTTGTGATAGAAGTCACCGACACCGGCTATGGAATTGAAGCCGCCGATTTAGAAAATATCTTCGAATCGTTTTTCACCACGAAAACGGATAAAAATTCGACATCTCAATATTCAGGCTCCGGACTTGGTCTTGCCTTTTGTAAAAAAATAATAGACGCACACGATGGCAGCATTTCAGTCGAATCCAGACCCGCCAGGGGGACCACGTTCAAAATAACGCTACCCAAATCCTAAGTCAAATGCAATAATATTTGTACGATCATTTGAAATTGAGATTGCCACGTTCGGCTGCGCCTCGCTCGCAATGACGTCCTATGCATCCACATGTCATTGCGAGGAGCCCCGCACCAATTAGGCGTGAGCCTAAGCTCAATTGGTGCGGGGCGACGAAGCAATCTCGTAACTGTGCAAGAACGAGTGTAAGCGAGTTAATCAGGTAATAGCTGATAGTGGCTCAGGTTTACCAAAATATTGGGCATATCGTTGTGA
Source organism: Phycisphaerae bacterium (assembly GCA_030601745.1). Classification (GTDB taxonomy): domain Bacteria; phylum Planctomycetota; class Phycisphaerae; order Sedimentisphaerales; family Anaerobacaceae; genus JAUVYQ01. Next base: position 76,682 of record JAUWBI010000003.1, read on the forward strand.
TGTTGCTGCTGCTCGTCGGTTCTGCTTTTTTTTCAGGAGCCGAAACCGCCTTTTTTAATCTCTCGCGCAGGCAAACCAACTTACTGCAAAAATCCAAACATAAACTGCAAAACCTGGCGGGGAAACTGCTGAACAAGCCAGGGCAATTGCTCAGTTGTCTCTTGTTTGGAAATATGACAGTTAACGTTCTCTTTTATGCTGTCGCCAGCGTTCTTACGGTGAGAGTCAGACAGCAGATTGGCCTGACCGCCGCGGCAATTACCGCGTGCATTACCTTTGCTGTGCTGGTGCTCTTCGGCGAAATACTGCCCAAATTGCTGGCCTATGCAAATTCGAAATCCGTCAGTGTCACCGCCGCTGTGCCGCTGTTTTTATGTCTGCAGGTTTTTACACCTATTGTGTTTGTCTTCCGGTTTTTAATAGTAGAGCCGGTCCTCCGTCTGGTTTTGGGACCGCCGCAACCTGCTAAACCAATAACCACGGACGAATTCAAATCGCTGATTGAACAAGTACGAAAACGCGGACTAATCACCGCCGACGAAAATAAGCTCCTGACCGAGATTATCGAGCTTGGCTTTCTCAAGGTCCGCCACGTTATGCGACCACGGGTGGATATGATTGCCTGTGCCGTTACGGACTCTCCGCAAACAGCCCGCGAGAAGATGGAAAAACATCACCTGACAAAGCTGCCTGTTTATGTGCGAACAATAGATAATATAGTCGGCCTGGTCCACCTGCGGCAGTTGCTGCTTGAACCCACGATGTCACTGGATAAGATTGTTCAGCAAGTCCATTTTGTCCCGGAACAAAAGACAGCGGAATCTCTGCTGGAATTTTTCCGCAAGACTGGTACCGACATGGCCATAGTCGTGGATGAATATGGCGGCATTGCGGGTTCGGTCCGTTTGGAGGATATTGCCGAAGAGTTGCTGGGGCCCATTGAAATTACAGGCGGAATCGAACCTATCGAACAGATAGGCCCGATGGAATATCGGCTGGCAGGCAATCTGGCCATTCACGACTGGGCTGAGGCGTTCAGCATCGACCCTGCAGAGACCCGACTATCCACGGTCGGCGGCCTGGTAACCGCCCTTCTCGGCAAAATACCCAAAAGCGGCGATACCGCATATTTGAAAAATTTAAAATTCACCGTCGAACGCGTGCAAAAGCACAGAATCGAAACCCTGATACTAACTCTTGAGCCGATTTCGACTAATGAGCAATAGAATAGCTTTAATACTTGTAGCTGTGTTTACCGTTATTCTCTCCGGTCTCTTCGCCGGTGCTGAAACGGGGATATACCAGCTCAGCCGCCTGCGCTTACGACTCGGTATTGAAAAGAAGCGATTGTCATTTGTCATCCTCGGCAAGTGTTTACGTGACAGCCCCGCCCTGCTTCTCTCAATGTTATTAGGTAACAATCTCACACACTATTTTGTTACGAGTATTGTAACTTATCTTTTGTTGAGCAAGGTCAAGGCCGCACACACTGCCGAGCTGTTTGCAACATTGATAACCGTGCCGATACTGTTTGTATTCGCCGAGCTGATACCGAAAAACATCTTCTTTTATCGTGCCGATTATCTAATGTCCTTTTTTGCACCTGTTTTATTCGCATTTCACAAAGTTTTTAGCTGGTGCGGAGCAGTACCCCTGCTTAAATTTATGTCCGGCATTTTCGGGCGGTTAACAGGAGCGCCTGTCCCCTCCAGGACGGCGATAACCGCTGTGCAGAGACATCATATCAGAGCAATTTTCACAGACATTCGAGAAGAAGGAATCTTGAGCCCCGTGCAGACCGATATTATAAACCGCCTGGTTAGCATCTCAAACATTACGATAGGAGCCGTGATGACGCCTATTAATAAAGTTGAAATGGTCGATGCAAACTCAGATAATTCGGCTTTATTGAACAAATTGAAGGAGTGTGCCTTTACACGTCTGCCGGTTGTAGACGGGGGGGCTGGAAATATCGTCGGCTTTATAAATATTTACGATTGCTTAGGCTCAACAGAACGGTTTGACAATCTACATAATTTTATAAAGCCAATCCGAAAGCTTCACGCAGATACTACTGTTATCGACGCGATGAATATTATGCAGCGTGAAAACCAAAAAATCGTTTTGGTTACGAGAGTCGGTCATGCCGGCCGGGAAAGGCCTATCGGCATTGTAACGATGAAGGATTTGGTCGAGGAGCTTCTCGGCGAGTTGGCTGAATGGTAAGGTAACGCAGGAAATCAGGGTATCAGGTTAGATGTCACCGAAAATCATTAATACCGCCGTTATTTTAATACTTGCGGTCCTTTCACTTGCAATCCTGGCCAATAGTATGACCAAGCCTCTGGGCCGTGATGAACAAATGTACTGCGCCGCCGGCTCTCTGCTGGCACAGGGCAAGATGATTTACAGGGATTTTTCATACCCGGCCCAAATGCCCTACCACCCATTGCTCTATGCAGCCCTGTTCAAAATGCTGAACACAACGCACTATCTGCTTGTGGGTAGAATACTTTCGGTTGTATGCGATATCCTCATAGCCGTTTGCATTGTTGGCATATATCGGCACATCTTTAAGTCTTTTGCAGTTTCCGGAATGCTTTTGGGCCTGGCAGGTGCCATCCTGTATGTATTTAATCCCCTCGTCGATTATGCCAACGGCTATGCCTGGAACCACGATGTTGTGATTCTTTTCGTCGTGCTGTCTTTCTGGTTGTTCGTATCCACCGACTTTAAGCGCAAGTCAAAATATTGGCGAATCGCCGTCATTGGCGCCCTGCTTACATTAGCAACCTGTATGCGTATAACCACGGCGCTCGTGCAGCTGCTGTTTTTCGTGGTGTTGCTGACCCAACCGGCCGAGTCGATAAAGCAAAGACTCAAAACCGCCCTGCCGTTTTTGATTGCTGCTGCTGTTGTATTGATTTGGCCTGTTTGGGTGATAGCTCTGGCGCCGCGAGCATTTTTTCTAAACGTGCTGCGGATACCTGTGCTGTACGGCGAATGGCTGCACCAAATAGGTATGGTTTATAACAAATTTGGTTTAATATTCGTCTCTCTAATGATGCCTGGCTACATTGTACTTATTGTGCTAACGATTTACCTTTGCGTTGTGATTGTGTGTCTTCGCCAGAGATTAAAAATATCGAACGCCAAAAATCTATTACTCGCCGCCCTGCTGCCGTTGACATTTTTTATAATCGCTTTAATCCCGCCGACGATGTGGAGACAATACCTTGCGATGCCGGTCCCTTTCCTGGTAATGAGTTTAGCTTATCCTCTGCTGTATTTACGAAAACTTGGTGACAAGAGCAGCAATAAGCATTTCAAAGTAGCTTCTGCTTTTGTAGTTGTTTGTGTATTTGTAGCAGTTGTCTCGTACCCTGTTGTGTTGTACAGAACTGTAATAGTTCTTGTGCCGGAAAGCTGGGAGCCGATGCGTCTGCACAGGATTTCGGAAGATATAGCCGAAAGAACTAAAGAACCAAAGCTGATACTTACCCTGGCCCCCCTTTTCGCTCTTGAAGGCGGCTGCGATATTTATCCTGAACTTTCTGCCGGCTCGATAGTTTACAGAATTGCCGATTCACTGACCCCCTCCGACCGTGCTGTTACACATACCGTAGGCCCAGAAACACTTGGAGCGCTGCTTGAAAAATCCCCGCCTTCAGCGGTGATACTCGGCGTAGAGCCGAAGTATTTCTCTTTTCTCGAAGAGCCGCTCTTTGAATTAGCCGTTGGGCCTGACAGGGAAAACTGGGAAACAAAAACCTACGACACCGGCCCTGTAGTGTACTTCAGACGTTAATTTTGTATTTAACAGTTTGGCTGCAAAGCAATAGCTGTGCTGTTGTCATAGCCGATTTCGAATGTGCCGTTAATCAAGTCCCCAGCAGGTTTCTTATTTGAGCCAATCTTCTACCAAAGCCATCAGGTCTTTTGCATCAACCTTGTAGTCACTATTGAAGTCAGCCGGCATTCCGATTTTATCCGACTGCATCCACTGCCGGGCGAACAGTGCAAAGTCGGTGAAATCGGTTACACCGTCACCGTTAATATCGGTGGTATATTCATAGAGGTTCAGCTTGAGGTCGAAGGCCATAGGAATCCAGCCACCTAAGTAGCAGGAAGCATTACCGTCCAAGTAAGGATTGCCCATTTCATATATGTTCAGTCCGCCGCCTTCGGCATTTTCGTAAACGACCCAGTAGGTTTGGCCGAGTTCAGTTGGGACTTCACCTCTGTCGTAGCAGACACCTACCATATCTCCGCCGGCAATTCCCGAGGAAGGCATAATTTTGGTGGGACCTATTTGTGGTCCATCGGGAGTATTTTGATGTATAGTGATTACGATGTCGAAGTGTTGACCAGCGGTTGCAGCCATCAAGCAGGCACCGGCCAGCGAGGTACCCCTGGCGGTGTATGACTGCGCCCATCTGTCACGCCAGGCTGCAAGTGTTTCGTCTGGTGAGGGAACGATGATAGTGGCGATGGTTCCGTCGTTGTCGGAAAACACGGCAATATAGTAGTCGTGTCCTGCAGGATTTGACTGGCCCTCCCGATAACCAGTCCCGTGCGGGTACAAACTATCGATGCTCCAGTAAGGTTGAATGTTAACACCGCTGGTGGCATCAAGCCGAATGGCGTACTTACAACCAGGTACGGTTGGAACCTCACCCGCCTGCCAAGCAACCCAATGGTCGCCCCCAGAGCCGCCTCGGTTCACGCTTCGCGTTGGCCCCACCTGCGGCCAGTCTTCCACATTCCCCTCGTCGTCCTCGTGTATCGAGAAACTGATTTGCCCACCACTTGAAGAGTCCGCCTTGGCAAAACTGGCTCGAACAATGGACGTTCCAGTCGCCACAAACGTTTGATAGACTGGGTCACCACCGACAGAATCCCAGTTGTACTTGCTGAGGTAACCGCTGTAATCTATTGGTTGGTAAGCGTGATGTTCGGTAGTTTGACCATCGGCAATACTTATGTCGGAGACGACTTTGCCGCGTGGAAAGAATTCACCTCTTGAGGTCATCAGGGAGTATTTTCCCGGAGGGATGTCGTTGATTGTTATACATCCTTCGTAAGGGTGTTGAGCAGTTCCCGGGTCACCGCAGCGGAAAGCGTAGCCTATGCCGTTTCCTCGGGGACTTAAAAATCCGTAGTATTCGTAGAGTTCAACGTATCCATATGTATCACCTTGACCTTTGATTTTTTCAAAGCGAGCGTGGCCATGGAAATTGCCGAGGGGGTGATGGGTTTTGAATTCCCAGACATCGCCTTTCCAGATTGTGGAGTCGTTGACTTCGTCGATTCTCCAGTAATACCACTGGTTATCGGCGAGGATTCCCGAGTCGTAAGTATTTGCGTCGAGGTCTTGTGAGCCTTTGAATATACCTGTAGTGTTGGAGGAATTTGCCTCGTTGACGTCGGAGAAGCTGGTACCTAAGTAGATATTGTGAGCATTTTCGTTTTGAGTGTAAGGGCCGGGTGTCCAACTCAGATCTACGTCGTTAGGTACATCTTCGGTGCAGGTTTGCGGGTAGGGATTTGTGGCTTTGCCGGTTTGCCCAGTGTAGTAATTCAGGATAAAGGCGTCGGCTTGCATTAAATCGAACGCTCTGTAACCCGCCCCATACACTGTACCCCAGCGGATATGTACGGTGACGTTGCTATTAATGTACTGCGGCTCTTCACTGGTATAAGAAAAATAATGCCACGTATCATCACCATCCCAAGTCATGGACCATTTGACAACTCCGTCTACCTTAAGCTCAACCTTAACCCAGCCCCAGCTCGGGTGATTATCATAGTTTGTGTCAAGCTGATATCTCTGTACAAATCCGCTGTATTCTATTGTTCGCTCGCCGGGGCTGTCAACGTTTACCGTCTGATGTAAATGGCCATCTGCAGGGATATCCCAGGTATAACCAAACAGACTTCTTCCAACCTGATTGCCGCCCTGGGCCTCGCCCTCATAAACTTTAACCACTCTTTCGGACGGTCCGTCATATGTCCAATCCGCCACGGGGTAGTCTCCACTGGCGCCGCCGCTGCCGTCAGCTTCAGGCTGCTCAAAACTCCAATTGGCCAACTCATTGGACGTGGCACTGTTGACCAGAGCCAGCAGCAAAACGAGAGAAATCAAAAAAGACAATTTTCTATGCATGATACTCCTCCCTCAAAAGCTAAAACCTTAAAATATTCCTTGGCTACGAGCCAAAATCCCGACTCGTCACGATTGTTTTCAAGAGGTATTCTTGTCCCTCGCTACCGAGTATGCCTACCTCAAAACAACTTTAGACTTGGTTTTTTACCATCCTTATCCTTACGTCCTTTTTTCACCTAAAAGGCGATACACAATATTATACCAAACTCCTCCGCTCAATTCAACAAAATTTGACGCCCAAAAACGATGACAACAGCGGAGTCAGGTTCCCGCCAACCCTATTCTACTATGAAAAAACGAGATTTGGGGTATTGGCAAATAAGGGTAGCTACCTCTGACCGTACTTAAAACCAAAAAACCTGTGAATATTCAAGCTAACTGTCACATATCAGCATCATCAATAATCGCCTTTGCTATATCATTGACTGCCTTGCGGGTTTTGCTGTTGGTGTTGTTGGCCAGAATGGAAAATATATAATCTCCCTCTGCGGTGCTGCATACGCCTGAAAAGGCCCTGACGCCGATCATATATCCGGTCTTGGCGAAAATTTTGCCCTTGTACTTTTCTTCTTTGAAATATCTGGCAATTGTCCCGTCCACCCCTCCTACCGCAAGCGAACGCTTATAAACTCTCCAAGGCCTGCTTTTGTAAACATCTGATAATACTCTTGTTATAGCATTTGCGCTGAGTTTATTTTGCCTGCTCAGGCCGCTGCCGTCGTCGATATGAAATTGATCTCTATCGATACCAAGCCCCAATAGGTAGCGCGACATTAATTGCTGCCCCCCTGCCCAACTGCCGTTTTTACGGCCCGGGTTATTAGCAGCGGAGATAGTTTTAAGAAGCGCTTCGGCCGCTAATCCGAAGCTGTTTTTATTACATCGGGCAAGACAATCAGCTATCGGCGTGCTGTATTCGGCTAACACTCTGACATCGCAGTCATCACCCACTGTTTTTTCTATAAGCTCTCCATTTGTTTTTATTCCTGCTTTAGCTAAATTCTCTGCCAACAAAAATCCGAAAAACGCAGCAGGTCTTTCAATCGCAACGGCGAACGGCCCTGCCTGTTTTCTACATTTGCCGTGGACGACAATCCTATTAGGTTCGGGCTGGCGATAAGAGCCGACGGTACTCGTGCCCTTTGATATTGGTGTGACCTTATTGATGAGCTTTATGAAACCGGTTTTCGGCTCGATAAAAACAGCTACTTTTCCGCCGGTGTTTTTTGTGGTAACCTCTATACAATTGCCGTTAAAGTTCAAGCCGCTCACTTCGCAGGCATAGCGCCGGTTCAACTCCTTCTTCGGCCAGTTCGGATGAACGCGCTGGTCATCAAATATGCTGCTGTCAACGATAATGTCTTTGATGGTTTTTATTCGCTTCTTTTTCAATGCTGCTATTATATCTTGAAATATCCAGCCGTCCTTTCGGCTGTATCTGGCGTCCGTAACTTTGTCACCTAATAGCGGGTCGCCGCCCCCTATTACTACCAGCGTGCCATCACAAAGCCCAACTTTTGTTTCGTACTCGTAGCGTGGGCCTAAATATTTTAGTGCTGCTGCGGTGGTAATTACTTTCATATTCGAGGCCGGCACCAGCGTTTTTTGTGCGTTATGACTATACACTGTTCTGCCGGAGCCGGCCCTTATGATATGAACGGAAAATTGGACCTTTTTCTGGGAAGATTGGCTGATGATGCCGTTAATTCGTTTTGCCAAATCCGCCTTCGCAAGGCCGCCAAGGCAGATGGTAAATACAGCAGCAACCAATAATTTTTTCGTTCGAGATTTCATAGCACAGTAATTTATTACCATAAATCTTCAGAGCATTCAAGCAAGAGTTTGGTTAGTGGCCGAAGATATATGTTCTGGCCTTAATTGGCTTGAAATAATTGGACGCTGTTTGTAAAGTTAATTATAGATTTAACGAGAAGCTGAAATTGTCAAATTAAAGGGTTATGCTATAACAATCGTACCGAAGGGAGGTAACAATGAAATTATACCTTGTCCAGCACGCAAAAGCAGCTTCAAAACAAATAGACCCGCAGCGCCCGCTGACAGAAGAAGGAGAGCGGGACATACAGAAAGTCGCTGCATTCATTAAACCTCTAAACTTGTGTGTTGATTATTTGTGGCACAGTGGAAAGAAACGGGCTGTCCAAACGGCTGAGGTCCTGGCCGAAGCTGTCAAAGTAAAAGAAGGCACAATCGCGCACGATGGCCTTGGGCCGAACGATGACGTTACGGCGTTAAAAAACGAACTTGTTTCTACCGAGCAGGATGTTATGATTGTCGGGCATTTACCTTTTTTGGGTAAGCTGGCGTCGCTACTTTTGAGCGGCTGCGAATCAGCCGGTACAGTGGTCTTCAAACAAGGCGGTATCGTATGCTTGAGCCGCTCCGAGCTGAACCAATGGCAAATCGAATGGATGGTAACGCCAGAGATTCTTGTCTAATGTTTTGTCCCCGTTGCAATGTTTAGAAACAAAATCTGATTATGACATCTTTACCAACTAATGTTGGTTCTTTTAGTAAATCCGTTCAGCAGTTGTGGGAGCGTATGAATCCGTGCACGCTCTGTCCGCGGATGTGCAAGGTCAACCGCAGCAAAGGGGAAACAGGATTTTGCGGCATCGGCGATATGGCGATGGTTAGCTCTGTGGGGCCGCATTTCGGCGAGGAGAGCGTCCTTGTTGGCTCCGGTGGGTCGGGGACTATATTTTTTGCCGGCTGTAACTTAGGATGTATCTTTTGTCAGAACTTCGATATCAGCCATCATCGTAACGGGCGGCAGATAACGATTGAGCAGTTAGCTCAATCCATGGTTGAGGTGCAAAGTTACGGCTGCAGCAATATAAATTTTGTTACTCCTACCCACGTTGTTCCGGCTATTGCGGCAGCTATTGAATCGGCGCGAAAGTCCGGCTTGACACTGCCGATAGTTTACAATACCGGCGGCTATGATTTGGTTGAAACGCTCAAATTGCTTGCCGGCCTGGTAGATATTTATATGCCGGATATGAAGTATTCAGATTCCGAAGCTGCGAGGCAGCTTAGCGCTGCGCCGGACTACCCGGAGGTAAATTTCGCGGCTGTCAAAGAGATGCATCGGCAGGTGGGTGATTTGCAAGTAGAGAAAGGCCTGGCCACGCGCGGGCTTTTGGTCAGGCACCTGGTTTTGCCAGAGAACTTAGCGGGGAGCTTCAAGATTATAGACTTTCTGGCAGAGGAAATTTCGCGTTCAACTACCATCAACGTAATGGACCAGTATCGTCCGTGCTTCAAGGCCTTTGAGCACAGCGAGATAAACCGCCGACCGAGCCGGCAGGAAATTGAATCCGTCCGCCAGTACGCAATCGGAAAGGGATTGAACGTCCTTTGGTAGTTCGTGCTTCGTGGTTTGCTTCACTCTTCAGGAGATATGAAATTGCTCTTTCAGTGTTTTTGCATTATGGACAGCATAAGCGTGGATGTCATTATTAAAATAGGCATAGATGCTGCGAGCTCCTTTGGTATGCTCGGTTAGCCACTTTGCCCAGTTTTGTAATGCGGCTTTGGAATAGTTTCCCTCATATTTACCTGTTGGGCCGTGGAAGCGGATGTAAACTATATCGGCTGTTACTATTCGCGGCGTCTCTTTGCCCACCAAATCGTGAATGCAAAAGGCCGCATTAAATTTCTTCAGCAGCTTGTAAGTGTCTTCTGCAAACCAGCTTTTGTGCCTGAATTCGAAAACAGCTATCCGGTCTTTGGGCAAAAACTTGATAAAAGCTCTGAGCCGGTCAATGTCCTTGTGGAAATTCGGCGGAAGCTGATAAAGAACAGGGCCAAGGTTTTCCTGCAGCAGTCGAGCCCTCTCGAAGAACCGCTCAAGCGACTCCTGCGGGTCTTTCAGCCGTTTAATATGGGTGATGTATCGATTGGCTTTTACCGTATAGAGAAAATTCTCGGGGGCTTGCTTGTGCCAATTCTTAAAAGTTTGCTCCTTCGGTAGCTGGTAGAAGGTATTGTTGATTTCCACGGTGTCAAAATGCTCTGCGTAGTGCTCGAGCCACTTGCTCTTTGGCAGGTTAGGAGGATAAAACAGCCCTGACCAGTGGTTGTAATGCCATCCTGAGGTGCCTATTCGAATATCACACTTGGTTTTGCTCATAAGAGATATTTTTTAGCCCTTTGATTGAACAATCTTCAAAATTATTATAATTTAGTATCACAGGTTTGCAAATGAATTGAGCAGTATACGACCCTCAAATTTGTAAAAACTGCTTGACAGGGCAAGATGTATATGTATAATTAAGTTTTCATAATCAATGGTTAAAAAGCGGAAGATGGTGTATGAAAGCCGATATATCCGATATTAACAAAAAGGAAAGAAACATAAGTGCGCTCTCTTACACACGTCGCGACCTTCTGAAAATTATAGGTCTCGGTGCGGCGGCCGGGATTACGGCACCGGTTCTGCCAGCGTGGGCGCAAGAAGCAGCCGCCAAGAAGAAGTGGCGGATGCGGCTGTCGACGTCGTCGATTCACTTTATGCAACTGCCCATTGAGCAGGCGTGTGAGCGGATTGCGAAATTAGGCTTTGAGGCGATTGACATCTGGTCGGCCCACGAGGGTTGTCCGCACCTCGACGACGTGGCCAAACGCTTAGGTCCAGACGGCCTGAAAAAGCTGCTGGCAAAGCACAAGCTGAAACTGTTTGCTTTTTCGGTCTATCGGGGCGGCTACAAGCGTTACGCGGAGCTATTAGGCAAGGCCGGCGGCGGCGTGGCCATTCGAGGCAGTGCGGGACCCTGCAAGCCGGAGGAACTGACCGCCCGGATGAAACAGTTCATCGAAGGCCTCAAGCCGTTGGTAGAACTGGCGGAGAAGTACAATTCTTATCTGGCCATCGAAAACCACGGCAATGCGCTGCTTAACTCGCTGGATTCGCTCAAGGCGTTCGTTGACATCAATACTTCGCGGAGGTTAGGCATTGCACTGGCGCCGTATCACATCCAGACGCTGAAGGCCTCGGTGCCGGAGGCGATTCGCATCTGCGGCAAGCAGCTTTTCTTCTTCTATGCCTGGCAGCACTATCCGGACGCAAAGCAGCTTCCGGGTATCGGCCCGACGGATATGACGCCCTGGATACAAGCTCTCGCGGACATTCGGTACCGCGGATACGTCAATCCCTTTATGCACGGGCATCCGAAAGCCGACGTGATGGCGGCCAACCTGGCCAAATCGCGTGATTATCTGAAGGCGTGCTATAAGAGGGGGAAAGGGGAGTTGGTTAAATCGCCTGCACAAATAAGAAGAATGGCGATATTAGGCACCTGTCTTCCGGGTTGTGAGCAGATGTGGAAACAACTGGGCGGAACTCACTTCTATGGAAATCGTTTTGGCTGGCCTGATTACGATAAGGTTGAAAGCCTTGGGATGAAGGTTTTTGTCATGATTAGAGGAGAACACGGTTATCCGACAGAGCTTGAGATAAAACGAAAGGTGCAGGAGGCCAAAGATAGACCTGTCTGCGGAGGTTATTGGTGCGACCAATTGGGGCACGAGCCGGACATAACTAATCCACCAATGCACGAAAGAATACGATTTTACACAACAGTAAGAAAGTATGACGCGGATAAACAGGATCATCCCGTAATGGAAATGTTCGATATGACCGAAGCGAACGATTTCCCGAATAATCGGTATCCTGGTTGGGCGAATGCCTTTTCGGATAAAACTCACGACCTCTTGCTTTTCGACTGCTATCCGCCCTTAGATAAGTCAGACGAGGAAATGCAACAAATTATGAAACGGGTTGGTTGGGATAGATTTATCTCAAAGTATCCTCATAAACACCAGGTAATTCCCCAGATCGCTGCCTATGGCAACTATCGAAGAGGAAGTATCTGGGTCCAATACAATTATTGGAAAGAAAGACTGGGCTCTTCTGAATTTGATAACCCATACAGAGGGGTGATTGCGGTTTGCTTTTATAAAGACGAAACTGTCAGGAAAAATGCTGAGATGCGAGAGGAGATAAAAGAAGTCATCGCCGATGCGATGAGATAGCAGGTAAAATTATGTTACAAGGGCTTTTGGTAATACGTCTGGTCCTTGCCAGGGATCTTCGTGCCAAACGGCATTGGGCACAGCCCTACCATACACTTTCTAAACGGTCTTGAAAACACCGTTAAATATCTGGGATGGACGAGCTTTCGTGTTTTTTGGGCATAAGGCGGTTAGGATTGTGGAGGGGGTTGACGGGTAAGAGAATTTTGGTTACTATGCAGACTAAGTATGGGCTGGGGTCTCCAAACGCAATGAGGAGCGCCGCGGGGAGTGAAATATAAACGGAAACGAAAACTGTAATCAAGAAATAGTTATAAGGAGCAAGGCATGGAACAGAAAGAACAAGAATCGTGTAAAGCGAGTAACCTGACGCGGCGGGAGTTTATGCGCGACGGCGCTGTGGTGGCAGCAGGTGTAGCCGTGGGGCTCGGCGCTATGGGCAGCCAAAGCGCCAATGCCGCTTCGGCCATGAGAAGAACCCGCAGCTACAACTCTGATATGGAGTATCGGCCACTCGGAAAAACCGGTCTCTGGATTTCGGCGGTGTGCTTAGGTGGACACTGGAAGCGCGTCGATAAGATGGTGCCGGGTATCTTCAAGGGCAGGGGCTGGCTGAACGCCGACCTGAACGACCCGGGTTTCAAGAAGAACCGGCGCGACGTCGTCACCCGATGCATCGAATCGGGCATCAACTATATCGACGCCTGCACCAAGGAGGAGTGTGTAGCCTATGCCGAGGCGCTGCGAGGCAGGCGCGAGGCGATGTACCTTGGCTTCTCATGGTACCAGGAGGAGTTGCGGAAAGAGAAGTACCGGACGGCCAAGGCGCTGCTCGGAACCCTCGACAAGGGCATGCGTGAGGCAAAGCTCGACTATGTAGACCTGTGGCGGATAACGATGCATGAGCAAAGCCAGAACCACACTTATCAGGAAGTTGACCAGATGATGAGGGCCCTTGAAGAGGCCAAGAAGCAGGGCAAGGCACGCCTCACCGGCTTCTCCTCGCACAAGCGCTGGCATATCAAAATGATGATTGAGACTTACCCCGACATAGTTGATGTCGCCGTGACGCCCTACACGGCCAGGAGTAAGGTTCTGCCGAAGGACAGCATCTTCGATACGGTAAAGGAGTACGGCGTAGGTGTGTTCGGCATCAAGCCATTCGCCGGCGGTTCACTGTTCAAAAGCGATAGTTCACTTAACAACCCCCAGGCAGAGGAAGACGACAAACGGGCGCGTCTGGCTATTCGGTATATCCTTTGTAACCCGGCTCTAACGGCGCCCATCCCGGGTATGATTAACACGCACCAGGTGGACAACATGGTAAGGGCCGTCAAGGAGCGCCGCGACCTCGACGTGGCCGAGGCCAAAGAGCTCGAAAAGGCAATGGACGAAGCGTGGGCCAAGCTGCCGCCCCACTATCAGTGGCTGAAGGATTGGGAATACGTGTAGCAGGCGGCTGTGCTGAATCAGGACGATGCTGCAGGGATGTAGAAGATAAAGGTTATGAAACCAGGAGTCGCGACAGTGGTTGCGATTGCAATGGGCAGTTTGCTGCTGGTTTTTGCAGCAAACTGCCCCAGAGCGTAGCCATCCCCAAGCTACGCTTGAGGCTGCCACCCAACCGGCAGACCTGTTTAGAGTGCATCTCTTCCAAGCTACCAACTGAACAGTCGAATCCTGCTTTTTCCCTTGACCTTAACATTAAAGAACCTAAAATAAGCCGAAAACCTTTAGTTAAACTCTATCCAACAGAAAGGAAACCGATATGAGCGAAAAGAATCGAACAAACACCCAGGCACACAACCGTATCAGCCGCCGCAGGATGCTCCAAATCACGGCGGGTATTGGCGCAGCAGGCGCTGCGGTCTTGACCCTTCCCTCTTGCAAACGTGAAGAACGAGCTGTTACCAAAGGTCGCATCAACCAGTCCATTGTGCACTGGTGTTTTGAGAAGTACTGGGATGTCGAGAAGACCTGTCAGATAGCTAAGCAGCTTGGGTGCAAGAGCGTAGAACTGGTTGAGCCGGAGCATTGGGCGACACTGAAAAAGTACGGGCTGGTCTGTGCCATCACGTCCTCGCACCTGTTCATCGAGGGGATGAACAATCCCGAGTATCAGCCGATGTGCATCGAGAAGATGCGCAAGGCCATCGACGCCTCCAGTGCCGCCGGTTTCCCCAACGTTATTACCTTCACCGGCTCGGCGGGCGACATCAGCGCCGAGGACGGCATCAAAAACTGCGTCAATGGTTACAAGGAAATCATAGGTTACGCCGAGGAGAAGAAGGTGAACCTCTGCCTGGAGATTCTCAACAGCCGAGTGGCCATCGAGATGCAGGGCCACCCTGGCTACCAGGGTGACCACACCGACTACTGCATTGAAATCATTAAACAGGTCGGCTCGCCGAGGATGAAGCTGCTGTTTGACATCTACCACGTACAGATTATGGACGGGGACATCATCACGCGCATCCGACAGTACAAGGACTACATCGGGCACTACCATACCGCCGGCAATCCGGGCCGCGGCGAGCTGGATGACAAGCAGGAGATTAACTACAAGCCCATTATGGAAGAGATAGCCCGGACCGGGTACACCGGCTACGTCGGCCAGGAGTTCATTCCGACCCGTGACCCCCTCGAAGGTCTCACCGAGGCCGTCGTCCTGTGCGACGTGTGATTCGTCGCTCGGTTGACGAATCACGACACAGCTAAATCCGGGTTATCAGGGCCAAAGTGCTTGAGCAGGACGGTTGGGTCGGTCTTAGAAGGATTCGTGATTGTTACTCCCTGTTTAGCAGCCTGCTCGCTGACGAAATATTCATCGTGGGTCAGCTGGCCGTACCTTATGAGTGTAGGAGTCTCTATGTCCCACTGCCCTACCGTACCATGACCCTGCATCGTAATAAATCCATAGGCGGCGCTGTCCTTAATAGTTACTGTTCGGCCCGGCAAGACCGTAAGCTCTTTTGCACTGAAGGCCTTTGACTTATAGCATATCCAATTTTCAATGTAACCGTCGGCCTCCATTTCCTTTACCGGCCTGACGGGTTTGGGACGCATAAATCGGTTCTTTGCAAAGTCAGGGTCAACATTCAGGTCCCAGTCAATTATCTCAAGCAAATGGTCAACATCTCCTACTTTATCTTGAGGTGTGTCCTTCCAAAGAAGCTCTTTTGGAACAACCTGGTTGTGTGGAAGCGACTCGTACATAGCGAAAACATCCGACGCCTTCTGCGGTTCGTAGGTGCAGAGACTGCCGGGGGCGTGCAGAACTCCCGGCGGCACGTCCCAGCCTGTGCCGACTTCCAGCCGATAGGCGGTGGAAAGATTTGTGATCTTGTTGTCGCCTTTTTCAAAGTCAGCCAAACACTGGCGAACCTGTTCTTTGGTTGTGCCCGGCTGGAGGCCGAAGAATGTATAAGGAAAATCGCCTCCGTAGTTATTTGCCTGAGGGGGGAAATAATAGGCCTCGGGCTTACCCAACTGGCCTGTCAACTTTGCATGTTTGTCACGATGATGTATGTGATGGGGCAAAGCGCCTTTATTATCGAAGAACTTTGAATACATAGGCCAGCGCTGGTGTTCGTTCCACAGTCTGTCGCCGATAAGTTCGCCTTTGAGCTCATCAATTGCATCTTTCAGAAGCACTTTTTCGACTTTTCCTTTGTCCTCAAAGACAATGAAGCTCAAGCCTTCATTCGGCGCAGTCAGTGGGCCGTTGTCTGCCGGTGTGGTCGATGAAAACCATCGTTCATCAAGTCCTCCGCGCTCGCCGCCGAGCGCATAATAGTCGTCGGGATGGAGTTTGATGCGCCGCCCCGGCACACAAAAGGAACGCGGCACCCAGTTCGGCGTCAGGCGGACGATTCCTTTTCCCTGCTCAAGCGCTTTGGTCGCAATAGAATTAGCAGACATAAATCCTCCTTAGTCTATAAGTAAAGTGCATAAGTGATAAGAGCACAAGTTACAAGTTACCTGTGTTCTCCTGTTCTTATGGTTTTTTAATTGTCTCCCATTTTTTGTTCTTTGCAGAAGCGAGCACGGCGTCGCAGACGTACTGCGTCGCCAGCGCATCTTTGAGGTCGGGACAAGTCTTTTCGCCTTTTTCGATTCCCTTGACGAAATCGGCTAAGGTATTGATATGCCAGTGCTCGTAGCCTATCCCGCACCCAGGCACCCACCAGTTCTTCATATACGGGTGCTTCGAATCCCACGTTTGAATCGTACGCCACCCGCGAACACTGACCGGGTCGCTGTGGTCGAAGTACTCCAGCTCGTGCGCCGTCTCAAGATCGAACGCCACCGAACCCTTCTCTCCGTTGACCTCGAACGTATTCTGGTTCTTCCTGCCGCAAGCGTAACGCGTCGATTCGAATGTCCCCAATGCTCCGTTCTCGAATCGCGCCAAAAAGGCGCACGCATCATCAATTGTTACCGGCATCACCTTGTCCGGCTCGTCCTGCATTGCTCTTTCCTTGATGAACGTCTCGGTCATTGCACAGACCGTAGAGATGGGGCCGATGAACCACGTAGCCATATCGATAGAGTGAGCAAGCAAATCACCGGTTACACCGCTGCCGGCTACCTTCGCGTCCAGCCGCCATAGAGCATCGCCACCCTGCGGAACGTCCGGGCTGATGGTATAGTCCTGCAGGTATTTGGCACGGTAATGGAACACTCGCCCGATGCGGCCTTCCTCAATAATCTGCTTTGCCAGCGCCGCCGCCGGAACACGACGATAATTGAACCAGACCATATTCGGCTTTCCGGCTTTTTCGACCGCTTCGGTCATAGCCGCACCCTCC
>JAUWBI010000061.1 GCA_030601745.1 Phycisphaerae bacterium
CTAAGGCACAAAGACACGAAGTTTTTTTTGTACGGAGATAGAAGTATATAAGTATATGCATATATACTAATGTAGTGCTTTAAGGGTCATGGTTTTTTGCCACTAAGGCACAAAGGCACGAAGAAATAGTTAATCGCGGATTACGCTGATTCACACCGATTTTGTTTTTGGCCGTCAATTCCAAATTCCCCCTCCTGCTCCCCTATTTCTCTTCCAGCCATTGGTCAGCTATGATGGCAAAGTCAAGTAGGTTGACTATTCTGTCTTTGTTAATATCTCCAGCAGGGACGGTTCTCAGGTAGGGGTAGGTTTGGTTCTCACCTATGTTCCATACGTTGATAAAATCCCAATCTTGGAAGGTGGACTGTTGCTGCATTTGGGATGTGGTGCGGCCGTAGACATTATTGCAGTCTTCATGTTCATTGCCGCACATGTTGGGTTCATTGCTGGTTTCGACGTCCCAATAGGAGTTGGTGATTATGCCGTAATTGTAGCCCACCAGTCCGCCAGTGTAATAATCTCCCGAGACGGACCCTATCGCATAGCAATTAGAAATTGCCCCATCAAAATTGTGTCCGACCAGTCCGCCGGTAAAAAAAACTCCAGCAACCGGTGCTGTCACATAGCAGTTTTCAATAATCGTGCCGCTTTCATCGTATCCCAGTAGCCCTCCTACAAAGGTGTCTCCCCAAACATTGCTGGTTGCATAACAGTTTTCAACCTTGCCACCCCAACTATATCCTACCAGCCCACCGCTCATGTCATACCCCACAATGGTGCCAGTTGCATAGCAGTTTTCAATCTTGCCACCCCAATTGTAACCCAACAGAGCTCCAACAGAAATATCACCTGTAACATTCACATCTTCGGCATAACAACCAGTGAGAGTCCCATACGACAGACCACCAATGAGGGAACCTACTCTGTCACTCATTCCAGCATCAACTTTTACTGATACTAAACCAAGATCTTTTACTATTCCAGTAATCCCACCAACATGTCCGAAAAGCCCCGTGTAAACGCCGTTCTTTGAGTTGTGGATAAAATTAGAAATTTTATATCCATTCCCTTCAAAAGTACCCGTGAAGGCATTATTAATACTTCGCCCGATGATATTAAACTCCACACTCGTGTACCCGCTCAAATCGATATCTGCCATGAGCTTAAAGTGGTTGTCCCAATCGCAGGGAACTAACCCTATAGTATTAAGCTGATCGGCCGTATAAATCAAATATGGGTCAGTTGCTGTTCCACTGCCTCCCCCGTACAATCGGAGTGGGTGTGTTATAATCTCTCCCGGCCGGTTCTCCCAGATAAGATGCGGATAATCATTGCTATCATCAATTGTCCAAACAGGCTCGCATCCCCAGCCAACAAAGGTACTTGCCATCTGCATTTGGGCAGTCGTCTTCCCCATCCCACCAGCACTGGTTGTCCGTCCACTCGTATTAATGTCCCAATATGACCCAGAAACCGCACCTTGATTCTTCCCTAGCAGACCGCCGATATTCGGGTCATCTCCGTAAACGCTGCCTGTAGAATAGCAGTTGGAAACATCACTAAAATCGTTCCATCCGACGAGACCGCCCGCGTCTGTGCTACCCATAACCTCAGCAGTTGAATAGCAGTTTTCAATCCCACTGTGCACGTTACCGCCCACTAGGCCGCCAGTCTGGGAATCTCCCGATACATTTCCTTTCGCACAAGAAGTGTAAACCCTACCGCCGAAGTTACGTCCCACTAACCCTCCTACCTGCGTAGCACCTTCAACTGTGCAAACCGAACAACAGTTTTCAATGTTTCCGCCATTAAAGCCCACCAGTCCGCCGACCTGCGACCCGGTTCCCGAAACGCTGCCGGTGGAATAGCAGTTCAAAATCAAGCCATGCCACTTGTGTCCCACCAATCCGCCAACACCAAAACGTCCCGAAACACTCCCGCCTTCAACAATACACCCAGATATAGTTCCAGCAAACATCCAACCAACGAGAGAGCCAACAGAAAAGCCAGTTCCTGCATCAACAATGGGATTAATCAATCCGAGATTCGTGATTTTTGCATTAGAATCAGTAACGTACCCGAAAAGTCCTATGCAATTTTTATTTGTAGAAGTGTAGGTTAAGTTTGAGATTGTATGACCGTTGCCGTCAAAAACACCAGTGAAGGGATTATTCCGGTCAGTCCCAATGATATTGAAACTTGTTCCGGTGAAGCCGCTCAAATCGATATCGGCCATTAGCTTAAAGCACTTGTCCCAGTCATCCCAATTCCCACTCAGCCCAATCTCATTCATCTGTTCAGCAGTATAAATCAGATACGGGTCATTCGGCTGGCCCGTACCGCCGCCGTATTTGGCCTGGGCCGGCAGAGTACAACAGTAGATAACAACAAATACAGTGATTTTACCCAACAGGCTTGAATTCCTCGTCCCACTCATTCCTACTGTCCTCCTGCCCCCCATATCCCATTATTGGGCCGATTTTAGCCAAAAACACGGCCCACAATCGCATAAAACAGTAAAGAAATCCTCGCAAAGTGTCTGAAAGAACACTTTACAATATTTAAGCAGATTTGTCAAACCATAAAAGTGCAAAAAAGTTTTTGCGCCTCGCGTGGCAGGTTTTGTTAAAGGGCAGGTTTTTGGCTCTGGATAAGCGTTTTTAATCTTGTAATCGAGCAAGCTCGTCCTGGCACATCTTCAATTGGCCGGCGTCGGAGAGCTTTTTTGCCGCGGCCTGCAAATGCTTTACCGCCGGCTCCGGCTTATCGAGATAACGTGAATACAATATGCCCAGCATCAGCTCCACCTGCTCGGCGTATTCGTAGTTGCTGTAGTGAGTTAAAAACTGCTCGTAGGCCTGTGCTGATTCAGCGTGTTTATTGTCGCCGGCAAGCTGATTGGCGATATCCAGCAAATGCTGGCGAGGCAGAATCTGCTCGCTATCAAGTCTCGTTAGCTCCAGATACAGCTCGGCCGCGGCCGGCAAATTGCGCTGAGCAATCCGGCTGCTAATTCCGTTACGAAGCTCTCTCGTTTTCTCCTCCAGTTCCTTCTGAGCGGCTGTTTTAACTTCTTTTACCTTTATCTGCTTACTCCTTGTCTGGCCGGTAAACGGGTCGTAACTGCTCGAGACGGCATCGCGATACCGACGCCGCCGATTCCATCGTTTTATCATTGCCCACATATCAAAGTTGCTGCCTGCAATCAGGCCGGTCGCAAGCATACCTAACACAGCCAGAATGCCGAAGGCATAGCCGGACAGGTGCGCATCATAAGCAACATTGGGAATGCGTCTTTCCAGCATATTGTCCCAGAAAATCAACTTAAAACCGATGAAATACAAGGCAGGAATTTCAATGGTGCCAATAAAAAAGAACACCCAGTAAAAAACCGTAATTAAGGTCTGGGGAAACAGAACCAGATAAGCCCCGGTTACGGCGGCAACGGCCCCGCTGGCTCCCAGAGTGGGTATAGGTGAAGACAAATGGAGGACTGTATGACCTATGCCGCTGAATACCGCTCCGGCCAAATAAAGGCACAGATACCCAATGTTGCCGAGCTTGTCGTTCACATTATTGCCGAACAGATACAAAAAGAACATATTGCCGATGATATGCATAAAAGTGCCGTGCAAAAAAGCGTAACTTACAAGCTGCCACAGACGAAGTTCATTGGGGGTAAGCATAAAGCGCGCAACCCACGGTCGAAATACCAGACCACCTTGGGGGGCTACATCTAATTCCAGTAAAAAAATAATCGCATTGACAAGAATCAGGGCGTAATTTGCGTATGGCGTCCGCCGAGGCCGAATACTTGTCCGGATGGGTAATATAAAAAGCATAACAACTCAGCTATCAGTTTTAGGGCGATTAAGCTCAAAGGCTGGCTCATTGTAATGGCAAAAAGTGGCCGTGACAAGACATAAAAAATAGGACGGCAAGCGCCGTCCTGTCTGGTAAAATGCAGATTACAAACAGTTTTTCTCCCTCGCGGAAAACATCAAGAGCCGGCGCGATTATTTGCGCCCCCCCATTTTGTCCGTCTTAGACGGTTCGCAAAATGGCAGCCCTTTAGCAGCCAGCTTCACCCCCAGCCGGGTCTTCATCTAATAAAAATATAAAAATAAAACAATGCAAAGCCAAACATTTCAGCAAAAATCCTTTATTTTTTGCCGGAATGTTGTTAATCAATTGTATTTGCAACCTAATTTTTCAAAGAAAGATGCACGAAGGAAAACGTATGTTCAGGAAAGGAGTAAGTATGAAAAAAACGACACAATGGATAGTAACGGGTTTGCTTTGTCTGTTTGCAGCGGCAATGGCAGTCGGTGCGCAGGATGCGCAGGACGAGAAGAAGCCCCGCAAACCTATTTCGTGGAGCCAATGTCTCGCTCAGAAGCCCGGGTTTTACGCCGGCGACGAGGCCGTTCGCATCGCCGATAATGTCCTTCTCTACCAGCGCAACACCGGTGGCTGGCGCCAGAACATTGATATGGCCCGTGTCCTGAGCGAGAAGGACAAGGCTCAGCTCCGTAAGGATAAAAATAAAGAGGACTCTACACTTGACAACGGCGCCACCCACACGCAGATGCGATACCTGGCCAGAGTATATGGTGCCACCAAACTCGAACGTTTCAGCAGGGCCTTCCTCAAGGCCGTGGACTACCTGCTCGAAGCCCAGTACCCTAACGGCGGCTGGCCGCAGCGCTATCCAAACCTCAGTGGCTATGCGAGGTACATAACATTTAATGACGAGGCTATGGTCGGCGCGATGACCGTCCTGCGCGATATTGCCGAGAGAAAGCCACCATATACATTGGTTGATGAACAACGCCGAAAGAAGGCCGAAAAGGCCGTGCAGAAGGGCATCGAGTGTATCCTCAAGTGCCAGATTATCGTCGACGGCAAACGCACCGCCTGGTGTCAACAGCACGACGAGAAGAATTTCAAGCCTCGACCGGCCCGCGCCTTCGAGCCGGTCGCCATCTGTGGTGGCGAAAGCATCGGCGTGGTCAAATTCCTGATGAGCATCGACCATCCTGCTCCGCAGATTATCGAAGCCGTTCAGGCAGCCGTTGCCTGGTTCGACCGCGTCAAGCTCACGGGCATTCGCCAGGTCCAAAGGCCTGACAAGTCCAAAAAGAGAGGTTATGATAACGTCATCATCAAGGACCCAACAGCCACGCCGATATGGGCACGCTTTTACCAGATTGGAACCAACCGACCAATCTTCGGTGACTACGATGGCAAGGTCTATTACGCTATGTCTGAGATCTCAAGCGAGCGACGAACCGGCTATGGCTGGTACGGCTACTGGCCGGCAGACCTGCTGGCAAGAGACTACCCCGCCTGGCAGAAAAAGTGGGCCCCGAAAAAAAACGTACTCAAAAACTGAGAATTGGAAAACGGAATACGACAGGCAACAGTGTTGATGAACAGAGAAGTTATGAAAAAACGCCTTAGGGCGATTCGCCGTCGGCTGAATGAAAAGAGGATAAATTGTCTTATAGTAACAAAGCCGGCCAATGTAACTTACACGACGGGCTTTTTGGGCGATGATAGCTGGGCAGTCATTACTAAAGGCCGAGTTTATCTTTTAACCGACAGCAGATACATCGAACAGGCGCAAAAAGAATGTTCATCCTGCAGCATAATCCAGCGAACTGATTCCCTGGCCCAGGCCGTAGCCAAACTGGTAAAAAAACTAAAATCTGTACAAGCGGTAACCCTTGAAAAGTCCACCTCGCTTGCCGATTTCGAGGCGGTTAAGAAAAGTGTTAAGGCCCGGCTTAAATCGGTTGCGAATATTATCGAATCCGTCCGCAGCAGTAAGGACAGCAGCGAAGTTGCTGCTATCAAAGCCGCCGGTTCAATCGCAGCACAAGCCCTTAAACAGACACGGCGATATATCAAGCCGGGCATAACCGAAAATGAATTGGCTGGTATGCTCGATTTTCAAATTCGCAAGCTGGGGGCAACAAACAGTTTCGATACAATCGTTGCCTTTGGCCCCAATGCCTCGCGACCCCATCACCAGCCGGGCAAAAGGAAGCTCAAACAAAAAGATACCGTATTGATGGACTTTGGAGTCAAATACAAGGGTTATTGCTGCGATATTACCAGATGTTTTGCAGTTGGCAGGCCGACCACTTTCTATAAAAGGGCTTATGATGTTGTGCAGCAGGCCCAGGCCGCTGCGATTAAAACGGTAAAGGCCAGGGTCGAAATTAGCCGGGTCGATGCCGCTGCCAGGGAGGTTATTGACAAAAACGGTTTGCCTGTTTACGGCCACGGGACGG
The DNA here is from genome assembly GCA_030601745.1 of Phycisphaerae bacterium. GTDB lineage: Bacteria > Planctomycetota > Phycisphaerae > Sedimentisphaerales > Anaerobacaceae > JAUVYQ01. Next base: position 6,300 of record JAUWBI010000061.1, read on the forward strand.
GACACGGCCTGGGCCTGGAAATTCACGAGTTGCCTTTCCTCAAGGCCGAAAGCAAGGGAAAGCTCAAAGCAGGCCAAGTCATAACAATTGAACCCGGCGTATATATCCCCGGCAAACTCGGCGTGCGAATGGAAGATGATATTCTCGTAACCAAGACCGGATACAGGATATTAACCCGCAATTGCCCACATTTGCCTCTGCTGCCCCTGCGATAAAATTAATCAGCAAGGCGCTTGCTAAAATAGCGCGATATCGTTATAATAATAGTTACTAACTTATGGTCAGCGCATCGTCGTTTCAACTGAGTCATTTTAGTTTCAAGTGTCGGTTGAAATGCGACGGAGGGTGTTCTCACGCTTCAGGCATATTACACGGTCTTTTTTAGGAGGACTGGCAATCTTGAGAAACAGTGAAAAATGGTTTGGGATGATGGTGGCTATTTTCGTGTGTTTGGCTTTGGCCGGCGCAGCACGGTCCGACTGGCAGGAGCAGGAAAAGCTGTTTGCTCCAGACGGCGCACGTGACGACCGATTTGGCAGTTCGGTTTCGATCAATGGGGGCTACGTAATCGTGGGAGTGCCCTTGGATGATGACGATGGAAGGGACAGCGGGTCGGCTTATATATTCAAGCACACCGGTACAAGCTGGGCGCAGCAGAGCAAGCTGATGGCTTCGGACAGCAATCTCGGCGACTTCTTTGGCATATCCGCTTCGATTAGCGGGGACTATGCCATTGTGGGAGCGTATGGCGATGATGACAATGGAACCGAATCCGGCTCGGCCTATATATTCAAGCGAAGCGACGTTGCAAGCGATCCCAACTGGTACCAGCAGGCCAAACTTACTGCCTCGGACGGTGCATCCGATGACCGCTTTGGTGCCGGTAGCGGTGTGGCCATTGATGGGGACTATGCGATTGTAGGTGCCTGGCGCGGGGATGGCAACGAGCCGAACTCTGGCTCTGCATATATATTTAAGCGAGACCCTAATAACGGAGCCTGGAGCGAGCAATCTAAGCTTACTGCCCCAGATGGCGTAGCCGAGGACAGGTTTGGCCTTACCGTTTCCATCAGCGGCGGCTATGCGATCGTGGGCGCCTGGCGGGCAGATGGTAATGAACCGAACTCGGGCTGTGCATATGTATTCAAACGTGACGGAGCAAGCTGGGTGGAGCAGGTCAAGCTTACCGCTTCGGACGGGGTTTACTGGGATCACTTTGGGTCGTCCGTTTCTATTAGCGGTGACTATTCGATCGTGGGCGCGCCTTTAGATGATGACAGCGGAACAAACTCTGGCTCGGCATATGTATTCAAGTGTAGTGGTGAAGTTAACGATCCGAACTGGTATCAACAGACTAAGCTGATTGCTTCGGATGGCGCTGCCAAGGATGACTTTGGCTGGTCCGTTTCGATTAGCGCAGACTACGTTATTGTCGGAGCGTATGGCGATGATGACAATGGGGACTACGCTGGCTCTGCATATATATTCGAGCGTGGCGAGGACGTTAACGATCCCAACTGGTACGAGCAGGACAAGCTTCTCGCCTCGGACGGTGCTGCGGGTGATTGGTTTGGCCAGTCTGTTTCGATGAAGGGAGACTATGCCATCGTGGGGGCGATTCAAAGGGCAAGAGGACCTGGCGCAGCATATGTGTTTAAGCGAGTCGCATGTCCCACTGCTGACCTGGATGGTGATTGCTGGGCTGACTTTACAGACTTTGCGATTCTTGGTGACCAATGGTGGGGATTACCTGGAGACCCATCTGCGGACATAGCCCCCGAAGGTGGCGACGGGTTTGTCGATTTCCGAGACCTTGCCATCATAGCCAGCCAGTGGCTGCAAGGCAATTAGTAATCTCTGCGAGCCGAATTGCCAGACGTAATCAGTTAGCTTTGAGCGCTCGCCCAAATATACCAAGCTAAAGTATTTCTTTGCCTGCCAGAAGCAATAAGCTATAATGAAAGCAATTCGTAAGCCAGGCCAGATTAAAAAGGAGGTCAATATGAAAACACAATTAATATTGTTATTGGTCTTATTGGTGATGTTGAGTGCTGTGCCGGCATCGGCCAAGCAGGTTCAATTCAAAAAAATCATCGTGGACAAAACCTTCCGCTCTGAGGGCGTTGCGGTAGGGGATGTCAACCGGGATGGCAAGCCCGACATCCTCGCCGGTGACGTGTGGTATGCGGCCCCGGATTGGAAGATGCACGAAATCCGGCCTGTCGGACAATACGACGGCTCAAAAAGTTACAGCCAGTGCTTTGCCAACTTCGCGCAGGATATCAACGGTGATGGCTGGGTCGATTCGATTATCATCGGGTACCCCGGCGAGCCGTGTTGGTGGTATGAAAATCCCAAGAACAAGCCCGGCCACTGGGAAAAGCGAATGGTTGTCGATAGTGCCTGTAACGAGACCCCAATATTTACCGATTTGCTGGGCAATGGCCAACCTGTTCTGGTATTCGCCGTTCGTCCGAAAGGCCTGATGGCCTGGTTCTCCGTTCCGAAAGACCTTGCCGGCTTATGGGATATGCACGTAATCGCCGGCCCGGACGCCCCCGGCACCAAGAGGTACAGCCACGGCCTGGGCGCCGGCGATGTCAACGGCGACGGCCGAAACGACGTAATCATCAAAGAAGGCTGGTGGCAGGCACCCAAAGACCGAACACAAAGCAACTGGAAATTCCACCCGGCAAAGCTCGGCCCGGACTGTGCGAATATCCTCGTCTACGATATCGATGGTGACGGCGACAGTGACATAATCACCAGTTCGGCCCACAATTACGGCATCTGGTGGTTTGAGCAGCTCCCCGGCCCAGACGGCTCGCAGTTCAAGCAGCACCTCATCTTCAAGGAGTTTTCTCAGCCGCACGCCATAATCCTGATTGACACCAATGGCGACGGTGTTAAGGATTTGGTCACCGGCAAACGATATTTTGCGCACCAGGGCAAAGACCCCGGCGGCCGCGAGCCGGCGGTCCTATACTGGTTCGAGCTACGCCGTCTGCAGAAGGGCAAGGTTGAGTTCATCCCGCACAAAATCGACGACAACTCCGGCGTCGGAACGCAGTTTGAAGTAACCGACATGAATGGGGATGGCAGATGGGATATCGTTACCTCAAACAAAAAAGGCGTCCACGTCTTTCTGCAACTGCCTTAAATAACGTCTCCCACAGGAGATAGCGGATAGCGTGTACGCTAAACGCTAATATTTATTTGACTGCCGGAATCAACAAGCTATAATAAAATTGTTCGCTAGGGGTGACTTGCTAAAAGCAGGCCTGAGAAAAAACCCTTTGAACCTGATCAGGACAAACGCCAAACCGGCGGATATGCCTGCGTAGGAAAGTGATTGACTACATTAAAATCTGACAACCGGCTTGAAACTAAATCGCTTCCTACTGAAGCGATTTTTTATTTCTCGGAGAAATTAGCCACGAAGACATAAAGGCACGAAGTTAAAAATAAATATGTTATGGCTTGGTGTATTGGTGCCTTTGTGGCAAAAAAATAAAAGGAAAGAACAATGGCAACACAATTACAAATCGCACGAGCCGGAACAATTACCGACCAGCTTAAATTTGTCGCCGAGACTGAAAACCTCGATGCTGAGCTTGTTCGCGATGAGCTTGCCGCCGGGCGACTGATAATACCTGCGAACAAACTGCATCTGAAAACCAATCTCAAGCTGACCGGCATAGGCCGGGTCCTTACCACAAAGGTAAATGCAAATATCGGCACAAGCAGCGTTCGCTCTTCGGTGGAAGCTGAAATCGAAAAGATGCAAGCCGCTCTGTCCGTAGGTGCCGATGCGGTTATGGATTTAAGTACCGGCGGCAACCTTGATGCTACCCGCGAAAAACTGTTGGCCCGGTGCCCCGTACCCTTTGGAACAGTACCAATCTATCAGGTCATAGAAGGCAGAAATGTCGAGGACATAAACAGCAAAGTAATCCTCGAGATTATCGAAAAACAGGCCAAACAGGGCGTCGATTTCTTTACCATTCACGCCGGCGTGTTAAAAGAGCATCTGCCTCTGCTCGAAAAGCGGGTTGCAGGTATCGTCAGCCGGGGCGGAGCGCTGCTGGCCAAATGGATGCTATATCACAACAAACAAAATCCCTTGTATGAAATATTCGACGATTTGTGTGACATATTGGCCGAGTATGATATCTGCTTTTCTCTCGGTGACGGTCTTCGTCCGGGTTGTATCGCGGACGCCACCGACCAGGCACAAATCGCAGAGTTAAGGACCCTCGGAGAGCTTACACAAAGGGCGCAGGAAAAGGGCTGCCAGGTTATGGTTGAAGGCCCCGGCCATGTGCCCTTCGACCAGATACAATACAATATGGAAATACAGCAGCAGATTTGCCGTGGTGCTCCGTTCTACGTCCTTGGCCCGCTGGTAACCGATATCGCAGCCGGATACGACCATATAACATCGGCAATCGGCGGGACCGCTGCCGCCTTTTACGGCGCATCGTTTTTGTGCTATGTTACACCGAGGGAGCATCTCGGCTTGCCGAACGCCGATGATGTCCGCGCCGGTGTAATTGCAGCAAAAATCGCAGCCCACGCCGCTGACATCGCCCGCGGCCTAAAAGGTGCTGCTGAGCGGGATAGAGAATTGAGTATTGCGCGGAGCAATTTAGACTGGAAAACGCATCTGGCCAAATCGCTCGACCCGCAGACAGCTGAAGAAATGCACATCGAGGCCTGTAAAGAGATCGAATCAGGTCAATTACCCTCAGCCGATTACTGCACAATGTGCGGCCGAAAATGGTGCAGTGTCAGAATAAATAGAGAAGTCCGCGAGGCCATAAAAAAATTGAGAATTGAATATTGACCATTGGGTGGATGTAGGACTCGGACTCAATGGCAAATAGTCAATAGAGAATAGTAAATGGTCAGGTTTTCATCGAATCCAATTCGATAAAGGCTATCGGCAGGAAGATAAAGACCGGCAGCCACGCCCACAACTCCGGCATTATTCTGTCAAAGACAACCTCTGTGGCCAACATCTTGCAGATAAAAGTTGTGGCGAAACATACCCCTACCATAACGAAGCTAATCATAACAGACGACTTCATCGACTTCGGGTCACGGCAAACCAGAATCGGAAGGCACACCATAAGCATCACAAAATTGATAATCGGCTCAGTAACGCGAAAATGCTTCTGGCTGTAAAGCTGAGGCAGGTCTTTGATTTTTGTTCCCTGCGATGCAAGAACAGCTAACTGTCGCGAGCTTAGCAAAGTTTTGTGTCTGGACTTGCGCCTGACGGGGATGTCTTTTGCAGTAATGTCACTGGCGTAAGAAGCAATCGGCTGCGGCGGTTTAGTGGAATCTTTTTCAGTATATCGCCCGTTAATCAAAACCCATCTGCCGGTGTTATGAATGTCAACCGCCTCTTTGGCTGATATCCGGCCAATTACCCGCCAGATGGGTGATTTGGGTATTTTGCTTCGGATGATGATAGTCGGATTATACAGCGTTGATGTTTTTACATAAAATCTTTGACTGCAAATTAGTGAGCCGTTGGCGTCGGCAATAAACCATACATCATAGGTCTCCTCGCCGCGAATAGCATCCTGGCCGCGCACAAGCTTATCTGCAAGCGGCGGTATTAAAAGTTCCTGGTCGATTACAAACAGGCCCGTCAGCAGCAGTGCAAGAATTACTATCGGTGCAATCACCCGCTTCAAGCTGACTCCCGAGGCCATCACGGCCACTAATTCATTGGAACGGACCATTTTCGCCAGCGAAAACGCCGCCGCAACTACTGTTATCATTCCCGCGAAATCGCGAAAGTAAAGAGTGCTGTGCAGAACGTAAAAGCTCAATATGTTCTTAATAACAGCGACGCTGCCAAGGCCGGCGTGCTCCGTAAATTCGTCGAGATTCACGAACAAATCAATAATTACTCGCAGCCCTATCAGAACGCAAAAGGCGATTGCGTAGCCAATCAGAAAATTCTTTGCGACATATCTGTCCAATATCTTCATATTTCGTATTTTCTATGAACTATGAACAATTTTCAATTTTTCAGCAGCTTTCGATATATCACCATAGCTAACAAGGACAAAAACACCAGACCTCCCCACATCAGGACTATACCCGAGCCGGCCTGTGCACCAGGGTTTTTAGTAATGTTTTTGCCCATCATTATGCACACTATCAGCACCCCGGCGGGCACTGAGCTTGCGCCGAAAGCGCTGAGCAGATGTCCCCCCCTTAAAATAATACCCAGACCGATGCCAATCATTATCACCGGCACACATCCTGTTCCGAATACCAGTCGGGAATGCACTTCGGCCTCTATTTCAGCCAAAGTATAATCTATCTTTTCCTGAAGCTTATATTTCAGGCCTTTTAGTTTCGCGCTCGGCCCTTTCCGCAGTGCCGGTGACTCCGAAGCCAATTTTATAGCTTCCAAAACATCCTCGGTCTCGAATTCGTCTGTTTCGGTCTCGAATTCGTCTGTTACTGCATTGGGTATAATCAAGCCGCGAATGATATGACGTCGCGTCAAACCCTCTGACCCGTCCGGACGCTCCCACGTGGCATTGTAGAGCACCATTGTCAAAGTCGGTCCCAGTTCATCCCCCTCGGTATGCAGCAATGCCTTTGTGCATCGCAGGGTCTGCAAATGTTGCCTGCTGTCCGCATCGTATTCAACCACCACAACTTCACCCGATAATTCGACTTTTTCTTCGTCCTGTAGAGCGCAACGACTCGCACTAAATTCGACGAGCTTTTCGCCGCTGTGCAGTTTATAGAAGCTGTTGCTGTCGTCGGCTGTCTTGTCGGCAATATCTTCTGCCAATAACTCCACGGTAAGTTGTGCGTAAGTCTCCCGAGCTAATTTTGCAATCGGATAAAACAGCATCGGGTCAACGTCCCGAATTTCCTTCATCTCATGAAGCTTCTTGAACTTTATATCATCGCCTAACAGCGAGGGGAACTCCTTCGTCAGCGACAGCCATTCTACGGAGAACCACCCCTCGCCCTCAGGGCCGATTTGGTATGTGTTATTTGCTGTTATTCGTACTTCATTAAAATTGTCATGCAAAATGAAATGTACCCTTGCACTTTCAGCGGCGATAATCTTTTCTATTTCGTGGTTTTTCACCTCGGTGATAACTACACCTGAAAGCATGTCATTTTGCAGGTTGACCTCGTCGGCGTAAATTACGTATCGGCCGCCCGACGGCTTATAGTATCCCTTCCGCTGAATATTGCGAAAAAGTATCTGTTTTGCATCCGCTTTAAGGGATTTTTCCGCGAGGTGTACGAAATAAGGCATCACGTGGAAACTCAAAATCAAACTTACTGTCGCCACCATAATCGCCAGCGCCAGACCCGGATAAACCAGCGTCAGCAGACTTATTCCGCTTGCCTTGCAGGCATCAAGCTCATTATCGCTTGCAAATCGGCCGTAAACCAGAGCTGCCGCAAATAAAGCTGCCATCGGCAGTACGAATGTGAGCGTGATTGGCAGAAAATAGCCCATAAGATGAACAACTTGCCGAGGTCCTACCCCGTATTCCTGCACCGGACGCAGAATAATGCCCAGACTAAGGATTAGTGTCAGCGCCACCGCCGCAAGCAAAAAAACTTTGAAAAGCTCCCGAAATATATATCTGTGCAGTGTAAAAACCATTTCTTTACGTTCCTCGTCTGTGTGCCGTGTCACGCAATACGCAATATGATATACGCAATACGCAATACGATATACGCAATACGATATTGTTTTGCAACAAAATTCTCCAGAGGACAGAGAACATGGTCATCCGTCGTCCGGCCTCGGTCCTCCGTCGTTCACCGTTAGCGACTTGACACAGCTCTCACTCTTATTTTCGGCAATCTGGTTCCGCACCACGGACAAAAATTCCAGGCGCCGCTGCAATTCTCTCTGCATTTTGGGCATATCTTTGGAGGAAGAAGCGAGCCCAAAGGCAGTCTCCACCTGAATTCCTTTTCACCCAATTTAATCGAAAAGCCCCCACTCTGCTTGGCGTCAGCAATCTTCTGCCCCTTTTTGTTCCTGGCCGGAAAGAGAAAGAAATGAGCGTTTTGCCCCATCGGCCCGGACATGTTCACGAAAATAGGTTTCACTATCGACAACAAATTCCTCGTGTCCGCGCCGACCTTATCTTCACTAAGTGGGCGATAGTAAGTCCCCTCACTATCTTTAATTTGAATGCTGGCTCGAATGGCTGCTTCGGGTCTGTATGCAATTCCACCCAATGGCCCCATCTTGCCCTCTACGACGACGATGAGCGTATAGGGGCGAAGAATCTTGATTAGCTCTTCAACCTGGGATTCTGTAATCGTGGGGTCCTGTGCCAAGCTAAGCTGCCAGAATACCTCTGGAATCCACCAGACCAGCGTCATCTCGTTTACTTTTTGGGACATCTTTTGAGTCTCGTGGAGCAGCGCGTTGATATTTACCTGCGTTCCCATTTTGTGCTTCTTTTGCAAAATGGGCTCCGCCTTACCTTCTTGACTTTGCCGGGCCAGGCTGTTTGCCATCCACCCACACAATAGCAGTACGACTGCGGCCAGACTTGCCCGTCTCAGATTTGACCTTTTGATACCTTTTGAATTATTCATCTTGCATTATCCTTTCTTGCCAATAGCGCTCAATCGTCGAAATACTTCGTTTACACCGTTAGCAATTATATCCTGGTGGATAGCAAAATTGATATTTCTAAGGGGGGCTATGTTACCAAATTGTCTCTATTTAGCAAGAGTAATGACATCGCACCAATCCCCCCGTGCCGGGACAATAAACAATAGTAAATAATCAATTATCAATAATCAATTGTTAGTGGATGACTTTGTTGAGAGGATAGGTGATTATGCCCGAGGCCCCCGCACGCTTCAAAGCCGGAACCAGGGACCGTTCGATTTTATCTTCGATAATCACTTCTATTGCCGCATAATCGGAATCGGCCAAACTTGAAACAGTCGGGCTCTTTTCAGCAGGCAAAATTTTCAGTATCGACTCTAACTCGCTCTTTTTTACGTTCATCTTCAAACCAACCCTGTTGCGGGCGTCGATAGCTGCATTAAGCAAAATGGCAATATTTTCTATTTTTTCCCGTTTGAACTTGTCCTGCCAGGCCTCCTTATTTGCGATAAACCTTGTCGTAGAGGTTATCACCGTATCTATTATCCGCAGATTATTTGCCGCCAGTGACGCACCAGTCTCGGTAAGTTCCACTATCGCATCCACCAATCGTGCCTTTACCTCGGTAGCGCCCCAGCTAAATTCGACCTTCACGTTGATATTTTTATCTGCGAAATATTTCTTTGTTACGCTGACCAGCTCGGTTGCGATTGTACCTCCCTGAAGGTCCTCCGGCTTTGTCACTTTTGATTCGTCAGGCACAGCCAGTACCCATCTGGTCGGATTGCTCGACGTTTTGCTGTAGCCAAGTTCACAGACCTCCACCACATCCGAACCGTTCTCCATTATCCAGTCATAGCCGGTAATACCGGCGTCGAGAACGCCGTCGGCGACCACTCTGCTTATCTCCTGGGCTCGCAGCATAATCAGCCGGATTTGCTCGTCATCTATACGCGGCAAATAACTCCTTTCAGAATCCAAAATGTGGAACCCCGCCTTGCCGAAAAGTTCAATCGTCGCCTTTTGAAGACTGCCTGCGGGAATGCCTAATTTTAGTATCTCCTCTGACATTTGATAATGTCCTGTCCTTTCTTTTTACTTTTTTGTTTTCTTTTTGGTTTTGGTCTTTTTTGTTTTTATTGTTGCCTTTTTGCTTTTTACTTTCTTCGCCTTTTTCTTTGTCCTGCCCTTACGCGATTCACTCTCGCGTCGCAAAAGGGCATAAAACTCGTATGCATTCTCAGCCGAAATCTGTTTGGTTAAGAAGCCTTCTGTCTCCTGCTCATCGGCTCCCGCGTGGACCAGTTCGTTGCTTCTTAGATATTCTATCATCTTTTTTGTAAGCGGTATGGCGTGGCCCTGAAGGGACGTAAGCATGCAGTAATTGACCACGAAACGGCTGACAGCATCCATCTTCTCAAGAACTTGTTTGGCTGGACGTTTGCCGATTCTTTTCAGCGACGCCAGACTGGCCGTATGGTATTCCTCGAATACAGCCCTTAAAGCCCTCGTAAGTCTCGAAGCTATATCCCTTGTAACATGCGTGTCCTCGCCCAATAATTCTACCATTTCTTCTGCTCGTGAAACACGCAAATCGTTCAAATCAACAAAATAATTAGTAAATCTCTTGAGCGCAGATTCCGCAGCCGTCTCGCTCATATTTTCGTTGACGATAGCATAAACAAGTGCCTCCGCCGGCTCATCATAGACGGCTTTTTTGACCTTCGGATATTCACGCTTCAATGAGCAGTACAACCTTTGCACTTTTTTCGAATACTCTCTACTATTTTTCATAACAGCCCATCGAATTGACTATTGATTATTTTTTAAACTTTAGGCACTTTAGCTCACTTTAGGCACTTTTAACTTCTTTCTGCCTTCTTTTCCAGCTCACTGACCGCCCGGTCTATTAGTTTCATAGTCTCCAGCGTTTTTTTGAATTTCTCATCCCTGTAGAAATGCAAGACAGGACAGAATTTGGCCTGCCATTTACCGGCCAGCAGCGATTGTATTCGGCTCTTTGCGTGCGTTATTCCCGCAAAAGTTTTGTTCTGTGTGGCTTCATCTTTGCCGAAAATGCTGAGATACACATCGGCATTGCGCAAGTCAGCGGCGATGTCAACTCTCGTAACGCTCACGAATCCCTCAATACGTGGGTCGTTAAGATGGTTGGCTATAGCGTCACTGACCGCTTCTTTTACCACGCGAGCTACTTTTTCCTGCCTTCTCGTCGCCATTGTTTGGTTACATGGTAGTTGGTAACCGGTAATTATTTAACCATTTAACCAATCACCAATTACCAATTACCAATCACCAATTACCAATCTAAAGGGTTCTGGCTACTTTAACGATTTTATAGAAGTCAAAAACGTCGTCGACTTTAATATCCTCAAATCCTGCTATCTTAATCCCACACTCCAGACCCGCCTTGACCTCGCGAACGTCATCTTTGAAATGCTTTAGAGACTCTATGCTTAGGTTGTCTCTGATTACAATATTGTCGCGTATCAAACGCATCTTCGCATTTTTGCTTACGTGCCCGTTACTGACATAGCAGCCGGCCACCATGCCAACTTTTGAAACCTTAAAGAGGGTTCTTACCACAGCTCTGCCGAGCGTTTCCTCCCGCTCTTCCGGCTCGAGCATACCGACCATGGATTTTTGCAAATCTTCGGTTATACGGTAGATTACATTGTACAGTCTTATCTCAACCCCTTTGCTTTCTGCTTCTCTTAATGCACGGTCTTCACTGACAACGTTAAAGCCGATGATAATGGCGTTCGAGGCCTCGGCCAGCACAACATCGCCTTCTGTAATTCCACCCGGCGATGCGTGCAAAATGTTAATCTTCACTTCGTCGGTGCTAAGCTCAGATAAATATTTCGTCAAAACATCCACTGAACCCTGCACATCGGCACGGATGATAACATTTAATTCTGCCGTCTTGCCGGCCTCTATTTGGCTGAATAAATTATCCAGAGTCACCTGCGTTCGTTGCGCCAGCGAATTCTCCCTTGAGAGCATTTGGTTTTCCTCAGCAGCGGCCTTGGCCTTGTTGATATCATCAAGGCAGTAAAATCTGTCACCCGCCTGCGGAACATCGCTCAGCCCCATTATTTCTACCGGCATAGAGCTTGTAGCTGTCTTTATGTTTTTACCGTAGCTGTTCTTCAGGGTCTTGACTCTGCCAAAAGCGCCGCCGGCCAGTACCACGTCGCCCTTGTTTAGTTGGCCTTCCTTAATTAGCAGCGTCGCCACCGCTCCACGCTTGGCTGATATCTTCGCCTCAACCACCCATCCCGTCGCAGGGGTTGTATCATCAGCTTTCAGTTCAAGCAATTCGGCTATATAATCGAGATGCTCAAGCAAATCGTCTATACCTTCGCCGGTAATCGCACTGGTTTTCACAACTTCAGTCTTCCCACCCCATTCGGCCGGCGCCAACTCCTGCTCAGCTAACTGTGAGTAAACACGATTTATATCGCACCCGGGCAAATCTATTTTATTCAACGCCACAATTACCGGCACATCCGCCGCTTTGGCGTGGGCTATCGCCTCGATCGTTTGGGGCATCACCCCATCGTCAGCGGCAACCACCAGCACTACCACATCCGTTATATTCGCACCCCTGGCACGCATGGCCGTAAAGGCTTCGTGGCCCGGAGTATCAAGAAACGTTACATTCTTATGGTCCCAGGTAACCTGATATGCGCCGATATGCTGCGTGATGCCGCCTGCCTCACCGGCCGCTACCTGAGTTGACCGAATCTTATCCAGCAAGCTGGTCTTGCCGTGGTCAACGTGACCCAGCATGGTAGCCACCACAGACCGCTTCTTCAGATGCTTGCTCTGCCGTGCCTCAAATGCAGCACGTATCTGTTCTTCCAGCCTGCTCTTATGTTCTACTACCAGCTCAGTGCCGAATTCCAGAGCAACCAGTTCCGCAACGTCGCTGCTTATAACTTGATTGGCCGTCGCCATTACATCTTGTTCCATCAATTTGCGGATAATATCCACTGATTTAATTGCCAGAGTCGCGGATAAATCCTTTACTGTAATCGGCTCGCTTACAAGGGCTTTTTTCGGCCTGACGGGAACAACAACTCCCCGTTCGGACTTCGTAGCAATTTTCCGCGTCGGACGTAATCGAAGGCTTTCACCGCCCGCCGCATCAAGCCGCGCCCGTCTTTCTTCAATGTCTCTTTGTCGCCATTTGCTGATGAATTTTGACTTCCTTGCAGTTTCCGCATCTCGCTCCTCGCGCCGACGTCCATGCGTTCTCTCTTTGTATCGCCTTGGTAATTGCTTCTTCTCCAGAGTTGAACTTTCCTGCTTCTGTTCGCTATACATCAGCGGCTCGGTAACAGGCGCATTGTACCTGGCTCTCGGCCTCGGCCTCGGCCTCGGCCTTGGTCGTCGTAACGGCTCCGGTGCTTCGACTCGAACAACCTTTGGGCCGCTCAGTCGGGCCGGCTCGGGCTTTTCTAAAATCGGACCCGCAGGTAATATCGGCTCCGGTACTCGCTCTTCTGGTTCCTCGATTATTTGTTCTTCCGGCGGGCCCGGCTCTTCTGCAATTGCCGCAGCCGCCTCCGCCTGTTCAGCTTTCTTTGCTTTCTTTACTTTTGTTTTCTTTACTTTTGTCTTCTTTACTTTTGCTTTCTTTACCGCCCGTTTCCGCTTTACCTTTTTTCTAATGCGTACCTTCTTCAAATCCACCTTATCGGCCGTCTCAATCGTTGTGATATTCTCCCCCTCGCTGAACCATTCGTGAATAGTTGCCGCCAGACCGGCCGATATCACCGACATATGGTTCTTGACGTCCAGACCCTCATCCTGGCACTTTTTCACAATAGCAGTGCTTTTTACGCCAAGCTCCTTGGCCAGAATATAAACTCTTGTAGTAGCCATTTAATTTACTATTTATTATTTATTATTGAATCTATCATCTGTCGTCCGTCATCCGTCGTCCGTCATCTGTCGTCCGTCATCCGTCGTCCGTCGTCTGTCGTCCGTCATCCGTCGTCCGTCATCTGTCGTCTGTCGTCCGTCATCCGTCGTCCGTCATCCGTCGTCCGTCGTCTGTCGTCCGTCGTCCTCCTGCTGGGCCGGCTCTTTTTCCGCTTCCTTTTGTTTCGACTCAGCCGCCAGACGCTTCGCTTCCTCGGCTGCTGCCGCAACCAGTTTCTCGGCGGTCTCCGAGTCAATCTTCAGCTCGTTAATCAGCGGTTCGGCCCCTACGTCATCCAAATCCAGAACGGATATAACGCCCAGCGCTATCAGCTTGTCAACCATTGTGTCGTCAGCGGCTTCTACATTCTTGACGCAGCTCGTCAATTGTTCAATGCCCTGATTATATTCCTCTGGCATTAGTATATCGATGTCCCAGCCGGTCAGCCTCGCAGCCAAACGAACGTTCTGCCCGTGCTTGCCGATAGCCAGACTGAGCTGGTCCTCATCCACAACCACCGTCGCCTTTCCCAGTTCAAAACACAAGGCAATTTCGCTGATCTTTGCCGGCATCAACGCATTTGCCACCAGCACTTGTGACGACTCGTTCCAACGCACAATATCTATTTTTTCGCCGCCGAGCTCATCAACTATGTTCTTTATTCTGCTGCCTCGCACACCAACGCACGCACCGACAGGGTCAACCTTCTCATCCAGCGAGGCAACCGCAACTTTCGTTCGGTAGCCCGCCTCTCGCGCCAGCACACGTATTTCGATAATCTTTTCAGCAATCTCCGGCACCTCTAACTCGAACAATCGGCGGATAAAGTCAGGGTGCGTGCGGGAGAGAATAATTTTGACCTGATTCGAACTCTCTTTTACATCAAGAATCAAACATCGAAGTCTCTCGCCGGGCCGGTGCGTCTGGCCCATTATCTGTTCGCCTTTTGGCATAAAACCTTCTGTCCAGTGGCTCAAATTAACAATCAGTGTTCCACCTTCGTATCGCACAACAGAGCCGCTTATGATTTCACCTTTTCGCTGGACAAACTCCGCATAGATACTGTCCCTTTCATCGGCCCGTATCTTTTGTATCATTACCTGCTTGGCTGTCTGAGCGGGGATGCGACCGAGCTGACTTATATCGATTTCTTCATTGTCCTTGAAGGCGCTGACCTGCCCGGTGGCTCGGTCGATATTGACGACTATTTCGCTCTCCGGCTCACCAAAATGCTTCCTGACCGCCGAGACCATAGCTTCTTCCAGGTCAACAAATACCGATTCCCTGTCGATATTTTTATCGCGTGCAATGTTGTCAATAATTCTTACTAATTCCTGGTTCATCCTTTTTTCTCTTTCTAATCCAGCGCCAATTTCCTTTCTCTTTCAAACTCAGCACTGCAAATTCATGCTGGACAAAAAAAGTGGAAACCCAGATAGTTTCCACTTCAGCAGGCGGCCCCCTTGCCACATAGGGTCCCCCGCACGCCAAAAACGAACAGAGGTTGTAGTTTGCTTTTACACTACATCATCTGCCTCCAGTAGCAATTGTCCTCGTTCGCCTCTCGGCACTGAAGCAGAAACACCGAGTTCCAGGCCACCATTTGCGCAAAGGTGCAGCCGCACAGGTTGGTTCTTCCTCTACTTTGCACTGTCTGCTAATCCCGTCAAAACCATTTTAAGCGCCTCTTTAATCTCAAATTCAGCTTTGGTAGCCATTAATCCTTATAGCCAAACCTTGTATGATAATCGTCCAACTTGCTGATGACAATAACTTTTTTGCTGAATTTGTACAATTTTTGGCCCAAATTCGACACAAAAGCGCATATTTAACGGTAAAAATGGCCCAAAACCACCCTCAAGCTGCCAGAACTCGATAAAATGGCCTTTTGAACCTTCTAAGAAGTTTTTCCCCTGCCCCCATTTTCCCAGGAATCCTATAATTTGCCCTTGATAGCTTTCTTTCAATTAGATAGATTATATAGACCATATTGTGCTCAGGGTGGGGTGGTGAGAAATGCCTCTTTGTTTCCTGCCAGGCCCTCCGGAAAATGAGTTATTGTCTGTGCTGGTTTTTTGCCGGCCTGATGGGGAAAAGCATTCGGCACACAGGCGTTAGATAAAATACTGCTTGTAAAGATTGCATCTGCTAAACAAATTTGGTATATTAGTGAAATGAGGCTTAACCCGCTATAGGTCCGCCTCTGGCGGACTGAGCGCTATATATGGAATTCTCAGCTATCACCGCTGGATGTTAAGGAGGTGTGAAAATGCCATCTGGAAAAAGAAAATATGTTTCATCAGCTTGTCCAAAGACAGGTAAGCGTCCCGGT
>JAUWBI010000017.1 GCA_030601745.1 Phycisphaerae bacterium
GTGACCTCCAGATGGATTATATGAAGCTTCTGATAACGCAGTTGCAGAACCAGAATCCATTGGAACCGTTGAACAATAACGAAATGGCTTCTCAGCTGGCGCAGTTCTCATCACTGCAGCAGCTTGAGTCAATGAATTCAAATTTTGCACAGGTTCTTGCCCTTGCCAACCATAGCTACGCCAATTCGTTGATAGGCAAGGAGGTTTCATTCCTTGGAGAAACACCGGAAGGTACCGTGGATATCCTGAGAGGTGTAGTTGAGCAAGTGTACAAGGAAAATGGGGAAAACTTTTTGATAGTAGGCGATTATGTTCTTGGTTTGGAAGACATAATATCGGTCAAAAATTACAATCAGATTTAGATTTTTATATTAAGGAGAAACAAAAATGAGTTTTGCATTGTCAGCAGGAGTTACGGGGCTTCAGGCCCACCAAAAGATGCTTGATGTAGCCGGCAACAACCTGGCTAATGTCAATACCACCGCTTTTAAGGCCAGCAGAATAACCTTCTCGGAGCTGCTGAGCGAGACGATTAAAAAGGCATCACAGCCAACAGCTACCGTCGGCGGCACCAACCCTCAGCAGATGGGCAGCGGGGTTGGGGTAGCCGGTATAGCTCCCGATATGGAACAAGGTAATATCGTAAATACGGGCAATCCTCTGGACCTGGCGTTGGAAGGAGAGGGCTATTTTGTATTGAGTGACGGCTCGCAAAACCTTTACACTCGCGCAGGTGCGTTCGGTGTCGATGCGGACTCGAATTTAATTGACCCTGCTACCGGCTACCGTGTCCAGCGTACCGGCAATGTAGGCGAAGCTGACGGCTTCCAGGTTTCCGGTAATAGCGATATTCATGTCCCTTACGATGTAACGCTTGAGGCAAATACCACATCAACGATAACGGTGCAGGGCAATCTAAGTTATGATGCGACGTTTGCCACACCGCAAACACAAAAGCTGACCTCGAATATAACCTATACAACTGGTGGTGGCACGGTGGCTGACGGAGACACGCTAATTAGTGCGCTTGATCAATTTACTGGATCGTTTACAGCGGCCACGCTGACGGTCTCCGGTTATGAGCACGATGGTACTGATTTAAGCGACAGCGGTCTTACTGTTACTGCAGCCACTGATCTGGATGACGTCATTAGCCACTTGAATACTGTTCTTGGCGCCACCAACGCGACGGCTTCTTTGGTCAACGGCCGAATAGTAATAAAGGATGTCACCAGCGGCTACAGCCGATCGGATGTGAAGCTGATGTACTCGGATACTACCTCGACGCTTACGGTGCCGGCGTATTTTGAGCTGACGACTGTCGGCGGAGATCAAGTTAAAAATATGAGTATTACCGCTTACGACTCGCTGGGTGGGAAACATGTTCTCTCCGGTGCATTTGTTCGAACAGATACACTCAACACCTGGGATATGGTGCTGACATCAATCACCGGCGATATCGATGAGATAACTATGGACAATCGGCGCATCAAAGATATAGAATTTTCCGCCAGTGACGGTTCTTACTCAGGGTTAAACGCTACGACCGGTGATACCGCCCAGTTTGTAATAACATTTCCACATGATACCTCGAACCCGCAAATCATCACAATATCAATGGGTACGGTAGGCAAGTTTGATGGCTTGACACAGTTAGCCGGAAACTCTACGGCAGTAGCAAGAGAGCAGGACGGTTATGAATCGGGCAGGCTTTCCACTGTTTCGGTTGATAATGAAGGGATAGTCATCGGTGCGTTCTCCAACGGTATCAAGAAGAACATTGCCACCATCCAGATAGCGTTATTCCAGAACGCCGGAGCCCTGGAAGGCATTAGCGGCGGGTACTTTACTCCCTCGGCTAACTCAGGCGAGGCGGTGGCCACCCAGGCCATGACCGCTGGTGCCGGTACCGTTCATGGCGGGGCACTGGAGAAATCCAACGCCGATGTGGCAACCGAGTTCGTCAATATGATTAAAGCACAAAACGGCTTCCAGGCCAATGCAAGGACCATCAGAGTTGCCAATGACATACTGCGAGAGTTGACCAACCTTATCAGGTAGTAACCGGGACCCCATTTTGTCCCGCACCAATTAGGCGTGAGCATAAGCTCAATTGGTGCGGGATTGGAAAATGTGAACCCCTTTGGAAATTTAATAATGATAACAGCACCTGTAATCACGGACAGCTTGGCCGCTATTGTTCCGGCACTGACACCGGCGCAGCGGTGGGATGCGGCAAGAAGCTGGTTTGGCACCAGCATTATAACCGACCGCTGGTTCATTATAATCAGCCTGGCTACCTTACTTACATTAATTGTGCTGTTTTTGGTGGTTAGCTTACAGCGAATGATACAGGAACGAAAGGCTGCCGAGCAGTTGTTTGCTGAGTATGCTAATAAAAGGGGCTTGAGCGAGCGTGAGCGTCAAATTCTGCTGGATATAGCAGGCAAAGCAGGGCTCAAACGAAGTGAAGCGATTTTCACTATGGGCAGGGCTTTTGACCGCGGAGCCGCCAAAATAGTAGAAGAAAGTCTCGCACAGCAAAAAGCTGAAGAAGCAGCCGCCAAGGACAATCTACGAATTCTGCGCCAGCAGATCGGACTGTCTTTCCTGCGTGAAAAGCTCGGCTTCCAGAAACGACGTCCCGCTTCAATAGGCTCGCCGACGAAGCCGAAGAGATTGACCAGCAGGCAGATTCCCGTCGGTAAAAAACTTCATATGACACGCCGAAAGACCCCTGGTGCAGGCAGTATTGAGTCCACCGTTATAAAGAATGATGATATGGAGCTGATGGTCAGATTGGCGATGCCGGTGGAAAGTAGTCTCGGCGAACTCTGGCGTGCGCGTTATTATTTTGGTGCATCGGTTTGGGAGTTTGACGCCTCTGTGGTTAGTTGCGGTGGTGGCATTCTGGTTTTGAATCACAGTGGTGATATACGGTTCATTAATCGCCGGCGTTTTCTGCGTGTTCCGGTTAAAAAGCCGGCCTTTATTGCACGTTTTCCCTTCGCAAAAACAGTTGGCGGAAGCAGTGATGTCAGCGAAGAGCCTTCCGATGCAAAGCAAGGTTCGGCCCCCATGCTTGCTTCGCAAGAAGCAATGGGGGTCGGTGCCTGGGGGCCACCGGAATTCGTCCCTGCGGTTGTCACTGAGCTGGCGGGACCTGGTTTGCGTATAGAAGCTCCATTAGAGGTAAAGGTAGGCGAGAGAGTTTTGGTGGTGCTGAGGTTGGATGAAGAAAAGGGTCAGGATTCGGATTTGCAAAAAACGGGCAAAGCGCCAACATCAAGAATAGTAGAAGATATTGGCGAGGTCAGGCACACCAAAGCTATACAAAATGGTCTGTCAATTGCAGTTGAATTGACGGGCTTAAGCGACTCAGACGTTAATGAGCTAATTCGCGCTACCAACGCAGCTTTGGTAAAAGCCGGGGCTGAAGGTCAGGATATTCCTCCTTTGCCTTCTGCCGAAGGCAGAAAAGGGGGCAACAAGCAGGGGACAGAAGGAGGCGCTCCGGAGCCTGCGGCTGTGCAAGGAGTCTAAAATGTCGGACATTATAGCTCAAGTTGGTCCAAGCATTGATGCGTTGATGCGGGAACTTTATATCATTACGCACAATCTGGCAAACGTAAGCACGGCCGGATATAAGCGTAGATGCAACGCATTTTCAAAATCGCTTGAGGCACAGGGGGCGGGGACAGAAACGTATTCTCCCGGCAGCGTAGATTTGAATTCGGTGTTTGATTTTTCCCAGGGCAGTATTATCGGGACAGGCCGGTCGCTGGATTTTGCACTTTATGGTAAGGGCTTCTTTGTAATAGAGACGCCCGGAGGGCCGCGTTACACCCGCAACGGGATGTTCCACTTAAACCAAAATGGTCAAATAGTGAATTCTGAGGGAAATACCGTAGCAGGCGAAGGTGGGCCAATCATGATACCGGCTGATGTGGGGCCTTCGCAGCTAAATGTCTCGAGCGATGGAAGCATCAGTGCCGGCGGTATAGCCATAGGCAAATTCAGATTTGTCGATTTCAAAGACGACGAAAACAAGCTCGTGCCGACCGGCGCGAGCTGCTTCCGAATGCCGGACGAGGATGTAAGGCCGGTTGCAGCCGAAAATATAGTTGTGAAACAGGGCTACCAGGAGGCATCCAACGTTAAGCTGGTCGACGAGTTAGTGGATATGATAATGGTGTCCAGACTCTACGAAGCGAATATGAAGTTCGTCTCAGCCCAAAAGGAAATTTCCAAGAGTATTATTGGTGTGGCTATGGGCTGAAAATTGATTATTTACTATTGATTATTGTGTTCGTGGTTATGAACCACGAACTATGAACTAAAATCAAAGGAGAACAATATTATGTTAAGAGCATTTTCCACTGCGGCGACAGGAATGGAGGCCCAGCAGAGGATGGTTGACGTGACCGCTAATAACCTTGCCAACATTAACACCAACGGCTTCAAGCGAAGCACGGTTGACTTTCAGGATTTGCTTTACGTCAAGATAAGGGCATCCGGTACGGAAGTGGCTTCGGGTATAACTGCTCCCGCTGGTTTAGAAATAGGAAGCGGAGTCCGCGTTGCATCTACAGTAAAGGTTTTTAGCGGCGGTGAGCTTCAGAATACCAACCGACGTCTCGATGTAGCTATTTCAGGCGAAGGCTTTCTTCAGGTAAGCTTACCAAACGGTGACAAAAGGTATACCCGCGATGGCTCGCTGCAAATGAATGCTGAGGGGCAATTAGTTACCACCACCGGATACACCATAGAGCCGAGCATTAGCATTCCAACGGATGCCGAAGCCGTAGATATCGCAAAAGATGGAGGCGTCAATGTTACTGTTGGGGAAACTGTTTCAGTTGTAGGTACTCTTGAGCTGGCTCGATTTCCCAACCCGCCAGGTCTTTCGAGTGAAGGAGATAACCTGTTTGCAGAGACCGCGGCGAGCGGCACGGCGACGACCGGCGCGCCCGGAGACAGTGGTTTCGGCACTCTCCAGTCGGGATTCCTGGAAAAATCCAATGTCCAGATGATAACCGAGCTGGTCAACCTTATAAAGGCCCAACGCGCATACGAGACAAACTCCCGCGCAATAAGGGCGGCGGACGAGATGCTTCGAAAGGCAATCGCAATAGCAAGATTTTAGTAAGGGAACATTATGAGCGGTAAAACAGTTAACATTGTCGTAATTACTTGTTTGCTGGCATCAATCCAATTTGGCCGGGCCTCGACGAACGACAAAACCAAAGGTCCACAGAAGGATTCTGCTCTCCGGATTTACCTGCCCAGAGAGGTTACAATTAAGAACGATGCTATCAAGCTGGGCCAGGTGAGTATAATCCGGGGCAAGGAATCTCTTGTCGCCAAAGCAAGTGAAATTGCCTTAGGGCGGATTTCAGTGCCGGGTCAGAAAATTGTCGTTGCCAGGTCAATGGTCCTGAGTAGATTGGCTTGCAATGGAATTCCCGCATCGAAGGTGACATTAACCGGTGCAGAAAAAATAACGGTAAAGCAGCAGGAGCAAATCATCAAGGGCAGCGAATTCGTTGAGCTGGCAAGCTCATTTCTGAAGAAGAACCCACCTGCCGGTTCTGTTTGCCAGATGAGCCCGATACGGATACCCAAAGATTTAGTCCTGCCCGGTGTGAGCAAAGATATTAAATTGTCCCAGCGTTTGGCCGGAAGCAGCGCAAGAAATCAGGCTAAGGTTCGGATTGCTGTGCTTGCCGATGGCAAAGAGATAGGCGTGCGTGAAGTAACTTTCCGCTTGAAATACAATTGTCGCAGAGCAGTAACGCTGGTCGAACTCGTCGCAGGTATGGTCATCAGTGCTAAGAATGTCAAGATAGAAAAGAGCGTGTCAAACTATCCGGAGCCTGCCGATTGGAGGCTGCCCTACGGCCTTGTCACCAGGCGTAAACTGTCGGCGAAGACTGTAATTCGTCCGGATATGATAGGCCCTGCGAAGCCCGCAGTTGTTGTTGGGCGCAATCAAACGGTTGTGATTCGAATTGAAAGGCCGGGACTTCTGGTTACGGCCATCGGAAAAGCTATGCAAGATGGCCGAGCCGGGGAATATATAAAAGTGCGAAACGTGGACTCACAACGAATAATCTTAGCTAAGGTCAATGAAAACGGGACGGTGACCCCCATTTTCTGAAAGGAGAGATAATGAACAATAGAATAGTCTTGGTTCTTGTCTTAACGGTTTTTGTGCTCTGCTCAGCGGCCTGCTCACAGGCAGGTTCTATCTGGGCCAGGAGGGACAAGAATATGCGGGATTTATACGCTGACGACGTGGCTCGTCAGATAGGTGATGTACTGACCATCAGGATTAGTGAAGCCAGTAAGGTCGATAACAAGGCAAAAAGAGACCTGAAAAAAGAAATCGATCGGTCAACTACTTTTAGTGGAGGCCCGAATTTTACGTCTAAAGGTACGTTCGACAGATTATTGCCGGAACAACTTCTGCCCAGTCTCGATATGGCTGCTAAATTCAGTAATGAGTTGAAAAGCAAGGCCGATTACAAAGACGAGCGCAGCTTTATCGATCGCATCACCGTCGTGGTTGTAGATGTCCTGCCGAATCGCAACCTTGTGGTTATGGGAACTCGTAACCGCAATATTGCAGGTGATATGCAAATCATTGAGGTAAGCGGCATAGTCAGGCCGAGCGATATCGCGTTTGATAACACAGTTAAGAGCGAACAGGTTGCAGACTTTCGTCTTGTTACTAAAAATTCAGGTATCGCGGCACCATATAACAAGCCGGGCTGGTTCGGCAGGATACTTGACATTATTTGGCCGTTTTAAGTTTTGTTACGGGTAATGTTGTGCGACTATTTTTGAAAGTGATAGCTTATGAAATCTCGTTTGATACTTTTGATACTTTTATTTGTAGTCCTGTTGAGTGCGGTTGAAGTTGGACAATGCGAGCGAATAAAGGACATTGTTGATATTCAAGGCATTCGCAGCAATCCGCTCGCGGGGTTCGGATTAGTTATAGGTCTGGCCGGCACCGGCGATAGCACACTGCTGTCGCGACAAATGCTGACGAACATATTGAGGGATTCAGGACTGGTTCTTAATCCTGACAATTTGACCGGCGGCAATATTGCGGTCGTTATGGTTACGGCGGAGTTGGGCCCTTTTGCCCGTGAGGGCTCTCGAATCGACGTTGACGTCTCTGCTATAGGGGATGCCAAAAGCCTTCAGGGCGGGATGCTTTTACCGACGCCGCTGATAGGTCTTGATAGGCAGGTATACGCCGTGGCGCAGGGAGGAGTTTCAATCGGCGGCTGGGCGGCAGCAGGCGATAAGGCTTCAATCACAAAGAACCACCAGACGGTCGGGCGAATTCCCGACGGCGCGATAGTCGAAAAGGAAGAAATAGCTACTTTTGTTGAATACGTTGCAGACCATAGGCTTATCACGCTTAATCTTAGAAACAGCGATTTTTCAACTGCAGAACGAATCAGCAAAGCCATTAACACAACTTATCCAAACAGTACAACAGTAGTTGACGCCGGCACTATCAAAGTTAAAGTTCCCGGTGAAGTTGGTCAGACAGGTATAGCCGGCTTTATCGATGATATTACAAAGCACGACGTCAAGGTTGATGTCCCTGCGGTAGTGGTTATCAACGAACGCACCGGCACTATTGTAGTTGGAGAAAATGTCGGCATATCTGCAGTGGCGATTTCCCAGGGAAGCCTGGTTATAAAAATCAAGGAAACCGCAATCGTTTCTCAACCGATCGCACCTTTCTCCGATGCCGGCACAACGGAAGTTATTCCGGAAACAATAATAGGGGTCGAAGAGAAAGAAGGGTATCTGATTCCTGTCTCCAGGGCAGTTACTGTCTCAGAGCTGGCCAAAACCCTCAATGCCATAGGAGCGACACCGAGAGACCTTATAGCGATATTCAATGCCTTGAAAAAGGCCGGTGCCCTTCAAGCTAAGCTGGTGATAATGTAAGAGGGTCCCTGCAATAAGTCGCAAAATGGGAGCTTAGGAGTAATTTTATGGATAGCACCAAATTGATATTAACCGGAGCCGTCCCACCGCCGAGTCTGCTGGAGGATTTAAGCGGGACCTTATTTTACAAGAAAATCGCAAAATGGGAACCCGGTAAAATCGACGGTGTTTCGGAAGAGAGGAAAAAACAAATAGCCAAAGATTTTGAGTCGGTTTTAATCGGTAAATTGCTGGATGAAATGAAAAATACTATCGGGGACTGGGGGTTTGACAAAGATGAGACTTCCAAGCAAGTTCAAGAAATATTTTGGCTATACCTGGCCCGGGATATTGCAAACAACGGCGGCTTTGGGATGTGGAAGGATATATACCAATTTTTGACCAATCCGGACCAGGTAAACGCAACGACAGGGACACTGGATAGGAATATATGAAAGCAACGGCAGTTGAAATAGAAGAGGGACCCCGTTTTGCAAAGAAACTGCAAAATGCGGACCCGGATAAAGTCGATGAGCTGCTCGTCATTCTCGACAAAGACACTCAGCATATACAGCAGAGTTTGTCGCGATTGAACGAACTGCGCAGTCTGGTCATTGAGCGAGACGACGCAGCTTTGGGCAAACTGCTCGAGAGCATCCAATCGGAATCAGACAGTTACAGAAGACAGGAATTGAAACGCCAGTCGATACGAAAAGAATTGGCGACTGCTTTGGACTGTAGCCTCGAGCAAATGACCCTGTCCAGACTCGAAGAGGTGCTGCCGGAAGAGAAAAAAGCTCAAGTAACCGAGAGGAAGGATAAATTGCGATTATTGGCTGAGGAGCTTAAGAAGGAATATTTGAGCACAACAATGCTTTTGTTAGATTGTGCCAGATTCAACAGCCTGCTCTTGAAGAGTATTTTCGACCTGGGGAAGACAGGGATGGTTTACTACAATTCCAATGGGGCTGCCAAACGATCCGTCCTTGGCCGGAACGCAGCTTTTGTAAATTTGGAGTTTTGAGGGGACCTGCAAAATACTGCAAAGGGGAACCCTGAAGAACTGTGAGCTAAACGGAGTTAAGAAGTGGCGAATTACGACATAGCTATTAGCGGCCTTGAGGCGGCCCAGAGGGCCCTTGACGTAATCGGCAATAATCTTGCCAATGCGGCTACTGAGGGCTACCACCGTCAGAGAATAGAGCTGACTCCTGCATACTCGTCCCAAACCGGCCTGGTTTTATTGGGGGGAGGCGTCAACATCGCCGGCATTACCAGGATGATCGACAGCCTTTTGGAGCAGGAGATTCTCCGGGAGCAGTCGTTATTAGAGCATGTTTCGCAGGAATTTATCACAATGCGCACCGTCGAAAACGCATTCGGAGAGCTTTCAATCGGCAACAGCTTGAGCGCAACAATAGACGAGTTTTTCAATGCGCTGCAAGACCTTAGCGCTCATCCCGGACAAGCCATCTGGCAAGATCAGGCTGTAACCACTGCAGAGGCGATGGCCGGTCGATTTAGAACATTGGGAGAATTTCTGAGCACGTTGGAAGACCAGATTAGATTAGAAGCCGAAAATACCATCGAGCAGATTAATGCACTGATAACTCAGATTGCCGAACTCAACGACAAAATAGAAAGTATGGAAATAGGTGGTGCACAGGCCAACAACTTGCGCGACAAAAGGGACCAGTACATAACGGAGCTGTCCGGATTTATTGGCGTTGAGACTCTGAGCAGAGAGTATGGTGTGGTTGATGTTACCGCCGCTGGAATACCCGTTGTGATAGGCGCCTCTGCTATTGAACTGGAGGTGGGTTTGGACGAAAACAATAAGCTGGGCGTTACCGTTGCCGGCGCGTATAGTTACAACACAAACGTACAGGGTGGACGGCTCGGCGGATTATTGTCGTTAAAAAACGAGCTTGTCTTCGATGTTCACGATGACCTGGACGATTTAGCAAGCGCAATAGTACAACAGATAAATCAATACCATGTCCAGGGAGTCGGCTCGAGCGGCTCATTTACGGGGCTGACCGGCTGGGTGATGGCGGATGAAGATTTTGCTGATTTCGACCCGCCTATTACCAGCGGTGAAATATATATCAGAGTCATAGATAAGACCGACGCGGAAACAACAACAATAACACGACACAAAATCGTGATTCCTACAGACGCCAGTTCGTTAACCACGTTAGCTACGGCTATTGGAGCAATTGATATTGGTGGTGGGGTGACTCCTTTAACCGCATCGGTGGTCTCTTCGAAGCTGAGTATCTTAGCCGATGCGAACTATGAATTTGACTTTCTGCCCGGAGTTTTATCAGACCCGACCACAAGTAATCTTAATGGCGATGCGGGGTCCTCAATCCCGACGGTTACCATCTCAGGTATTTACACAGGCACGGCGACCCAGACTTATACGTGCACAGTTGTAGGTGATGGCGAGGTGGGCAATGACGATGACCTGAAAATTGAGGTTAGGATCGATACTGACCTGATTAAAACGCTTGATGTTGGCAGTTATGCCGCAGGTGACCGCTTGGAAATAGGTGATGGGATTTACGTTTCGGTTGGGACCGGACAGCTCAATAACGGTGAAGTATTTACTATTGAGGCGTTGGCAAGCTCGGATACTTCGGGAGTGCTGGCAGCGGTCGGAATCAACACCTTTTTTTACGGCAGTGGTGCTTCGGATATAACGGTTTGTTCGGATATAGCTGCTGCGCCTGGTCGTGTAGCGACGGCACTGGGTGCGGATATGACGGACAATGCCAATGCCTTGCGGCTGGCAGGCTTGAGGGACCAGGCCGTGAGTAGTTTGGGCGCTATGACACCCGGAGAGTTTTATCACCGGATGATTACGGACATCGGTCAACAGCTCTCTGTTAAACAAATGCGCCGGGACAACATCGAGGTTATGGTCCAGAACCTTCTCAATCAGCAAAGCGAAGTAAGCGGCGTCGACATTAACGATGAAGCTGCCCGACTATTGATTTTCGAACAGATGTTTCAGGCAATGGCCAAATATATGGCTACAATTCAATCGACGGTAGCAGCTCTTATGGCAGCGATGTAAACGTCCGAATTTATTCCAGGAAGTCTTAATGGGAACACTGAGCAATATTTATAATAACGTCAGCTTTGCTTTGAGTTTGCATACCGAGGCAATGGCTCGCCTACAGGAGCAGGCAGCTACCGGCTCGCGGATAAATCGGGCTTCTGATGACCCGTCCGCCGCCTACCGGGTTTTAGGGCTTAACTCTCAGAAAAGGTCGCTGGAAAATTATATGGACAGTCTCCTGGAGGTCGTTAGCTTGCTGGATATTGCATCCACTGCTATTGACTCGATGAAACACGCTCTCAGTAAGGTAACAGTACGTCTAACCGGCATCAGCGGCTCCAGTGCCGCAACCGGGATCGCAGGAGAAGTCAACAATTGGTTAGAGAGTATAGTTTCATCGGCCAATACCAATCATATGGACCAATATCTCTTTGGGGGAAGCAATACCGGCTCGGCACCCTATGCTGTAACACGCACTGATGGAAAAATAACCAGTGTAACTTACCAGGGCAGTCTTGGGGATAGAGATATAGAGGTGGCTCCGGGAGTGGAATCATCGGCTTTCTATGTGGGCGATAATATCTTCCGTTCTCATAATCGCAGTACCCCAATTTTTCCTGGCGATACTGGTGCCGCGGCCGGCACGGGGACATCGAATGTTACGGGTGATGTCTGGCTGACTGTAACCTACAACGACGTCAGCGGTAAATATGAACTCTCTATTGACGATGAAGTTGACCCCGTCGTTGTTGAGGGAGATATCACCAACTTGGCGGTAACGAATTTGGCCGGACAAGTCTTATATGTTAATGCTACAAATATAGACAGTACCGGCGTTGATTGGGTGCGCGTACCCGGAACTTATGATATATTCAACACCCTTATCAGCATCCGGGATAGATTGGAGACCGAGGGAGGTCTTACCAATGCTCAACTGGAAGAGCTGCGAAATAATGCGTTAAGTTCGTTGGCGGAGTTAGATAATCTTTTATTACAAAGCTCTGTTTCTATGGGGTCAAAGATTGGGTTTCTGGACGACCTCAAAGATAGTCTAAATAACATAAAGTACGACACTGAAGATGAAGCGACTCGTCTGCAGCAAGCCGACATTGCCCAAATTGCTATAGACCTTTCTCGCCGTCAAGTTCTGTACCAGATGTCGTTGGCCGTGGCTGCAAAACTTATGTCTCTGTCACTGCTGGATTACATCGTATAGTAAAAATAGCGGATAGATGACAGCGGATAGCGTATGGGAAAAACTAAACGCTATACGCTAAACAGCATCGTAAGGATGACTGTTTGGACAGCATAGATGTTTGATATTTATACGAATTTTGAGCTTGGGGCTGTGAAATCGCAAATAAATGCCCGTCTCGGCTGACGGCACGGAATTTGCACTAAATTTTACAAAGTTGCGACTATCAGATGGTTAGTCTCTAAAAATTAGGGGTGAAGCAAATGACAATGGATATAAATTCGGACTATTATCAGAGAGGTTTGGAATTAGCTGAAGCCGGCAAGTATCAGGAGGCTCTTGCCTCTATTCAAGAACATCTTCGCACGGCACCGGACAATGCACAGGCCTTGAACGACACAGGGGCGATTCTCTATTGCCTGGGCCGCTCGGCTGAAGCCATCGAGCATTTTACCAAAGCGAAGGGCCTGCAGGGCGATAGTGCTGAGATAGTTTGGAATCTGGTAGAAGCATATCTTGCCACCGGCAAAGCAAACGAAGCAATGCAGCTTTTTGACGATATGGAGCGGATGGGCATATTAAATGCAGACATACTTAACAGGGCCGCCAATGTATTTCTCGACCAGGGCAATAAAGCCGACGCCATCGAAACGCTGCTTCGCTCACTACAGGTCTCACCCAACCAGGAAATTCTTAACAGGATGATCGAAGTGGTCCAGACCAAAAGACCTAAGATCGCTTTCTTTTGCGGCTTAAAAGACGATACAAAGTTCCTGACAGATATTTACGAATACACCAGATACCGATATCTGGTGCAATTGCCCGAATTCAAAGATATTGACCAGATGTATGAAGTGATGAAAACCAGTGACATATCATGGTTTGAATGGTGCACCAACATGGTCGTAGAAGCTTCAAAACTGCCGAAGGTTTGCAAGAATATTGTTAGGCTTCACCGTTTTGAAGCCTACTGTGACTGGCCGACCCAGGTCCAATGGGAGAATATCGATGTACTCATCACCGTAGGAAACTCGTTTGTCAAAGACGCTCTGCTTGAACAAGTGCCTGATATCGAAAATCGTACGCGGCTTGTTACGATTCCGAACGGTGTCAACCTTGATAAGCTTAAGTTCATTGACAGGCCTCGTGGCAAGAATTTGGCCTGTGTGGGCTATCTGAATATGAGAAAGAACCCTATGTTCCTTCTGCAGTGTATGCAAAAGCTGCACTACATTGACCCGGAATATAAGCTGTTCTTTGCAGGAGTTTTTCAAGACCCTATGCTCGAACAGTATGTCAGGCATATAGTACAGGAACTTAAGCTCACAGACGTGGTGTTTTTTGACGGCTGGCAGGAAAATGTAAATTCCTGGCTCCAGGACAAACACTATATTGTCTCCTGTAGCATCGGAGAAAGCCAGGGTATGGGATTGTTGGAAGGTATGGCCTGTGGATTGAAACCCGTTATCCATAATTTCCCGGGCGCAAACCAAATATTCCCATCAGAGTTTCTGTTTGATATCTCCGAAGAATTTTGCGAGCAGATTCGCTCCGTGTCATACGAACCGCGAAGGTATCGCGAATTTGTTAAGGAAAACTACCCGCTGAAAAATCAGTTGAGCAAAATCAACGACATTTTCACCCAACTTGAAGCCAAAATAGATTCGCAACAAAATAGGAACCCTGCAGATGTCGGATTATCCACAGAATCACCCGTTTCGGTGTTCAGGAATAGTATATTTGAGAACGATAAGATTGTGTAATTTTTTAGGGCCCCCATTTTGCAACAAGTGGCAAAATGGGAACCTTTAGCTAACAAGGAAATTTAGACAGTCTCGGAATGTTGGAAAACCAAGAGACAAAAGTTGGGCCGGTGGTCAGTGTGCTCATCCCGACTTTTAATCGGCCTCGATATCTGTCTGAAGCTCTGGCCAGTGCTGTGCGCCAGAGCTACAGAAATCTCCAGATTATTGTAGTCAATGACGGTGGCGAAGACGTAAGCAGTATAGTTAATTCATTTAGCGACTCGCGGATAATGTTTATCAACAGAAACGAAAATCGCGGCAAGGCCTTTTCGCTCAACGAGGCATTAGACCGAGCTGAAGGCAAATACATTGCCTACCTTGACGATGATGATTTATATTATCCCAATCATATCGAAACCTTGGTCGATGTTCTGGAAAATAAAACCGATTGTCAGGTTGCGTACAGTGACTTGTACAAAGTGTATTACAAGATTATGTCGGACGGCAGCCGGCAGGTTTTAAGTAAAGTTGTTAAAGTCAGCCGGGATTTCGACCGCTTTTTTATGCTGTACTTCAATCACGTCCTGCACGTAAGTCTGATGCACCGCAGAGACTTGCTTGAAAAGACCGGGCTTTATAATGAGGAGCTCAACGTTCTAATTGACTGGGATATGACCCGGCGGCTGGCTTTCTTCTCGGATTTTCAGCACGTCTATGAAATCACCGGCGAATTCGATGGTTCTGTTGCCGGGTCTGACAGGATATCAATTCAGCGACGCAAAGATAACAGCGAGTACAGCAGAAATGTCCTGACGATACGGACCACAAGACCCGCCAAGCCCTGGACGAAGATTAAGGATATGTCCATCATTTTTATTGCAGACCGACTGAACCGACAGACAGGAAAAACCCTTGGTTCCATCTGGCGGCATACTTTCTATCCCTACGAGATTTATCTACCCCTGCCGCAAGCTGATCTTGACAGGCTAAACACTGATATGCCCAACTTGATACGGGTGCCCGTCAATCCATTGGCATCCGAGACTGAGCGGATAGATGCAGTTCTGGCCAGATGCGACGGCGAGTATATTGCCATAGTGCCAGGCGGCTTTGCCATAAAGGAAATGTGGGTAGAAAACTCGCTCTACGCTCTGATTAATCCCGCACCTATTAGGCGTGAGCCTATGCTCAATAGGTGCGGGATTAGCGGCGAGGGATTTGAATTGGAAGGTTCAATGGATACGCTCTGGGCAGCGGTGCTCAGAAAAAGTGACTTGCAGCATGCTCGCAGAAGTTTTCCAGATTTGCCGGTGCGGCAATCTCTAAAGGCCGCCGGCATTGTGCTAAGACCGCCAGGTTTTGAAGAGCTCCCTTTCCAGTTTGATAATTTACTTGGAGAAGCACAGTTAGCAGGGAAAAACGGAAACTGGGCACAAGCGGCCCAGATGTTTGAATATATCGCCGACAACCACCAGAACCAGTTGTCGATGAGGACACAGGCTGCAAAGGCTTTTTTCAAGGCCGGCAGCCACGCCAGGGCAGCCAAGCTCAGTTGCGAAGTCAATCAGCAAAGGCCGACGGTGGATACGCTTTTGTTAGAGGCGAAGGTTAAGCGCGAAAAAAAAAATTTTGACTCAGCGATTGAATTACTCAAAAGAGCAGAACAGATACTTGAAGGAAGAGAATTGCTGTGGACATAACACAGGATGGTTTTAGAGTGGCCAGGGATAACGAAAGTAAAGATGGGCCGATTGTCAGCGTGCTGATACCGACGTACAACAGGCGCAGGTATTTGCCTGTGGCGCTGTCCAGTGTTGTCCATCAGGATTACAGCAATCTCGAGATTTTCGTAATTAGAGACGGGGGGGAGGATGTCTGCGATATTGTCAATTCATTCAACGACCCGAGAATCATCTTCATAGACAGGAAGGAAAATCGCGGCAAGGCCTTTTCACTCAACGAGGCATTAGCCCGGGCTGAAGGCAAATACGTTGCCTACCTTGACGATGATGATTTATATTATCCGAATCATATCGAAACGTTGGTCGGTGTTCTGGAAAATAAAACCGATTGCCAGGTTGCATACAGCGACTTGTACAAAGTGTATTGTAAGGTTATGCCGGAGGGTAGACGTAAGGTTTTAAGCAAAGTCGTTGAAGTCAGTCGGGACTTTGACCGGTTTTTTGTGCTCTATTTCAATCTTGCTGTGCACTCAAGTCTAATACACCGCAGGGATTTGCTTGAGAAAACAGGGCCTTATAATGAGGAACTCAATATTCTAATCGATTGGGATATGACCCGTCGGCTGGTTTTCTTCTCGGATTTTCAGCACGTTTATGAAATCACGGGTGAACACTACAGCTCTGTTGGCGAATCCGACAGGATATCGATTCAGCGACGCAAAGATAACAGCGAGTACAGCAGAAATGTCCTGACGATACGGACCACAAGACCCGCCAAGCCCTGGGCGAAGATTAAGGATATGTCCATCATCTTTGCTACAGACCAGTTGAACCGACAGACAGGAAAAACCCTTGGTTCCATCTGGCGGCATACGTTCTATCCCTACGAGATTTATCTGCCCCTGCCGCAAGCTGATTTCAGGCTAAACACTGATATGCCCAACATAATTCCGGTGCCCGTCAATCCATTGGCATCCGAGGCTGAACGGATAGACGCATCTCTGGCCGGATGCGACGGCGAGTATATTGCCATAGTACCGGGCGGCTTTGCCATAGAGGAAATGTGGGTAGAGAACTCGCTTTATGCTCTGATTAATAGTTCAGTTAGCCGGGAGGGATTTGAATTGGAAGGTTCAACAGATGAGCTCTGGGCAGCGGTGGTCAGAAAAAGTGACCTGCAGTACGCTCGCAGGAGTTTTCCGAACTTACCGGTGCGGCAATCTCTAAAGGCCGCCGGAATTGTGCTAAGACGACCAGGTTCTGAAGAGCTGCCTTTCCAGTTTGATAATTTACTTCAACAAGCCCGGTTGGCAGAGGAAAACGGAAACTGGGCACAAGCGACCGAGATGTTTGAATATATAGCCGACCACCATCAGAACCAATTGTCGATGAGGACGCAGGCTGCAAAGGCCTTTTTCAAAGCCGGTGACCACGCCAGGGCAGCCGAGCTCAGTTGCGAAGTCAATCAGCAAAGGCCGACGGTGGACACACTTTTGTTAGAGGCGAAAGTTGAGCGCGAAAAAAAAATTTTTGTCTCAGCGATTGAATTACTCGAAAGAGCAGAACAAATACTTGAAGGAAAAGAATTGCTATGGACGTAATACAAGATAGTTCCGATTTTGAAGCTTATCGCAAAACGGAGTCACGGAAGAACAGTGTTGAAGAACAAGATTTGACACAGCACTACGAGGTTTTGCAGGAGCTCGGCGATTGCTACACCTCTGTTGGCAACGGTGCCCAGGCGCAACGCTGCTACGAAAAAGCGGCGTCACTGGGGCCCGATGAGCCTGGTCCCTACGTTGGGCTTGGGGTAGTTGCCCTGCAAAAGAATCTTCTTGAAGATGCTGAAATAGCCTTCAGGGTCGCTTGTCGGCTGGACGCCAATTGCGCCAAGGCATATGCCGGCCTGGCGATGGTCGCACAGCAAAGGGCCGATTACAAGCACGCCTTTGAGATGTATCTAAAATGCCTCGAGCTGGATACAGACAATCTGACGGCTCTTCTGGGCCTGTTTCAGACTTCCTGCAAGATGAACTCATTCGCTGAGGTCATCCACTATCTTGAGGTATATCTGAATATGCACCCGGGCGACACCTCTGTTATGCTTTCTCTGGCGGCACTTTATATGAAAGATGGGCGGTTTGAGCAGTCTAAAAAAATCCTCCTGGACATTTTAACTTTGGACCCTGCCAATAAGGATGCAGCTAATCTTCTGGAAGAAGTCGAACATAGCTTGGTTCAGACAAGACAAGGGACCGCGTTTTGCAATAAGTCGCAAAATGGGACCCAGGCGGGAGTTTAGAGAATGAGTACCGATAAGCAGACACATCTGTTGGACGACCTGCAAAGTCTGTTAGAAAAGCAGATAGAGCTGGCACAGCAGGGTAACATCAGCGGTGTTGAGGTTTTGAGCAAACAAGCCAGTTCTCTTGTGGTGGAAATCGCACAGACAGGGATTCTTGAACTGCGTGAATTTAAAAAACGACGAGAGCGATTGCAAAAATTATACGAAGAATTATGCCTGGCTCTTACAGCTGCGAAAGCCGAAACCGTCGAAAAGCTAAGCCAAGTCCGCAGAGGCAAAAGAACCATAGAGACTTATCGTAGCAATATTCAGTTGTAGCGAAGAATTTCAAGAAAAGCGTGATCTTATGGAAAACTACTGTTTGTGTACGTGTGGTGGTGTTTTAATGGAGTGACAAGTTAGCTGAGATTATTGATATCACGGTAGCTTTGCGGGGAGATATGCAGAATTTATTCTGTAGAACCAATAGTTGGGCGAACGGTGCTGGCGTAAACAATACCGTTTGTCTGACTGAGATGGATAGAAGCAAGATGAAATGGATTGCAGCCATTCCTCATTGGTGACCAAGAAGTTCAGGAGTCACGGTTATGGCTAGAATTTGTCTGTACTGCGCACGTTTTCCGTTTGATGCGTTTCGTGTTGCGCCGTTGGGTATCGGATACATTGCTTCGTATCTGGTCTACAAGGGGGTGGTGTGCGAAGAAGACATTCGGATTGTCGATTCGGTGGAAGAAGCAATACGGTTCAGCCCTGAGATTGTTGGTATCAGTTCCGTCAGCCAAGTTCTGAAGGACGCCAGAGGGTTTGCTATGAAGTGTAAAGAAGCAACAGGATGTCTGACGGTTTTGGGCGGCTATCATGTGAGCTGTATCCCCCAGAGGCTGCCAGAAGAGTTTGACATCGGAGTTCTTGGAGAAGGTGAGGTAAGCTTTGCCGAGTTTGTGTACAAATTCACAAGAGACCAGCTCCGTCAGCAGTCATTGCGTGAGATTCGTGGTATCTGTTACCGCCAGAACGGCAGGATAGTGCAGACCCAGGCGAGGGAGCTTATTGCCAATATTGATGAGCTACCCTGGCCATACAGGCATAAATGCTACTCCTTGGAGGAGCCTGTCTTTACATCAAGAGGTTGCCCGTATCGATGTACGTTCTGTGCATCTCACGCTTTTTGGAAAGGCAGCATTCGATTCCGCAGCGCTAAGTCTGTTGTAGAAGAGATTACATATCTTGTAGAAGCTTATAAGCCGAAACAAATCACAATTCTCGATGACCTTTGGATGGCCAACAAAAAAAGGTTCCGAGAAATTATCGAACAGTTAGTTGAAAGAAGAATCCCACAGAAAGTCACGTTTAGTGGATTCTGTCGATCCAACCTTGTCAGTGAGGAGGACATTCTCCTCTTCAAGCGGATGAATTATCGCTTTGTCCGATTTGGAGCGGAAACCGGCTCGGAAGCGCTGCTGCAGCGCATCAAAGGCAAGGGCATTTCGATATCTGATCATCAGCGAGTAATCGACCTCTGTTTTAAGTATGGTCTGGCATGTGCTGCGTCGTTTATGTTTGGTGTGCATGGTGAGACCAGGGAAGACCTGGAACTGACTAAAAAATTTCTTCGCAAGAACAGGGGTAAATGTCATATCAGTGGGTTCTACCTGTGCAATCCAATTCCAGGTACCACGATATGGGACGAGTTAGTAAAAAAAGGCAAGGTCACGGAGGAGCTGGAGTTCGAACGGCTTCAGCTGGATTTTCTTAAACCAAATTTTACGTGGGACAACATTCTTTATTTTAACGAAGAGAACGTCCCGCTGAGAGAGTTTAAGGCGATTATTGAAGACATCAAGCGGGAGTTTATCACTCAACCAAACAAGTCGAAAAGGAGCTAAGAAAATGCTTAAGATCGCTGAAATGCCCCACAAAACGGAACGAGAAGAAATCTATAACTATTTGCACCCGAATGAGAGGCTGACTGATTTGTCCGGGCATATACGGATTAATATTCCCCAGGCGGTAATTGATTTTGAGCCTCCTCTTTTTTACCCGACTGAGAAATGGAAAAAGGGCAGTAGAACTGGTTTTATGGACCTAAAGAATGCATTTAACTGTTTGTACAGAACTTTAATATGCAATGGATATGCAGTGAATTTGTGCGACAGCGATGAAGCTCAGATAGTCATTAACTGGTCGGGCAAGCGTCAGTTTTCTAATGATAAAGACAGGCAACTATATTTTGAACACGGATGGATTCCCAGGTGGTCTTATCAAATAAGTGACCGGGGGACCAATTCCAGAAGCCATGTTGCGCACGGTTATAAACATACCGTGCTTTCAGAGCAAAAAAATCTCTATGTCTTAGAGTACTGCCGGAATATGCGTGATATTTTCGAAATAAATGTTGATAAGGATAAGCTTGTGAACTTCAAAAATCTTATTAAGGGACCTTTCGTGCTTTTTCCTTTCCAACTTGCAACAGATTTCAACTTGAGATATTCAAACTCCTTCTTCAGTGAATATTATTCTCGCGACGCAAAAGCCAATATCACCTTTGCTCAGGCTTGCGTTGATTTTGTTGAAGAATCAGCAATAAGTCTTCCGGTTGTATTCAAACAACACCCGGGGGACCGAAACGATTTACGTACACATCTCAAAATCAGAAACAAAAGAAATATTCTGCTTTGTAATGATTATATAATCTCGACCTACGAGATTTTTTATTCAGGGCTGTGCAAACTTGTGATAAGTATCAATTCAAATACAATTCATGAAGCAGCGGTCTGGAATATCCCAAGTGTGGCGCTGGGAACCCTGCTGTGGAATGAAAGTAACGAGCCGAGACCTTTCCCGAAAGATGTTTCCACCTTGGATAATCTGGTCAACGATGCATTCTTCGATAGTGATATAAGGGTCTCGTATTTGTTCCACGTGATAAGAAATCAGTGGTATTTGAACGATTTTCTAAATCCATTAATTGTCCGGGAGTTGGTTAATTCCCGTGGACAGTGTATACCGTATGATCTGAGAAAGAAGCTTGGATTAGAACAGTGTGTTTGCCATATCAGTCAGAGGGCCACTGTTGTGGCCGAGCCCCGAGATCATTTGCCGCATACTGACATTCGGAGTGCTGCTACAAAAAACTGGGCATTCGATTCTGGCGAAAGACAAACCGCCGGGAGGCTCGAAGATATAAGAAAAGACCACCTCAACAGATATCAATATGTTGCAGACTTCATTAAGAGCACCAGCAGCGATACAGGGACAATTGGCGTGCTTGATGTTTTTTGCGGGAGTGGCTACGGAAGTTTTCTGTTTACTAACGAAATTGAAGGCGTGGTTGTTGACGCGATAGATGGAAGCGCCGAAGCAATAGAATTCGCGAAACAAAACTTCAGCTCTGAAAAGATAACATATCATAACGCTATTTTCCCTTTTTCTTCTATGGTGCCCATAAGGCCGGAATATGATTACATCGTTTCGCTCGAAAGCATAGAGCATGTGGAGGACGATAGGCGGTTTTACGAATTTTTACTCTCGAAGCTTAAAGATAATGGCGTTTTATTTTTGTCCTTTCCCAACAAGCATAAGATAGATTTGTCTAGGAACACCCACCTTTTTCATTTCCGGCACTATGACCTTCAGAACATAGAAAGCCTTATTAAGAGGGGAAGCCGCAGGGTGAAAATACTTCAGAGCTATGGCCAGGACGTGTATGTTTTGGATAAAGACGGCTGTAAAAGAGGCTTGCTCAATGAGTCGGATATGGTCTTAAAAAGAAACTACGAAGGCCAGTTTTTGATGGTGGCACTCAGGAAGTTAAGTCGAAATCAGGCAGGCGACGAACGATACGTTAATCTCCAGAAACTTGACGTTGGCTGTGGGCCAAAGAAACCGATGCCTGGTTTTGTCGGTGTTGACACCAGGCCATTTCCCTGGGTTAAATACGTTTGCGATGCATGGAAAATAGACAAGCACGTCCCCCCAGATTCGATTTCAGAGATGTACTCAAGACATTTCTTTGAGCACCTGACTTTTGCACAGGCAGATTTAACTCTCCAAGCGTGGGACCGGATACTTATTCCCGGTGGAATGTTGCAGATTATAGTACCTGATATAGAATACCACATAAAACAATTTCTGACTCCGAACTCTTTGACCCCATCAGAAACTAATCCTAAATGGACTGTATTAGAACATGCGCTGGCCGGATTCTGGGGCTGGCAAAACGAAGGTGAGGAAAAGTTCTGGGATGTTCATAAAAGTGGATACGATTTTCGGTGTTTGGAAATGAAGCTCCTGCAACATGGGTTTTCTGATATACGACGCATAGATGATAAGCCATGGAATCTGAATGTTATCTGCAAAACAGAGATCGCTGAAGCGGATGGGAGAAAAAGGACTATGAGAAAACAGTTTGAGCCATAGTAAAATTTTAGAAGTATCCTTATTAATCCGAGCATTGTAAACATTGTGAATCCGCTCGATTATTTGAACAGAGCATTTTCGGTGAGTCAGAATGAATAATACGAAAAGAATTTTGTTTTCAATTGAAACTGGCGATGAGTGGATTTTACAGGCCTATAAGGGATTTTTTGACTCATTGGCCCCAAACAACCATTGCGAGATTTTTTGCACAGTTTCCAGTAGCAGCGAGCAAGATGAGCTACTTAGAAAATACAATGCCATAGATTATGAGAAAGTACCACATCACAGCCTGAGTCTTCTTTCCAATGGCCTGTTGTCGAAACCAGCGAAAGAGTTAATTGAGCAAGCCCAAAAATCCTCATTGTGGGCTTCACCTGAGCGACTACTTGAACGTTTTTCTCGGTTTAAGGTAGCCCTTAGTTTACTACAGCCGGATGTAGTTATCGTTTGGAACGGAATGGCTGACATACGTCGAATGGTCAGGGTTCTCTTGTCAAAACTGCGTGTGCCCTTTTTCTATGCTGAAAAAGGCATGCTGCCAAACAGTTGGTACATAGACGAAGCAGGCATAAACGCTCGGTGTTCATTAGATGCCTCATCTTTGAGCAAAACAATTCATACCCCGGAAAAAAACAAAATAGAGGACTATATTCAAAACATTATAAAGTCAGGCTCAAGTGCGTGGGACCAGCCGTCAAGAATTGCCGGCGAGCAGACAATAAAGGAAAAATTGGGAATAAATGCAGATTCGCACGTTATCTTCTTCCCCGGCCAGGTAGATGAGGATGTTAACATTACCGCGTTTTCGCCTTTTGAGAACGTAGCAGAAGCCGTGAGGCTGGTGTTAGAATCGATGCCCGAAAAGGCAGCATTGGTTGTGAAACCCCATCCTAAATCGAAAGAAAAAAGCCAAAAACAGCTCGCAGAGCTGAGCAAGCAACACGGGAAGCTCACTATAGTCAGAGATGTAAACATCTGGGATTTGATCGAGATTTCTGATTTGGTAGTAGCAATAAATTCTACAGTTGCTTTTGAATCACTGTTAAAAAGGAAAAAGGTGCTCCTGCTCGGAGACAGTGTTGTATCTAAGGTTGGTCTGCTTGAAAAAGCTGGAGATGGCGATTTAAAGACCAAGATACAGACTTATTTAGCCGCTCCATTCGAGAGTCTCACTGATTATTCTAAAGTATTGTCTTTTGTTAAATTTCTCCTGGAGGATTATTACATTTTTAGAGATTGCTCCTCATTACCTGAATCGGTCCTGCTGAAACTAAGAAACAAAACAAAAGCTGTATCCAGCAAGGTATTTAGCAAAGATGAACTGATGCAGATGTTCTACGGTGAGAACCTGGCAAGATTTGACGACAGCAAGAACAATCGGTCAAACATGCTTGCTGTGGATTATTTTCTCAAAGCGAAGGTGGAATTCGACAGAGGCAATTTTGTAACAGCCATAAAGCATATCGAAGAATATAAATCACTGATGGACTATTCGAAGCTGCCCAGAATATTAAATACATCGAAGGAGAATGATGACGTAGCTGTTTCGGTAATAATAGTAACGTATGAAAGAAACGAGGATTTGAAGAAGTGCCTTGAGTCGCTATCAAAACAGGATGGCGTTAATTGTAATTTCGAGGTCATTGTAGTCGATAATGGTCAAAGCGATGTTGAGAGCTTCAAGCAGTATGTAGACCAGTATATTAAGTGCCCCATTAATTTCAATCCTTCCGAAGGAAGAAACATAGGGGTACATTTCGCAAAAGGCAAGATAATTGTTTTCCTGGATGACGATGCTCTTGTCGACTCTAACTACATATCATCAGTAGAATCTGCATTTGACAAATTCGATATATTTGGTCTGAGAGGCAGAACCTATCCTAAAAGCAGCCCGGATGCTAATAACCATGTAAACATCTGTGACCTTGGAGATAAGCCGTTTCCATCATACTGTAATCAGGAGGGAAATTGTGCTTTTCTTCTTGAGGTATATAAATCAGTTGGCGGGATGGACCCACTGCTCTTTGGACATGAGGGAAGCGACCTAACCTACAGAATTATCAAAGAACACAAACACGCCAACAAAATCATCTATTGGCCTGAAACCATAATTTATCATGATTATGGCACAGAAGACAAATGCAGGCAGAAGAAAAGGATACATCAGCAAAGCGCAAATTACCTGAAGTACAAGCATGACAGCGACATATTCGTCAATAGAAGAGATATTGAAAAATATCCCTTACCCTTAAAGCAGAATCAAAAGCTGCTGGACAAGGACTCCTCAGCCCAAGTGGGTCTGCTTTCCCGAAAGACTCAGTTCAACAGAGAGTCGGCTAAAGCTCCGGAGCTGCCCGACGGCAAATCAGCCGATATAATTTCTGCAGCCTCTGTAAGCCATCGACACCCAAAAGTTTCAATAGTGGTATCTTGCCACAATTCTGAAAAATTCCTGCCAGAATGCCTCGACAGCATCAGAAATCAAACTATGCAGGACTGGGAATTGTTTCTCCTTGATGATGCCAGCACCGATGGCACAAGAAAAGTGGTCGAAAAGTACTCCCGGATGAATAAAAGAATAAAACCTCATTATTTCCAGGATAATAAAGGGCCTTACGTCAGAAGAAACTTCGCAATGGAGCGGGCCGGCTCCGATTTCATCATCATCCAGGATGCAGATGATATTATGGTCCCGTCCAAACTGGAGGTGCTTTATAACGCGATAACAAGTGATGAGCGGCTTGGGGTTGTAGGCTCGTTCTACCAAAAGTTCCTGGATGAATTTAGGGGGTTCGAATACGCGGATAGAATCGAACTGCCAATTACGCACGATGAGATAATGGGGCATTATTGTTCAGCACGGTATGTCTGTTGGCACGGCTCGGCTATCATACGCAAAAGCATGTTTGAGATGATAGGGCTGTATGATGAACATCCCTATGGCTCAGATAAGCTATGGCTGGCAAAAGCGGCTGAATATGCCCGGTACAGCAATGAAGTAAGGTTCAAAAACATTCCAGAATATTTGACACTGAAAAGAGAGCATCCCTTATCTCAACAGGGACTGCTGCCGACCCTGGACCCAAGAAGCAGAAGAACCAGATTCCAGGTTTATTGGGAATATAAACTTGCGAAAATCCAGGAGAAATTGCAGAACGAGCCGACAACGGATTTAGCGGCTGAGTTAAGGAGCTGTAATTGTTCAGACTATATTGAGCGTTTTGGTTATATGTTTGAGCAGTGGGAAAGGGAGCCGTTGGACATCGAACGTCTCCATGGATTTATCTCCAAAGGCGTCCATGAGTTCTACATCGGGAAATATGTCTCGTGTATAATCACATTCGATAGCATTGAGCGGATTGTCAGTGACGTGGCGAAGAAATTCCGGAATTATGGTCTTTTGTGGGGCCTTGCCAACTTCGCACTCGATAGAAAAGAGCAGTGCGAATTCCACATAAAAAGAGAGATAAAGCAGCATTACAACCCCAAGGCCGAGCAGTTCCTTAATAAATATTTGAATGACAGTGGTGCAGCCGACCAGCTGACCACTGACGAGCGGAGAATAATTATAAAAGAGGCGGTTTTTGGCATGGATGAGAAACAGTTGTGTGCTGCCGATGGGTCCTACGATAGGATTGTCAGACGAACTTATAATTTGAGAGAAGCGGCTCAGCCCAGGCTGTCAATAGTTATAGTTGCATCCGGGAATAGAACAGAACTGCTCGAGACACTCAGTGCCCTGAACAATCAAAGTGATAACAGATTCGAAGCCATCGTGATAGACAGTGTTCCTGACGAGACATTTGAGGCCCAGCATGTAGCGGATAAGCCCGCCTATGGCTTGTCTGTTATTGAGCTTGCTCAG
The DNA here is from genome assembly GCA_030601745.1 of Phycisphaerae bacterium. GTDB lineage: Bacteria > Planctomycetota > Phycisphaerae > Sedimentisphaerales > Anaerobacaceae > JAUVYQ01. The sequence continues at coordinate 26,235 of JAUWBI010000017.1, forward strand.
AAAACCAGTACCATTCTGGCCAAGAATATTGGTATTTCCCGTGCGAAGGGAGATTATGTTGCTTTCCTGGCCGAGGATGCTGTACCTGATCGGGGCCTTGTTGGGAATATTATAAGTCATTTTGAAAACAGCAAGGTCAGCGGCCTGAGGGGGAAAATCCTGCCAAAAAGCGGAAGCTACAAACCTGAGTATTATGATCTTGGCGACAGAGCGGTTTGTAACGGCTGTGACACAGATGAGATTTGTGCTTTCAGGAGAGACATCCTCGTCGAGGTTGGTGGCTTTACAGAAAATCTGTATGGTAATGAGAGTCTGGAGCTTTCCTGCAGGATATATGAAGCTCGCCAAAGAGATATAGAAAGCGTAATGTATTTCCCTGATGTAATTGTCTACCGCCGAGCCTACAGCAGTGAGCAGGAATATACAGGCAGAATGTTTATAGAAGAGCGACTGCGCTATGAGCAAATTAAAGAAATGGCGGTACAGAAATCCCCGCAGATGTTGGCATACCTGGATTTCAGCCAGCGGCTGTATCCTTCGAAAATGCGGAAGCACGAAAACCATTACTACTGGCTGGTGAATAACAGTTTGTTATTGCAGGAAAGGTGTCCGGAGGAGGCGGTAGTGTGGGCGGAAAAAGCGGTAAGTCTTGAGCCTGAAGTGGTCGAAGGACGCTACATGCTCGGTCTGGTGTACGTCAGCTTAGGAAAATATAGTGAAGCTCAGCAGCAGCTCGAGCCAATATTAGCTCCGTTGATACGGATGTTGGAATGTGGGCAAACCACTGCACATGGCTCAGACCTTAAACCGGCAGTGTGCTACGTGGACACCTGCACAAAGTTGGCACAGTGCTATATGAAACAGGGCAGGTACGATAAGCAAAAACAAATCTTCACGCATCTGCTGAATAATCCCCACATTAAACTGCCTGAGCAGCAAAGAACAGGTTTCTGTGCTCTGCTGGCGAACTTGGAGAAATCCAGACCGCCGGCACCTGTCAGCAAACCGGCGCTCTCTTCTCCGACAATAGGAACTGATCAGCAACCGCTGGTTTCGGTAATCATTCCCGCCTATAACGCTGAGCGCTACGTTGCAGAGACGATAAAGAGTGTGCTGAATCAAAGCTACAAAAATTTCGAGCTTGTTGTTGTGAACGATGGCTCTATAGACCAAACTAAAGATATAGTGCTTAGCTTCCAGGATGAAAGAATTAAATACTTATATCAGGAAAATAGAGGGCTTGCAAGTGCCCATAATGTGGGGATAAAAAACTCTAAAGGCGGTTTTTTAATCAAGCTTGATAGTGACGATATGATGACACCGGACTTTATCGCCAGGCATCTGGCGGAATTTGAAGAACATCCGGAGGCCGACCTGGTTTATTGTGACGACTGCCTCATTGATGAGAATGATAAGCCGATTAGAGTGATTGAACGACTCGAGTACACAGACCGAAAATTGCTCATCCGGGACCTGTTCCGTTGTGGCTTCCCGATAGTGCCGTTCAGGACCTGTATCAGGAGGAGCGTCTTTGACAAAATAGGCCTTTTTGACGAGGGCTTACGGCTTGGTGAAGACTATGATATGATGCGGCGATTCGTAAAGCATGGTCTGAAAATACATCATCTAAAAGGCGCTCTGTACCTGCGCCGAATGACCTCTCAGAGTCTTTCAAGAAATTTCACCGACCAAAAGGCAAAATGTCTTTTTGAGATTCTCAAGCGATTTATTGATACGTTCTCGTACGATGAGCTGTTCCCGGATGTTGCATGGGACAAGATAACCCCTGAGATGAGGCAATTGCATGCCAAATGCCTCGCTGCTGTAACCTATCTTGCGATAGGACAAACTTACGTAAAAACAAATTCGCCTATCTATGCCAAAATGGCTTTCGGACAGGCCTGCTCAGAGCTGAGAGACTCTCTCAAAATGGACCCCGGAAACCAGCGAATCCGGCAGCTATTGCAAAAGTGTGAATTTGGTAGGCAAAAATATGATGAGCAAATACAGCAGACTGTTCGTTAACAAATACAAGAAGAGTTGTTACGGAAAGATTTTTGAGATTGGGAAGGAAAAAACGTATGCCTTGCTCGAGACCATCTGCTTTAACCCCTGTGTGTAATAGAATAATGCTAAAAAACCCTATGTCGGTTTTAGATATAGGAATTGGGTTTGGGAAATTTGGGTTTCTTGCCAGAGAATATACAGATGTTTGCCGTGGTAGATATTTTAATCCGAAAACCAGAATAGACGGAATAGAAATTTTCGAAAAGTATATAGGACAATTGCAGCGAGAAATCTATGATAACATTTATATCGGTAACGTAATAGACATCTTGCCCACCCTGGGTGATTACGACATGATAATTTGTGGCGATGTGTTAGAACATTTGAGCGAAAAAGATGGTTCTTTTTTATTAGACTTGATAAAAGAGAAATCCAGGTTCGCTATGATAGTAACCCCCGTAAGAGTATTGCGTCAAGAAGCATTGTACAAGAACGAATACGAAAGACATATTTCCACCTGGCCGAGAGAGACATTGAGCAAATGGGGAGAGGTTTTTCAATTTGAAAATGCTTATTTATTAGAAATTTCTTCAGTGGCAGTGGCACAGGCAAAATACGGTGATACCGTTAAGGTACATTACATCGGCAAATTAGAAGATGGCACCATGTTCGACAGCTCCATTAACCGTGAGCCTCTGCAATTAACAATAGGCGAGGGCCGCGTAATCCCGGGCTTTGAAAACGCTTTGGTCGGGATGAGTCCGGGCGAATCTAAAACCACTAAAATATCGGCGTGCAACGCGTATGGCCCGCACCGTAAAGAGATGACACAGGTAATAGACCGAAACCAATTTCCGAACCACTTAAAAGCGCAGGTCGGTCAGATGTTACAAGACTATCAACCGGATGGTCGAATAATTAAGGTCATGGTGGCCGATGTCTCCGAATCGAGCGTAACGCTGGATGCGAACCACCCTTTGGCAGGGAAAGACCTTACATTTGATATCCAGCTCGTGGAAATCCTTTAACTGCTTCGTTTATGGTAACGTGCTATTGGGCTTTTACCCGATAAAGCAGAAACTATAAAAGACTATAACAAGACACCTGCTGACCAATGTAAATATGCTGTGCAAATAAGGTAAATAGTTAAGTAAAGCTGTTTTCGGACGATATAAAATGTGCGCAGAGTATACATTTTGGCCGTATTTATAGGTTTTTCTTAAAGTTTAGACAAAAAGGCGGATAAAAATGTCACCTATACGTCTTCCAGGGCTTGTTACAGGCATTGATACAAACAAGCTCATCGCTCAACTAATAGCTCTCCAACGCTATACGCTCAATATGTACGAAAAAAGCCAGAGTCTTTGGGAGGAGAAAAAGGATGCCTTGAACACGCTGGAAACCAAGCTCAGCACCTTAAGAACCACACTTCGTACTCTTTCCGACGCCAATGAGCTCCGTGCTTTTTCAGTCGCTTCCAGCGACTCTGATTATCTGACTGCTGATGCATCCTATAACGCTTTCGAAGGCAATCACACCGTCGTAATCAACCAGTTGGCAAATGCCGAGCGCTGGGTTCACACCGCCGGAGAAGAGTATGCCGAAAATTATGTTGGGGAAGGCACCTTTATTTACTCATATAACTACAAGGAAACCAGCATAACCACCACTGCGACTACTACTCTCGAAGATTTGGTCGGCCTCATCAATAATGATGCCAACAACCCGGGTGTTACTGCAACCCTGTTGTATTACAATGATGCCTACCACCTGGTGCTAAACGGCAACGAAGCCGGTACCGATTACCAGATTAAAGTCAATTCGGGTAGAACTGAGGTTTTGAAATCTGTTAATCCATTTACGAGAGGCAGTGACAACGCCACACTTAATACGAAGATTGCCGAGCTGGACCAATTCAGTGGGACTCTTGACGATGCAGATGAATACACTGAACACATTGACATAACCGGTGCGGACCACTTTGGTGTTGCAATAACTCCGGCTGTGATTAACATTACTGAAAAAACCACAATCGGCCATCTTATCTCAGAGATTAATGATGCCCTCGGTGGAAGGGCAAAAGCCGTCTTCGAAGATGGCAAAATAGTTCTTACCGACAGTGAGGATGGCACAAGCAGCCTTTCAATTACCTTGACCTGGGATGCCGATGGAGGAACCACATCACTGTCGGGGCTTGCTATGAGTGTTACAACAGCAGGAGCTGACAATGTTGCAGATCTCGAAAATTATGCCCCGTCAGGGGAAACTTCATATTTTACGCTTAGCCAGGCCGCACAGGATTCAAAAATAAAAGTCGATGGCTTCCCTCCAAGCACAGCAACTTCCGAAAGGCAAACCGTAACACTCAGCGCAGTACCTGATTACGGTACATTTACCTTAACTTACCGAGGCGAAACAACCACAGCTATTGCCTACAACGCAAGCGCCTCCGACATTGAAGATGCCATAGAGGCACTGTCGGCCTTCAACACAGGCGATATAACTGTCTCTGGCGCTATCGGTACCAACCCAACCATTGACTTTGCAAGTTCATTAGGCAATGTTGACCTGCTTATGATTAACTCTTCTATGAAAAACGGCGGTGAATTTGGCACAGATGTAACTGCAAGTATCGCAGAAACGAAGGCAGGTAGCGACGGTTACATCAGAAGAAGCTCTAACACGGTGGACGATGTTATTCATGGCGTAACGCTGCACCTGCACGATGTGACTGATGCGAATGGTAAAGAGATAACTCTGACCAGGGATATTGAGTCGGTCAAAGAAAAACTGAATTCTATGATTAGTGCCTACAACCTCGCCGTCAACTATATTGAGGAAAGGACCAGCTACGATGACGTCTCAAAGGTTGCCGGTGTGTTACAAGGAGATTATATCGTTACCGACATAGGGTCACAGATTCGCAATCCGCTTATCTCCCGGACCAGCGGATTTATAATAGATATCGATACCTTTCTGACGCCCGCCCAAATCGGTCTTGAGATTGACAGTGACGGGTTATTGGATCTGGATGCAAATGTCTTTGATGAGGCAATAGCCGAAGACTATATGGGCGCCCTCGCCTTAATCGGAGCGGACAAAACAGGCAGCAGCACCAGTGATATCGTCGAATTTTACGGCGCCAGCAGCAGGTATACAACAGCGGGTACCTACCATGTCAAGGTAGTGGTAATTGGCGGAGAAATCACCAGTGCCAAAATCAAACTGTCAACAGAATCCACTTATCGTGATGCAACATTTAGTGCGGACAGTAATATTATCACCGGCGATACCACCTTCAACGACAATGGTGACCCTGTGTATCCTGAGAACAGCCTGCAGCTCAGTGTTGACTTAAGCCAGGACGGAACTTACGGTACTGATGAAAACCCCATCATTATTCGGGTAAAGCAGGGCTTTACCGGTGCAATAGAAGATGTCATCGATAGAGTACTAAAGACAACAACCGGTTCCCTCCAGATCGCACAGAAATATGCAGGCGATACCCTCGATGAGCTTAAAGATAGAATAGAAAATGAAAAAAAGCGTCTGGATGTAAGAGAAGCCAGATTAATAATGCAATTTGCCAAACTCGAGGCCACATTAGCTATACTGCAAACCCAGATGGCCGGCTTATTCGGCAGCGGTCTGATATAAAGACAAAAAAGCACCCTCGTTCTTGCTTTCGCAGGAAAGCACGGGGGGCCTCGTTTTGCACTTCTTCGCAAAACAGGGACACCTATACAGCCCCGGCAAAAACTTCCGTCGGCTTAAGAATCTCGCAGCCGGAACTAACCAAAAGTTTGTGAAAATCACTGATAGAGGAACTCTCAATTTTACTTTTTGAGCCGAAAAGTATCGCTGCTCCGACACAGTCGGTGATTCTACACCTGTCAGCCAATAGCTTTATATTCGGAGCATAAACAACTAAGCGTTCATACCGGCTTTCGAGCCGGGCAATCATATCCTTTATGTTTGTTACCTCCGTGTCCCCGTCACCTTTGTTAAAATTACTCGCCGCCCATACCCAGAGATTGTTAATACAGGTTGCAATTGCTTCTCCTCGCACTCTATTACTGCCGTCCCCACTATCAATATCAAAAACCTTTGATATGGCACCTCTTTTCAAATCGAGGTCTATCAGCAGACACTTTTGGTTCCTCTGTGCCAGATGCACTGCGATATTCACAGGTATCGTTACCGGGAGCTCTTCGACACTCTCGGCGGCCATCAATGTCGTCTTAGTAGGGGCGGTTCGCCCCGCCCTTCGGAGGGGCTGGGTTCGCGAAACGCCCCTACTTTCGATTAACTCCGCGATTGCCTCGTAATAATCACTATCTTTAATTTCTTCCCAAACCCACAAACTCAAATCTTTTTTTTCGTCTTCGTTCCCGATAGATTGAGATTCATCCAGTCCCTCCGAGGGGCGGGATTCATCGACCCATTCGAGGTCTTCGGACACTATTTTCTCGGCCTCGATGTTAGCGCTTGCAGCGGGATTTGTAATTTCAGTTAATTCAGCATCAATATATTCAACCGGCTCGGTGGAATTTACGGTGTTACCGTATTTCAACTCTTCAACTTGAGTGGGTGCTACTTCATTGGAGAGCCCCTGGAATAAGTCGCAAAATGGGGCCCGGACCCCGTCACCTACCTTAATTTTTTCCGCTGCTTGTTCTGCGAGCTCATCATTGGCGACAGAGGATACAGAGCTTTTTCGGACGAGGTATCCAGAGGCCAAAGCAGCAACCAGCGCGGGTATCTGGGTCATCATTCCTGCCCCCACAGCTAAAGTCGCATATGTTTTTATTGATATCCCCGCAGTTGTTCCGCCAACTATCCCTATAGCCATCGAAGCCACAATATTAACAATGACAATCACAAGTTCGATAACAGCAGCGCAGAGTATAAATCTTGCGGCACCGGCCATCGCAATAAAAAAGCCGGCCTCACGGGCGATTTTACTCCGTAGGTTAAGGGCCTCGCTCTCGTTGATAACCCCGGCGTTAAGGTCGCTGGCGATACTGATTTGCTTGATAGGGACAATATCCGCAGTAAACTCTGTCGCAGCCCTTCTAATATCCTTGGCGGCTTTACAAATAGTTCTGAAGATAACTATCGCCAGCGCGCCAAAGACCAAAATTGCGAGTACACAATTGTTCCTGACAACAATACTCCCGAAAAGACTAACGATGGTGCCGGCATTGCCCCGCGAGAGTATCAGTCGGCTGCAAGCCACGCTCAGGGCCATACGCAGCATTGTGGCCAGCACAATTAACAAAGGAAAACCCTGAACTTGCAAAGCTCCCCGTGCTGAAAAAGTAATTATCAATACTGCCGCCGTTAAAGATACGCTAAAGATTAGAAGCACGTCGAGAATACGGCCCGGCAGCGGAAGTAGAAGCCCCGCAATAACTGCTATTACCCCTGCCGTGAAAAGGGTTCGGGCCCCATTTTGCCGGGTTCCCATTTTGCAGTAAGTCGAAAAATGCGAGCCCTGCAATAAGTTGCAAAATGGCCCGTCAGTTTGCTCCGACAAACTGCCGGGTCCCAAATGCACTTTATTGCGTTGGGGGGCCCAGGGAAAATTGCTACGACCAACGCCACTGATTAAATCAGGGGCATCCGCTTTGTTCGCCCCGTTAGAAGTTTGGTGCGAAGCCGCGTCGGCCTTGGTTGCCGATTCACTTCTAACGGGGTTCGAATTCGCTTCACAGCGCACAAACATTTTTCAGCTTCCAATCATTCTCGACACTCATAGTTGACAATTGAGTTAAATCGAGCATCAAGCGTCACTTTTTGTCTTTCATTTTTTATGCCGCAGCCGATATATCAAAGCCAGCACCTCTGCTACAGCCACGTACAGCGTCTCCGGTATGGGACTGCCGAGCTCTACTGTTGAATATATTGTCCTGGCCAATTCCGGCTTTCTTACGATAGGCACCCCGTAAGCCCGTGCGATTTCTTTGATTTTTTCTGCCAGATGGTCTGCTCCTTTTGCCACCATAACAGGCGCTTCCATCGTCTTGGCCTCGTAACGCAGCGCAACAGCTACATGTGTTGGGTTCACAAGAACCACGTTGGCCTTGGGTACTTCCTGCATCATACGCTTCAGCGACATCTCGAACTGCTTCTGCCGGACACGCCTTTTGACCTCCGGCGAACCTTCTGTCTGCTTGCGCTCTTCTTTTACCTCCTGACGCGTCATCTTCAAATCCTTGATGTATTTCCATTTCTGATAAATAGCGTCCGCAATTCCTATAATCAGAAGCGCAATGCAAACACGAATCATCAGCCCTAATATTATCTTTGCGATAGCTGCAAGTATCTGTAAAGACCAGGCCCATCGAAGGGTCGCAAGCATATCGAGCTTGTCGCGAAGGTAAAGCCAGACGATGATTGCCACAAAAAACAGTTTTGCTATGGATGTTAAGAGGTGTACCATAGACCTGGCATTTACCAGCTTTTGTAATCCTGCTATCGGATTTATCAGATCAAATTTCAATTTTATAGCTCCCGGCGCGAAATTAAAGCCGCTAATGGCAACGCCGGTCACAATAGACCCCGCACAAAGTGCTGCAAGAATAGGGCAGATAACAAGTACCGAATCGGTAATCTTTGCGTTGAAAAAGCTTATAAACGTCTTGCTGTTGGTAAAGATTGCATCTGGGCGCGACATCCCTTGCCTCGTTTGCATAATGAACCATTGCATCAGCCTTGGTGCCGAGAAAGCTACTATTGTTAACAGCACCAGAATTGACACAGCCGACATCAGTTCCTGGCTCTGCGGAACCTGCCCTTGCTCTCGGGCTTTGCTCAATTTTCTCAACGTTGGCTGTTCTGTCTTTTCGGCGGCTGGCTTCTCTGCCATACTCTATACCTGTCATAAAACGAAAAATGCGAAGTGAAAAGTGTAAAAAACCGGAGTTTGAAATTCAAAGTTTATTAGTTTTAAGTTTTACACTATAATTTTTAGTTTTTAGCTTTGAGTTTTTACTTTACAAAGGTAGCAGTTTGCCCATCCAATCAGCGAATTCTGCCACAAATCCGTTAATAAATGGAACAAATATCGCTGCCATTAACAACCCCAGGCCTACACGCAATGGCAGACTGATAAATAGGATGTTCATTTCCGGAACTATGCGGGCTAACACCGCTAACGCAACCATCAACACCAGAAACGCTGCCAGTATGGGTGCGGCCAATCTCAAGCCGGCCACCAACAATGTTGAGCCGGCTTTGATTACTCCGCTGGCCAGAACCGCTGTAGTTGGGATACTACCGGCCGGAAATGTTTCGTAGCTTCGCGAGATAATTAACAAAAACATGTGATGACCATTAGCGCTCAAAAACAGCAGTATAAATATCATTTCCAGAAGCATACCCAGCGGCTGAGCTCGCTCGCCGGTCAATGGGTCCAAAATCTGCGCCATAGCTAAACCCATCTGCCGTTCGATAATACGACCGCTGAATTTAACCGTAGCAAATACAAGATAAACAATTAATCCCAGAGCCAATCCATAGATGGCCTCATTAGTCAGCAGCAATATCGCCTCTAATACAGAGACCTGTCTGGATTCGATAGCCAGAGGTGTTATCATCGAAAAGAAAATCGTCAACAGCACCGTCATTGCAACTTTGATCCTGACCGGAATGCTTTTCCAGCCAAAGACGGGAAGTACTAAAAAAAATACCGAAATTCTTGTCAGAACCATTACAAAACCGAGCAGCTTTTCGATCATCAGCTCCATAAATCAGTGCCCGATATTCTGAATATGCCCAAAAATTTCGGTGAAAAATCCAAGTATCACCTGAAGTGTCCGACCACCGAAAAGCAGTATGACGACACTCACAGCCAGAAGCTTGGGAACTATCGTTAAGCTCATATCGCGGACGGAAGTAACAGCCTGAAACAATGTTACTACTACCCCTACTATCATACAGGTCAGCAAAATCGGAGCGGCTATAACCAGAGCTGTTTCGAGAGTATGGCGGCCCAGATAAAGGGCAAAACTACTATCCATCTGCTAAATCCCTAAAAAACCTTAATGCTTCATTTGAAACCCAGGCTGAGACTCTTCGCCAGCAGCCCCCATCCGTCGACAAGAATGAATAATATCAGCTTGAAAGGAAGCGAAATCATCACAGGCGGCAGCAGCATCATGCCCGCACTGAGAAGGATACTTGCAATAACCATATCCACCAGCAAAAAAGGAATAAACAAAAGACAGCCTATCTCAAATGCCGTCCGGAATTCACTGATAATAAATGCCGGAATTACTATATGCATACCGATATCCATCGGACTTGCAGGCGGCTCTACCTTGGCCATTTGCACAAAAAGGGCCAGGTCACTTTCCCGAACCTGACGGAGCATGAATTCCTTCATGCAATCGCTGGCTTTGCCACCCGCCGTTTGAAAATCAATCTCGTCTGCAAGATAAGGCTCAATGGACTTATTGTTAATCTCGGAAAATGTAGGTGCCATCGTATATAGCGTCAGAAACAACGCCAGACCGATAATGGCAATGGTAGGTGGGATAGTTTGCGTCGTCAGAGCCCGACGAATAAAAGCCAAAACTATAACTATTCGCGTAAACGATGTCATCATCACCAGAAGACTTGGCAAAATCGCCAGGCAGGCAAAGATGACTACAAGTTTGACGGGTGTGGACCAGTCTTTGCCTTCGGCCTCGCTGGTGGTTGCCTTATCTAAAAGTGTCATCAAATCGCTGATGCTTGGAACCGTCCCCGCTGCTTCGCTTTTGCGAAGCAAAACGGCGGGGACCGGCTTAGTCGCTGAGGGAGTATCGCCGGCCTGGCCAAAAGACAAATCAGCCGGTGCAAAAACAACAAACACTAAAAAAAACATTCTAATAAGTTTACCAGCCATTTATATCCTCAATTATTGTCTGTTTCCGTCGCCGATAAATCCGTTTCCGAATTGAGAACATCCCTGTTTTCAAAACGGCGTCGGGAACCTTCGCATCCTGCTTCGGTTTCGGACAAGGCATCAGTTACATCAGCCAGCTTCGTGATGCTCTCATTGGTGCTGCCTATGAGAAGCCGTTGATTACCTATTTTTAGCAGATGCACCATCTTACGCGGCCCAATGTGGGCCGTTTCGATAACGCGAATCTTTTTGCCGGGCAGGTTGGTAATCTTTGGCAGAAATTTCTTTGAAATGTAAATCACTGCCACACCCAGGGCAACAACGAGCAAAACCGAAAGCATCATCTTAAAGAACATCTCTCGGGTACCAAGGCTGTTGGCCGAGGAAAAAGAAAAATTGGGGTCGTTTGCAAACACGTCAATTTGCCCCAGGCAAACTGACGGGCTGACCAACGCAACCGCCACCAAAAACGCAACGATTTTTTTCTTATATGACGCCACGCTGTAATATGCACCAAATATAATTCTTGAGTTCCCTTGTGGCTATTTGGTGTGCAAATAGCGTGCCGAAACGCGAAAATGGGCATTAATACACTGTTAACAGCGATTTTAATGCAAAATTGATTGAACAGTCAGGCAAACTGTCGAAAAACTTGACAGATGCACAGCGCCCCAAAATGGCAGAAAACGCCTTTGAGACCCAAAAACCTAATCGTTTATCCTCAAGACCGCGATTAATATCTGCGACTGTCCGGAAATCGGGCTGTCCTGCGACACCCAATCGCCTCCCGGACCCGCCCCCCACGAATAAACAGGCCAGTTGGCCCTGGAAGGCAGGATGTCTTGCAGGAAAGCCGCAGCCGCCTGAGCTCGCCTCGCTGAGAGTATCCACTGTTCTTTCTCGGTTGCTTCATCACCAGCTAAACCGAGCACATAGAGTCTGACGGCCTTGGAATCGGGGTCCTGTTGTAAATCTGAGCAAAATCTGGTTAAAAACCTTTTTGCCGCCTCATTCAAGGTCGCATCGCCCGCCGGAAAACGAATATTGGTTACCGAGAAATTCGTTCTTTCTGCGACTATTTGTGAAGGCATAGTCTTCATAGACCGGCTCACTGCTTGAAAGGTCCGGCGAATCCTTTCTCCCTTTGCGTCTATGGTCCTGCCTTCGAATTCTCTGTCAGGTGTGGTTATGAAATATTTTGGTTTAACACTGCCGAAGTCAGGCCCTTGCTTTTTGCCGTAAAACATTCCAAGCCCGAGGGTTCTAATCGAGCGGAAAAATGATTCTCGGCTCTCAGTATATCGGCCCTTGCCGGGAAATCCCTCGTCCTGGACAGCCGCAAAGCTCAGCAGCGTAATAAAGAACAACATCAGCAGTGTTACCAGAGCCGTAAATGTAACGAGATACCCAGGGGCACTGGGCCCTTTTTCCTCGATTACTTGGCCCTTATGACTCAATTGTATATGCTCCGTTCCAACAAGACAATCTCAAGCATACGTTCAGCTTCTGCTTCTGGGTGGCCCGCCTCACCACTTATAAAGCTCTCTCGAGTCAGAGTGCTTGCTGCCGAGATGCTGAACCAGCCCTTGTCAAGGCCTTGTTTTGTTGTAAGATACTCCATCACCGCCCATGCCCGCAGCAGACCAAACTGTTCGTTGTCCTCCTCGTCCCCCGGCCCATTCTCACTGATAACTATTCGGTTAGGTACCTCTTTCAGAAATGATGCCATCGTCGCCAGAGTATTGCGCCCATCAGACGAAATGGCCGTTCCTTTACCCCAAAAAGCCCTCTTTGACGGGATTAAAAATACCTTCCGATTGTGAAAATCCGCTGGCTCTGTAGGCTCTGTCTCTTCTTTCAAGCCGGCCTCCCATCCTTCTGTTAAGGTAACTTTCTCGCTGCCTTCACCAATGTATTCTATGGCCACAATTTGCTCCGTAGGCAAAAATGCACCTTTGTCCTCTTCAACCGGCGGTGGCTCTGCATACAAAGCCTTGGAGAAACTCATAGCCATTTCCTGAAAAACATCTACATCAAAGGATGAGAAGCTGAACAGCAGCACAAAGAACGTCAGCATCAAGGTCATAGAATCGGAGAAAGTTACCATCCATAGCGGTGCACCTGCTGGCTCATCGTCTTCTGACTGTCTCTTTGTGCGGTCCATTATACACTGGCCTTTACTTCTTCACGCCTCGCCGGGGATATAAAGGCCTGCATTTTTTCCCGAACAGCGGTCGGATTCTCACCTCTGGCAATAGCACTGATACCTTCTACAATCATTTCCATTGCCGTAACCTCTGCTTTGGAATAAAGTCCCAGCTTCCCGGCCAACGGAATAAAAATCAAATTGGCGGCCAGTGCACCATAAAAAGTGGTAAGCAAAGCTACCGCCATCCCCGCGCCAATCGCGTCGGGTGAATCCAGGCTCTTAAGCATCAGGACCAGACCAATAAGTGTGCCTATCATCCCGAAAGCAGGGGCGGCCGACCCCATAAATTCCAGAATCTTTTTACCGATTGAATGCCGGTCCTGAAGCGTTTGGACCTCCAGCGCCATAATATCCTTGATTGCTTCCACTTCCTGGCCGTCCACAAGCATTTGCAAACCCTTGATGAAAAACAAATTGTCTATTTTGCTAATCTCCTGCTCCAGGGCCAATGCCCCGTCGCGCCTGTTGATGGCGGCGTAGTTGACCATTTGTTGAGTCAACTCCGATGGCGGCGGTATCTTCGTAACAATTGTCTTCTTGACCACTGAGAATATTCCCAGAAACTGTCGCAGTGAAAAATGTATAAGGGTAGCGCACAGCATTCCACCCATCGTTATCGCCAATGAAGGAAGATGAATAAACATCTTCCCGCCGCCGCCGGCAACAATGGCGCTGACAATAACAAAAAAACCAAGAAGTATTCCTATTATCGTTGCAATGTCCATAAAGCTACTCTTCTTCGATTATTTGTTTTAATCTCTGGCACATAAGCGCTGCAAGGTTGGGCTCAGAAGTGACTAACTCAGCTAACAGCTTCGCTTTGGTCCTCTCGGTCATATAGTGCAGAATCTTTACAGCGTCATCGAGGCTGCTGCCACCAACCCCACCCTTTTGCATTTGGGTCATATTAGTCAATATCTTGCTTGCACTGGCCGAATCCATCTTGTCATAAGCAGCTGCCATTGTTACCAGGTTTTTCTTTTCGGCCTTGGCAATCTCAACCCTGCTCTTGAGCAGCTTATCACGCTCACTCTTAAGACTGGCAACGGTTGAAGCAAGTTCGATTCGCAGATTATTCAGCTCTTCGATGTCTTTTTTAATCAAGTTGTGGGCTCTCTGTAACCTCTGCTCCCGCACCTCAAGGCCCTGCAGCTTGCCGCTATACTCTTGTATCTTTTCCCGTACCTCATAAACAAGGCTGTTGAGTCGTTTTGCCGTCATAGCTTTTTTCATCTCGCTGCCAACTGCGCCAACGGCACTTATCACACCCGCTTCGACGGTTGGACCCTCGAATGGTTCGACCGTTGGACGCCCGAATGGTTCGATGGCTGGAGGCATCACCGCTTCACCCCCTGTAAACCATGCAAATATAAACGTCACCGCAAAGCTCACCAGCCCAGCCGCTCCTATCATTATTATTCGCTTCTTATTCACTGGTTATCTCCTTAAATGATTATTCAATCATCAATTTCTTTCTGGAGAAGGAAATTATGGCCCCCTCATCCTGCTCTTTCTGCTCAAGTTTCTCTTGTTCCCTTATAAATTCCTTTTTTGCCTCAGCTCGTAATCTCTCCAGACCTTCCTTAAGACGTCTGACCTTTAAAACCTCTGCAATTTTTTCTCTCTGTTGTGATTTCAATTCGATTACTTTATTTTTGAGCTTTTTAATCACCTCATCAATTGTCACCGAACATTTCAAAAAAAACTCTTGTTCGCCTAATCGCTCCTGAGATTTTTTCCCGGTTATGACCGAGATTATATCTTCCAATATCCTCTGCTGACTTAGCAGTTCACCTTGTGCCTCGGCCAGCTTTTCGATTATCTCAAGCAGCTCAGTTCTTCTTGCTTCTTCCTCCTTTGTCTTTATGTCGAGAACAGTCTGCAGCCGCCATACAAATCGTTTCATTTAATTTCCAATTTTCAACTCTCAACACTTAACGGGTCCTTGCAACCTATTGCGTTTGGGAACCCAGAAGCTCATCCCACGATTGGGTAATAGCAGTTAATTGCCTGATAGTTTCTTCGTAAGCGGTCCTCTCTCGAATAGGCTGAACAAGAAAACCTCTTATCCTGTCAATCAAGGAAATCGCTCCGTCAATACGCCGATTGCTGCCCGGCGAAAACGCACCGATGCTTATTAAATCTTCCGCGTCAATATAGGTGGCATATATCTCCTTGAGCTTCTGTGCAGCGGACTTGTGCTCTTCGCTCGTTACCGCAGGCATCAATCGGCTCACGCTTCCCAAAATATCCACAGCAGGATAATGTCCACGGTCAGCCAGTTTTCTTGATAGAACTATGTGACCGTCAAGAAGGCTCTTGGCACTATCGGCCACAGGGTCGGTCAAATCATCGTTTTCAACCAGAACCGTCAGAATACCTGTGATGCTGCCGTTCTCGGCGCAGCCCAGACGTTCAATCAGTCTTGGCATAAGTGAAAAAACACTCGGACAGTAGCCCTTTGTTGCCGGCGGCTCACCCGCTGCAAGACCTATCTGACGCTGGGCCTGTGCAAAACGAGTAAGAGAGTCCATCATAAACAGAACATCGTTGCCCTTGTCCCTGAAATATTCGGCGATTGTAACGGCTACAAACGCTGCCTTTACACGCTGAATCGGAGGTGAATCTGATGCAGCAACGACAACCACGCTGCGAGCCAGACCCTCCGGTCCCAGCTCTCCTTCAAGAAACTCACGGACCTCTCTGCCACGCTCGCCTATCAATGCCACGACATTGACAGCCGCCTCACTCGAATTGGCAATATCGCCGAGAAGCACACTCTTGCCGACTCCGCTGCCCGAGAAAATTCCTATTCGCTGTCCCTTACCACAGGTTAATATCCCATCTATTGACCTGATTCCCAAAGCTAAGGGCTTTGTAATTTTTCCTCGGCTCAAAGGAGGCGGACTACTTACGTCTAATGCCTTCTCATCCGTTCCCATTAACGGCCCTTTATTATCGATTGGCTCTCCTAACCCGTTCACTACTCTACCCAGGGCACTGTCGCTCAGGGTAATATGGCGTGGAGTCGTTCGGGTAGTTACCGTATCGCCTGGTGATATGCCCTCTATATGCTCTAACGGCAGAAGGATAAGATGGTTATTCTGAAAACCTACCACTTCAGCCAGCACACGCCGGCCATCCCGAATATGGATGCCGCACAGCTCACCTAAACCTATTACCGGACCGGCGGATTCGACCGTCAAGCCGGACACTCGCACCACAAAACCACGACAATCCAACAAATTCACCGTGCGCAGCGCCGAGTGAAATTTCTCAAAATCAATCAAATAGTTTTCAGAACTCCCAAACGTCCGTCGATGCGGCGCCGGATGACGCACTTCTTGTTGCCTTTGGGGGCCCGCAATCTCACTTGCATCCATAAATTATTCCGCCGTTTCAAGCGCTTTACCAATTCGTTCCAGGCGCTCGTCAATCAACGATTCGATTATTCCTTTTGGAGTCTCGAGCAGGCACTCTGCCCGCCCAATATTTGTGTCCGAAACAAATTTAACGTCGGCTAAGATCCGGCACGATGCCGGGTCCTCTTGTTGTACTTTTTGATATTCAACAAGGTCTTCAGGGTTCAAATGCACCACAACATCCTGACGCGTGGGAGCATTTTTAAGGGCTTCTTCAATGATTGGCTCTATTGCATACTCCTTTTCTTCAACCTTTTGCACCAATATCTTCCTGGCAATTTCAACAGATAGTTTGGCAATCTGCTCTTTATGTTCCTTGAACAAGTTCTCTTGAAACTCATTTACTTTATTAACTGCATCCTGCAGGGCCTGACACACCTCTGCCAGGCTTTCTTTCTGTAGGCGAAGCAGCTTAGCCTCTTTGGCTTCGGCAGATGCTGTCGTAGCGTCCCCTCCAGCCCCGTTCTGTAGCTTTGCCGAGGCAATCGCCTTTTCAAGTCGGATTGTAACCGTTCGTGACATCTTACTATCATCTCACACGTCTGAGTGTGCCCTCTTCGCTGGCCTTTCGCAAAGGCTCGACAACTTCTTCCCTCGCCTCAAGAACTTCTTCTTGCAGCGGCTCCTGCATCAGGGATATTTCTTCGTCAAGCGTAGCCGCAAGCCGTTCAGATATGTTTGAGCGTATCTTTTGCACAATCTCCGGGTCCGCCTCATAAAGCGCAATCGCTAATTTGCCTGCCTGGACGCCTCGCAGCCCTTCCTGCAGAGACCTGTCTGCTATCGACGGAATATCTTCCCACGTTACCATCAAACGCCTTACCATCGTGGCCGTCTCCTCGTCATGTTTTCTGATCTCATCGAGCAGGCGGTCTCGCAGGTCCTTCTGCAGACCACTTAACATAATGGCAAGTTTTCGTAGAGTTTGCTCCGGTTTTTCCACAAGAGTTTCTCCTTTGAAACTCTTAAGCCGTTCGTCAACCATAGACGCTATCCGTTCCTTCACTCCCCCTCGCAGCACCTCCAGATTCGTCATTTTGCACACGGCATTGAGGCGAACCTCTTCGCTCAAAAGCGCCAGAATCTCCTGGCTTTTCCTCGGAGACAGCTCTGACAGTACCACTGCGATTGTCTGTGGGTGTTCGCCCTCCAGCGCAAGAACCAATTCGTCCGTATTGGCTAAACGTATATCCACAAACGCGTCTTTTTTTTGTGTTACCTTTCTAATCTGAGTTTGAACTTGGTCCGCCTTCTCTTTGCCAAGGATGCTTACAAGCATTTCGTTAAGAAACCCTTTTATACTGAATCCCTGACTTTGCTTTTTTTGAAGTGAGTTATAGAACTCGCGGGCAATGTTCGCTTCCTCCCTCCTGTCGCGACGGCCCGATGCATCGATTCGCGCCAGCTCCACAGCTATCTGTTGGATGTCATCCGCAGGCAGCCCCTTGAGCAGCTCGGCCGCAGTTTCAGCATCCAGGCTTGTCAGCAGCATCGCAGCTCTATGTGTACCCCTCAATGCCACTTACTTATTCCCCCTTTTCTTCGAGCCAGCTGGAAAACAATTGCTTCACCTGCTCAGGATTACTCTGCATGGCACTGGTTATTTGTTTGCGCAGCGCTAATGGTTCAGGGCCCTCAACTCCGGCCGGGAGAAGACCGGCAGCAGCCCCCTCCGTTCCGGCCAACTGTCCCGCCGCGGCAGCCGAGGCCATCTTTTTCCTTGCACCACTGAATATCCGAAGAACAAGCAGGGCGCAAATTGCCATAATCCCTAAAGAAACCTGGCGGGCAATTGCTATATAACGAGGCCAGTTCGACGGCTCCTCTTCAATCAGCAATTCCGCCGGACGATGAAACTTGGTGTCAACCACTTTAAGCAAGTCTGTCTCCTTAAGACCGAGCGCATTTTTAATGATTTCTTCCACATCAGACAATTCCATTATCGTCGCGGTCGCGCCGCCAGTCCCTGTCCCTGCTTCATTCACATCGGCCGGCGATAAGTCAACAAAAGCCGCCACCGTCAGAGCTTTTATTTTGCCCGGCAGAATAACCTCTTGCGTCACAGTCTTGCCCACCTCGTATTCGGTAGTAATTGTTTCACCTTTCATTGTGCGCCCTGGCGTGGCTGGTCCGCCTTCAGCCGCAGCACTGCCCGCTCCAGTCTCAGATTCACTTTTGATTTCTTCTTTTGAAGCGACTCCTTTTGGCTCGTACTTTTCTGTAACGGTACTGATGCTGTTCATATCGATAATGGCGCTGACACTTACCGTGGCACGACCAGGCCCTAAAACAACAGTGAGCATATCTTCAACTTTGTTTGCTAAGTTCTGCTCTACTCTTTCCTTAAAATCGGCAACAGTGCTTGCACCACTGGCCATAGTTTGGTCCGACTTATGCGAAAGAAGATGTCCTTCGCTGTCTATCACGGTCACATCTTCCGACCTGAGTCCTCCAACACCGCCGGCCACAAGGTTTGTAATTGCCGCTATATTCAACGCACTTACTCGATAGCCCGCTTTTAGTCGGAGAACCACCGAAGCGGTGGTCTCGCCTGCCTGGGAACTAAAAAGTGTCCGCTCAGCGCTTACTATATGGACTCGTGCGTGAACTACACCATTTATCATCTGGATACTCATGGCGAGCTCTTCCTCTAACGCACGCTTGAGGTTAATATTTTGAACAGTAGGGCTGATGCCGATACGCTCATTATCAAATATCCTGTAACCTTTTTGACCTCCTTCCGGAAGCCCCTCTTTGGCCATATCCAG
>JAUWBI010000102.1 GCA_030601745.1 Phycisphaerae bacterium
CGGTAATGGAACACTCGCCCGATGCGGCCTTCCTCAATAATCTGCTTTGCCAGCGCCGCCGCCGGAACACGACGATAATTGAACCAGACCATATTCGGCTTTCCGGCTTTTTCGACCGCTTCGGTCATAGCCGCACCCTCCCCGGCGTTCATCGCCAGCGGTTTCTCAAGGGCAATTATTTTACCGGCTTTAGCGGTCGCCATTACGATGTCATGGTGGGTGTTGTTAGGCGTGCAGATATCAACGAGGTCGATATCATCTCTCGCAATCATCTTGCGCCAGTCGGTCTCGGTACTCTCCCAGCCCCAGTTTTCCGCGAACGCCTTGAGCTTCTCCTCATTGCTGTCACAGACGCACTTCATCACCATTTCATAGCCGACGTCAAAGAACTTGTTCAACTTGAGGTATGCGTTCGAATGGACCCGGCCCATAAAGCCGCATCCAATCAGTCCGACATTTAGTTTTTTCTTCATAAGTCCACTCCTAAAATTCCTTGCCTGATAGATTCAGACTCACTCTATCAACCATACTTCTGATTTAGCTCGTCGACCGCCTTCTTGCACTGCTCTGTCACTTTCCAGGCGTCCGCCCAGAAGCACAGGTCAATGGTCCACCAGTCGTGACCCATATCGTTCTTGTTAAGCTCGCCAATCAGCTCGTCAAAATCTATTTTGCCATCGCCAAAAGGTGCGTGGGTCGATGTTTCATTATTGTGGAGCGTGCCGTCGGAATCAATCAGGTGGATGTGGTTGATTCTTCCGCGCAGCTTCTGGGTCAGCTCCATTATCCCGCCCGGCAGAATCTCCTTTTCGCCCGGCTGACGTGCCCCCGTGCACGCCACCATATAGCCGTGACAGGCATCGTACATCAGGCCGAAATTCTTGTTCGGTATCTCTTCGAGAATCCGGTAAACGTCCGACGGCTTATTGAACGCAAAGCCCGGCTCGAACTCCCACGCCATCCGAACGCCCGCTTCCGCCGCGTCCGCCGCGCAAATCTTCCACGTATCAACCACACGCTTCAGCGCCGTTTCATAATCGACCGTATCGAAAATCGTCGGCGGCTGAACCGTATCAACCCGAATCGCGGGAATGCCAATGTCTACACAGAACTGCAGATTCTTGCGGAACGTTTCAAGATATGCGGTATTGTCATCCGTATCGATGAGGTGCTGGCTCCACAAATCCGCTGCCAGCCCGGACCACCCCAGCCCTAAGTCCGCCACCTGCTGCTTGCACGCATCGCGATCTTCCTTCGTAGGCATATTGTCCGGGTTCGGGTGCGGCGGGAAGCCGCCCAGCTCGATGCCGTCAAAGCCCAATTCAGCCACCTTCTTGATTACTTCTTCCCACGGTACCGGATTCTTCTCGTATGGGCCGATAGTATATGCCCATGAGCCAATTGATATTTTTTTCATAATCTACCTCTCAATTTAAAGTTAATTTCCTTGCTCACGCTCTCGTTATACCACGCCTTGTTCCGTTGTCATAGGCGATACCTCCAAACAACCTTTCTAATTCATTTTGCCCATAGTCCCCATTTTAACGCACTGCAGAATGGGAGACCCTCAACCCACAAAATGTGCCCTTCACTCACATTGTAAGTTTTCCGAGGATTTAACAAGCATTTTCCGGGGCAAAACATCCTTATTTTGCCAGACGCCGGGAACCTTCGCCTCCTGCTTCGGTTTCCCCGGGCAAACTTTCTAGAGCTTCGTAATATAACGCGCCTCGCTGCTCGCTGTCAAATCTCATTTGGAGCAGCAAAATATCCTTCAAGCGGAGAGTGCTCAAAATGTGAAATCGCCGGACTTTATGAACCTCTGGAGTACGGAGTTGAAAAAGCAAAAAAGATAGGACTGCAAGCAGTGAACTTACAGCCCTTTTTTGAATGTACAGTTAACATTAGAGAAAAAGCTTAGTGATGGTTATCATCTTTCCGGTCAATTATCTTGATCGTATCAGTACCATAGAAGCACTGGCCTGATATGAATCTGCCCACGGCGGTTAGCTCTACATTACCATCATCCGGAATCGTGGTGAGCAGGTCGGCTTTATCAAAAACGGCAAGAATTCTTACGTTACTTTGCGCTCGTGCGTCTGATGGGATGATGTATTGGCTGGCTGCTTCGATAGCTCCCGGGTACAGAAGCAGCGGCTCATACGCATCGACATCGTGCTTGACAATCGGTTCCGGCAGGTGTATCAGGGCTAATATTCTTTGGCCCTTCCTGCTGCAATTAATCGTGCGCGGAATTATAATGAGCTTGCCTTGCGCAGCGACGGCCTCGTATGCGCCCATATCAAAATCAGGCAATTCGCCATTATTATCGACGCCTGGGAAATCAAACGGCCGAATATTGCCTTCGATATCCTCATACACACCTGCATCCGTACCCGCATCAATACAGGGCGAATCCGGGAGCAAATGATAGTCGCCATCAACCCAGACGGCATTTGGGTCACCTGGTTCAGCGGGAATATTTGGGTCGTTTGCATCGGCCCAGTATCCTGCATCAACGAACAATGGGTCAGCGTCGATATTTCCTTCGCCGGGCCAGCCGTACTGTACGTCACTGTAGGTGACGGTAATTTTTGAGCCGTCGTTGTTCCATATTTCGTCGCCGCCGTTCCAGAGGATACAGTTGGAGAGTCGAAGTTTGCCCGGAGATAATTGGTGCCAGGAATCACAAGCCAGAGCGTTTCCGTTAGCTGCTAAATTTGCAGCAAACGTACAGTTGGTCAGCGTTGAGCGGCTGCGGTTGTTGTCCATCCCACCGCCGCTGTAATCTGCCGAGTTCCCACTGAACGTGCAGTTAGTTAGCGTCGGCCTGCTTCTATAATTGCGCATCCCACCACCATATTGTGCCCAGTTGCCGATGAACGTGCAGTTGGTAAGCGTTGGGTTAGCGATGTTCATGTTGTCCATCCCGCCGCCGTTTCGCCCGGTCGAGTTGCCGGTGAAGATGCAGTTGGTCAGCGTGGGGCTGCTGTAGCGGTAGTTGTACATCCCGCCGCCGTCTCGTCCGGTCGAGTTGCCGGTGAAGACGCAGTTGGTCAGTGTGGGGCTGCTGTAGCGGTAGTTGTACATTCCGCCGCCGTTTCGCCCGGTCGAGTTGCCGCTGAAGATGCAATTTGTTAACTTTGGGTAAGTGGGGTCACATATTACGTTGTACATCCCGCCACCCCCGCCGCCTGAGGCGGTATTGTCAGTGAAGGTGCAGTTGATTAGCGTCGGGGAAGCCTCCTGGTTGGCCATTCCGGCTCCCTCACCAAAAGCTCCTGATGCTGTATTTGCGCTAAAGGTGCAGTTGGTCAGCATCGGACTGCTGCCGGAGCTATTGTACATTCCGCCGCCGAAATCAGCGGAGTTTCCGCTGAAAGTGCAGTTGGTGATTGCGGGGCTGCTGTTGTAGTTGCGCATTGCGCCGCCGCCGAGGTCGGCCGAGTTCTCACTGAATGTGCAGTTAGTTACGGTCGGGCTGCTATCCCGGCAGTAAATCCCGCCGCCAAAGCCGTTAGGGGCATATCCGTTGGTGATAGTAAAGCCATCAATAACTGAATTGCTGTCTTCGGCGCTGTGGATGTAGAACCCGCGGTAGGGTTCGTCCTGTGTGCCGTTGCAATCGATGATACAGTTTTCCGGGCCGTTTTCACTTCGAACTGTTATCGCCCTGCCTAAAAAATCAATATCGCGATTACCCTGGCCAGTGTAGGTTCCATCAGCAACCTGGACTGTCCCGCCGTTCCAGGAGCGGTTGATTGCCTCTTGTATGGTGGAATACTGACGTGGGACATAAATGTCTCGTGGCCCGTCATCGGTAGTGAATGCGAAACAGCCGCCGGCATTGTCATCCACAGTTTCATTTCCGGCAGTATCAATAGCCTCAATTATGAAAAAGTAGTCCGTTTTAGGAGAGACGCCGATTAATTTTATGGTATGGCTGGTCGCCAAAATCGGGTAATTCCCCTCGATAATATATGGTCCCCCACAAGCCAGGCCGCACAGCACACGCGTCTTAGTGGGCTCATTTGTTCTGAAGGTAACCGTTGGCTCAGGACCCGGCACATCGATCTGAACATTAAAAATCTCCGGACTTTCACAGTCAGCCAATGCGGTATCGGTTACGGTTGCCGGATTGCCCGTACCATCGTCCTCGTCTTGGTATGTTGCGGTGATAATTTCGCCGTGGAATAATTGCAGTGTCCCGTCTTCGATATTCGGAGCGCCCGAGCCGGTTGGAATCGTCCTGGTGAAAACGCCGATAGCGGGGGTTCCTTCAGTCAGTAGGACCGTTTCCGAATCACCACTATCTGTCGTGAGGGTCACTTCCTGGCTGCCTTGCCCCTCAAGGTCACAATCGAGCAGTAAGATAGATACAACGCTGGAGCACGAATAAACATCGTGCTCGAGACTGATGTATCCTCGTGAGGGCACGGCCGCAAGCATAGCGTTAAAAAGATTAAGCCGACCATCTGAAAGGCAAATTCCCGGCGAAATCGGGTCGCCCGTCTCCATAAGAATATCATTTACCTCACCGCTTGTCAGTGTTGCATTGAATGATAGTAAAAGTGCACAGGCGCCAGCGACATGCGGGCAGGCCATCGATGTCCCGGTTGCGATTATCGTGTTACTATCGTAAGGTGTACCCCTGGAAGTTCCGCTTGCCCGCAGTGACAAGATGTCCACTCCCGGTGCCGCTATATCCACCCAATCGCCATAATTGGAAAAAGAGGCCTTTGCATCGTTTGAATTCGTTGCCGCCACTGCAATCATATGCTCATAATAGGCCGGATAGTGAGGAGAATCAGAGTAGTCGTTACCCGCTGCGGCTACCATTATCACACCCTGGCTATGAGCGTAATTAATCGCTTCTTCCAGCGTTTCAGAGTAATCATCGCCGCCCCAACTGCTGGATATGACATCTGCTCCGTTTTCTACCGCATAATAAAAAGCAACTGCTGCATCGGATGTGTATCCCTCTCCCGCAGCGTCCAGGAACTTCAGTGCCATTATTTTTGCATTCCAGCATGCTCCGGCAATATCGAGGCCATTGTTTCCTCTTGCGGCGATTGTCCCTGAACAGTGCGTCCCGTGCCCCAAATCGTCGATGGGGTCGCTGTCGTTATTGATAAAGTCATACCCATATATGTCGTCTATGTACCCGTTGTCGTCGTCATCAACGTCGGCGACTCCATTCAATTCTGTTTGATTGACCCAAATGTTATCCTGCAGGTCTTTATGCCTGTAGTCCACACCTGAGTCAACAACCGCAACGATAACCCTCGAGCTTCCGGTGTGTATATCCCACGCTTCGGGGGCATCTATATCGCAGTCAGGTGTTCCCGGCGGGGGATTATAATAGCCGCTTTCCGGATAATCCTGTCCGGTGTTGTTCAAAGGCCACTGCAGAGGATAAAGAGGGTCATCAGGGGTTTTACAAACAGAAACAATATAATTCAACTCGGCATATTCTACACTCGGGTCTCTATTGTATGCGGCCAGTACTTGTTGAATAGATTGGTCAGGTTCCAGGTCAAGCTGCAGTTTGTATATTCTGTCAAGGGCGTGAACGGCTGCTTTTTCATCAGCACGTTTTAACCTCTGGAGGATGCGTTTTTCTCGTTTTGTCAAAAGGGCTTTATCTTTTTTCAGCAAGGCATTTAGGCGGCGTCTGTGCGTCTTGAAGTTTTTGAAGACGGGTTTGACATTGCGCAAGCGGAATTTCTTATTCAGTTTGTCAAGGGAACCGGACAATTCTAACTGCGCAACGCCAGAGCCGGTCAATATTTTTTCTTCAAGAGTTATTGCGGCATTATTTTTGAATTTTACGATTATTTCGTCGGGGACATAATCCTGACGGATTTCTGGGCCGGTAACATCTGCATCGACGAAGATTCGTTCCGCAGCAGTTGCGCAAACCATCCCCAGCAAAAATACCAACATCGCCAGACAGATGTTTAAATGTATTCTCCGAGTCATTTTACCCTCCCTGTAAATATGGTTTCCAAGTTCTAATTTACCAAATTACGGCATCAAAAGCAAGAGAATAGCAGACGTTCCCGGTTTTTTTCAATCTATGAAAGACGCGTTTCGAGACCGATAATGAAAATTCAGAGCATCTTTCACCGGGGTCAAAAGCCATTCAAAATACAAAAAGTGAGTTGATACATATGATTGTGTGAAAGTTTCATTAAAACAGCTTTTTAATGCAAAAACGAGAGTTACAAGTAGTTGACAGGTGAGCAACAAATGGAGTCTTGACGAGCTTTACCCCTGGCGACTGACACTTTTTTGACACCGTTTTCAAGTTCAGCACAATACACAAGACGATTTTCAGACTAACTTCTATTGGTCCCGCAGCATCGGCTCAGCCCGCTTCACGAACTGTATGGCAACGCCCCAGGGATCGCGCAGCATGGCTATTTCATCGCCGCTCGAGGTTATGGATACATCTCCAACGGGCGTCGCACCGGCAGTTATTAGTTTCTCTCGAATGCCCTTCACATCGTCTACCATGAATGCAATATGAAGCAAAAGCGGATTCATTGAAGTGTAATCGGGTACGGCATCGGGTGGATTGTGGTATACCTCAATCATCATATTTCCTCCAGCATCGGAAATAAAGTGCATATTGACTGGAGGAGGTCCCTTCCTGATGACCTTCATTCCCAGGTTCTGACAATACCATTTTGCCATCCTCACAGGGTCCTCAACATTTATTGCGACGTGTTCGAGACGTATTCTGTCCTTCCTATTGGTCTTCTTTAACTTCTTACCGACA
The DNA here is from genome assembly GCA_030601745.1 of Phycisphaerae bacterium. Taxonomy (GTDB): domain Bacteria; phylum Planctomycetota; class Phycisphaerae; order Sedimentisphaerales; family Anaerobacaceae; genus JAUVYQ01. The sequence goes on from JAUWBI010000102.1 coordinate 6,785, forward strand.
ACCCTATTTTTGTTTTCCACAATCGAACTCACATGCATCTCACTGCAGCCGGCTACCAGCGTTACGGTGAATATTACAAACACACATAATAGCAAACCGAATCTAAATTTACAAACCATCTAAAATTTCCTTCCAATTTATATAGCAGGGTTGAAAAGTATCTAATTCGCTAATAACTACCAATTTCACATCGCTTAGTAAACAAAATAAAAAACAATTTCTCTGAAGCTTTTAGCTGCAAAATGAGGGTGGGAGGAACCGAACCGCCGACACACGGATTTTCAATCCTTTATGTAGGTTTGCAAGTGCTTATAGAACAATAGCTTCGAACGGCAAAAATATGGGCTTATGATTGGAATGGTGGTCCAGTAGTAGATGAGGGTATGATTGATAGAACATTTTTTCGTGCACCAGCTGTAGAGGGGCTGGGGAGGTGTTTGGGGAGTTGGAGATAGGAGGTCTTAAATCATTTTTAGATGATATCATTTGTTCTTTATAATCATCAGTATTCTTATTGCATGCTCAGCAATTGTTATTGCTTTGCCCGAAAACCACTTGGAAATGACATCATCACCGTAGGAATCAACTAAAACACCATTTCCCTTATCATTTAACTCGGGAATAAGCCGTACATCTTTTTGGCCCTCATTAAATAGTATATAGAAATCAACGCCGTTTTTAACTACATGACGTACTCGCAGGTTTTTTGTTTTTGGATTAATCTGAATATCTGGTTTGACCAAGCGATCGACTTGTTTTATGAAAACAATATCATTGATACCCTCGTGCCAATAAATGACACGACCTGCCTTTTCCAGAATATCAATTGCCCTTTGAGCTTTTTGAGGAGGGTGCTCTTCTAAAATCAACGCCTTATAATGCATATTTTGTATGCGAATCCCCTCCCGACTTACATCAGCATCTTCCCACAGATGACGTGCCTCCACATAGTTAAAATCACGCTGTTGCTCATAACATACCTTAGCCGCACGCCAGGGTAGGTAATCGTTTCTTCCGAGAATCGCTAATTCACATATATGTTGACTATCGGTGTTTAACCAGCATAGCCGTTGGCATGCCAATGCAAAAGGCTTGAAATCATTCCACCACGGGCTGTTTGGTCCTACGTCCGGTGGTCGTTCGTCCACCCGAGGACCACGTATCGAGTAATAGAATGCATGAGGATACAAAAGATTACATCCCCGCACAATCAGCCAATGGGTCAGCCATTTCATTTCTTGAAAAGTAAAGTTATGCCCATAGGCACCACAGTATTCATTTGAGTTTCGCCGCCTTGCTAAGTGAATCATCGCTGAAGAAGCACACTTGGCCTGTGTTGATTGTTCTCCCTCCAAAGCTGATTTCTTGCCGGGTTCGATATACCGCCAAACGATATCTTGGCCCGGTATATGAAAATGCCGGAGGTGTCCAATATCATCAGGTCCCATTGGATGTCCCGTTAAAGCGATTCCATGATCAGTGCACCAGTTTGATATTTGCCGGTAAAAGCTCTCTTCCAAACGCCCCTGGAGTGCTCGATTGTAGTCCCGTCTGTATCTTTCAGCATTTGGTTCATCACGGTACCAAAGAGTTGGCAAATATTCTGTGAAATCATAACCCAAATGCCGATTAACATGTTCCAAAATCCCCTGCGTACCCGGCATTGCCCCTGGCTCCCTCCGTTTTGCTAATAAGGACGGTTCGTCCGTAAAAATAGCTCGTATTGTTTTGCCAAAGAAATTCTTAAATTCATCATAATAACGCTGATAAACGAGCCTGATGAAACAGGCTACTGCCTCCGGATTTAGAATATCTGCTGCTGGTGGGCTGTTCTCAGGAACTTCTTTATGATTCGATCTCCGGGGAGGATTTTTCTGGAGAAAATGCAGCCCCCGGATGTGGGAATATCTGGCTCGAATTGCCCTGTCGAAAATTACTACACGGTGACCATCCTTCTTTCGTTTAACTTCAGCGATCAAATTTATTCCTTCGGTAGGTGCAGGTTTACCACGTTCGTCAATTTGCAAACCATATTTCATAGCTCCCGGAGTTGCTTCATCTAAGTCTACGCAGAACAATCCCCGGGTTCGATATGCTTGATTCTCAGCCACTACTTGTCCACTTGACGAACCACTTGGATACATCCCCTCGTCATAAAGTACTACCCACATCCTCCTCTTTGTTGCCTGTTCGATAGTATAACGCATGAAATAAATCATTTTCTCACTCATCCATCCGATACTATGCGGCAATCCCGCCCGTGGATGAATGACAAATGCATGTACTTCGTGAGCTTGAAAATCTGCTAACTGACGGTCTATTTCTTTTTCCGATAGATTGTCATTCCAAAACCAGAACGGACATAATGAAAATTCCCTTGATGGATTCAACCAGCCGTTGGGTAACTGAGTGGCTTTTGCATGAGCATTACTACAGCCCTGCAAACCACCGAAGAAAAGTAATCCGAAAGTTTGCTCTCCTATGGTTCTCAAAAAAACGCGGCGATTCATTTGCATAAATTCCCGTCGGTTAATCCCGTTAGAAATCTTCCTTTTGGTGGGATGTTGCCGACTTATAGAATTTCTAATGGGATTAATTTCAGGTTTCATAAAATGATTCCTTATTTCGTTTTCTTTTTAAATCGAAATTTCTCACATCAAAAATACAAACCTCCATTCTGCTTGTGCCCTGTCGATTATAAAACCTTTCAAGCCTGTTTTTAAGAATATATTCTATTTGGCCCGTGATTTTAGTCAGCCAATCGCCTTTGAATGACTCGTTAGTCAGGAATAACCTTTCTATTCCTGCTTGCCTATAGACCTCTATTCTCTGTTTGGGCTGTTTGGCAAACCGTAGATTTATAATGGTCTTGGATGCCCGGGTATTGGGACGCCTCTTTTTGGTGCTGGTCCAAACTCTACTTTCTTCGGGAACAAATCAAGGTCAGAATTCAACATTTCGTCCCAGGCTACAAGCTTACCTGTATAGGCGGATTCCCGTCCCATAATTGCCGTCAATGCGGCATAAGCACCGTTTTCTGCCTCGCTTCCTGGCCGGCCTTTTCTGATACTTTCGATCATGCTGCGTTGTTCATACACCCCTGCCCTTTCCAATTTACCCTTAAACTTCCACGGGTTTTGGCCGGTAATTTCATTGCCCGTATATTTGCCTTTGGTGCCAATGAAACCAGCCCTTCCAGAACCATGACAGTTTGGCCATTGGCGGTCCATGTGTATTATATGAACTCCGTTAGGATATTCATAATCAACCGTCATGTGGTCCCAGATGTTTCCCCTTCTGGGGTCAAGGGGAAGCTGGCGGCCTCCTTGTCCTAAGGCCCTAATTGGATAGACCCCCATAACCCAGTTATTTACATCAATGGTGTGGATGGATTGTTCCACTATTACGTCACCTGAGAGCCAGCAGAAATAATACCAATTGCGGCATTGATATTCCATTTCACTCCATGATGGGTCGTCCCCATGGTACCATCTGACCCATCGCGTGTAATTATAACTCGTCCCAGAGGTAATTTCACCTATCGCGCCATTGTGAATTCTTTTTACAGCTTCAATACGGCTCGGGTTGTGCCGGCTATCAAAACCAACGACCACTGAAAGTCCTTTCTCTTTTGCTCGTTTTGCCGTTTCTAAGATTTTTCTGACGCCCGCAGGGTCTGTTGCAACTGGCTTTTCCATAAAAACATGTTTGCCTGCATCAATAGCTGCAGCAAAGTGTCTGGGGCGAAAACCAGGAGGTCCTACAAGATTAACCCAATCTACATCGGTCTCAAGCAGCTTCTTATAACCATCCAATCCAGCAAAACAATGGTCTGGTTTTACTTCAACGCCTTGGATAAGCCCCCCCATGCGCTTTGGGTCTTTTAGGGTTTTCAAGCACCTCTCGATTCTGTCCTTAAAAGGGTCAGCTAAAGCGACGACGTGTATACCAGGAGCTGCCTGGAGGGCTTCTCTCAAGGAAGCTGTCCCCCTACCTCCGCAGCCAATTAACCCGACTTTGAGAGGTTTCACACTTTGCGCACGGCAGGTACGCACAAATGGAAATCCTGAAATTGCTGTTGCAGCAACTGCTCCGGTCGCCAGGAAATAACGACGTGTAATTCCGTCTTCCTTATTTTTTTCCATTTTTAATTTCCTTTCTTTAATTAGATTTCTGTAATCAAAGTTCGATAAGTCTTGTCCTTTGCCGGAGGTAAATGTAAAAACAAAAATGTAAAAAATAAGATCTACTCTGGAAAATCTGCGCTAAATCCTCTTGTCAGCTCACTGTTATCTGCTGCCCTGCCTATCCGATTTCTCAAGATGCCAATCCCTTCAATTTCCACTTCCACTACATCACCAGACTTCATTGGAGAAGTCTTTCCTGGTGTACCGGTGTAGATCACATCACCTGGATAAAGCGTGATAAACTGACTAATAAAACTGACGACTTCATGTACACTAAAAAACAAATCGGAGGTTCTCTGCCGTTGTTTAATCTCACCATTGAGACGCGTAGTTAACAACAAATCATCATAGTTGAGTCCTCGGGCGATTACTGGTCCCAGTGGAGCGAACGTGTCAGAGCCTTTTGCTCGCCACCATTGTATATCCTTTTCCTGCCAGTCTCGCGCACTGACGTCGTTACCGCAAGTCACACCAAAAATGTAATTTGGCGCTTCCTTTGCGGACACATTCTTGGCCTTTTTGCCTATAACAGCGACCAGTTCGCCCTCATAATCGCAGCGATTTGTTCCCGGTGGAATCACGATGGAACCGCCGGGTTCGAGGACAGCCGATGGAGCCTTAAAGAACAGTTCTGGGTTTTTGGGCTTAGGGCGATCGCCCAGATGGCTGGAATAATTTAGCGCAACGGCCAAAACTTTGGTAGGTTCGCAAGGCGCCAGCAATTTAACCGCGGCAAGTGAATAAGCCTTTCCGGTTTGCGCAGGTTGATCGAATATCGACCCTTTCAGTTCGAAAACTGTTTTATTCTTGAGCAGACCATAAGCTACATGATCTTGGACTTGAAAGCGGACATAATGCTCAACGCCGGCCGGAATCTCGGCTTTAAGCAAGCTGTCCAACGCGAAATATCCGGTGACCATAGACCCTATAAAAGTTCGTCGTGAAATTTCCATTATAACACCTGCCTTTCGATTGAGTAGTTACCTTGACCGGGTAAAATTGTGCATTTGAATCTCTCTGGTTTAGGATATCGAAGTCCTCGGTTCAATGGTTAAATAATACCACATCTCCTGAACCAAATTACTGTATTTAGCTCAAAGTATCGGCAGTTCATAGCCTTTGCGGTACTGCTTGGTCAAATATGCGTTGGCTTCAGCATCGTCGATGAATCGTTCCCGCCTGGCGTCGAATTTGAGTCGCCGCCCAACGCGCATGGCAATGTTAGCCATGTGACAGAGTGCGGCAGAGCAATGTCCTACCTCGACGTCAGCGTTCAGGTCACCCACTTTGCGATTGCGCACCGCCTTTATAAAATTTGCGATGTGGGAACCACCACCACGCGAACCGCCTGGGCCCTTTTTGCCGTCCTTGAACGTCACCTGCCAGCCCTTCCTGCCGATAGACACCGTCCCATTGTCACCATAGAAGATATTACCATTGTCGTGCCCCTCGTGTGGATAGGGCGTCCACAGCCTCATCTCATACATCAGGTAGACATCATTGTACTCAAACGTGGCGATCTGTGTGTCGGGCGTCTCATGATCATCATCGTACCATAATTGTCCACCGCTGCACGTGACGGCCTTAGGCAGTTCGACCCCCAGACCCCACCTGGCGATATCAATCTGGTGTATGCCATCATTTCCCGTATCGCCGGTCCCATAGTCCCAGCACCAGTGCCACTTGTAGTGGTACCTGTTGATGTTGAAAGGTCTTTTCGGTGCCGGTCCGAGCCATAGGTTGTAGTGGACGTGCGGGGGTGTTGGCGTGTCAGGCTTACGGCCGATCTTGCCCCGCCGCTGGCTGTTGATTGCCTTAGCCATACGGATCTTGCCGAGCTTGCCCGACCGGATGTACTCGATACCCTCCATCAACCCTTCCAGGCTCCGCGACTGCGTGCCGTGCTGAACTATCTTACCGTGCTTGCGGGCCAGATTCACCAGCAGACGTCCCTCAGCAATCGTGTGGCTGAGTGGCTTCTCAATGTACACATCCTTGCCGGCGACAACCGAGTGTGCTCCCACCGGTACGTGCTGGTGGTCTGGTGTGGCAATGGAGACGATGTCGATAGACTTGTCTTCGAGCATCTTTCGGTAGTCGATGTAGGCGTCAACCTTTTCATTACGCTTCTTAAATTCTTCTACTTTGCGGTATAGAACTTTTTCGTCAACATCACAAATCGCCACTACCCGGACTCCCGAAGTATTATGGAAATTGCCGATGTGGCCACTGCCTTGGCCGTTAAAACCTACCACAGCGACGCGAAGGTCATCGTTCGCCCCCCGCACCCGGGAAAATGGCAAGGCCAATGTCACACCGGCTGCCATCGACCCCTTCACAAAATCTCTGCGTGTAACCCTTCTCATAATCAATCTCCCTTCATAATCTTCGCTTTAAAAAACTACCTTTTTCTATCTGTCCCCCCTGCTTCGTTTTCGCGAAGCAAAACGGGGGGGGACTGACGAAAATCATCGTTATTACTCAAACTACTATATGTACTTGTAAATAAAAGAATTACGACTATTGATGCTATCGAAACGGTCAGTTTGAGTCAATTAGCAACACAGCTAAGCTTCTCTAATACATCAATGTACCATATTTGTCTGACCGGCACAATTGTTACAAGGAGGGTTTTTTTCGTCCCCCTTCTTGCTTTCGCAAGAAAGCAGGGGGACGGGTCAATACGCTGAATTTTGGCCATTTTAGGTCATTGAGAGCGCAGTTTTATTTAGCCCCCAGTCCTGTGCTGGGGGGACAATCATCTTGCGACGAGGGAGTATTTTTATCGCTGCCAGCGACAAGGAGATTTTTTTAAAATCCCTTTTTTTGTTGACTTTTGTTTGAGGATATTTAAATGTTTTGGAGATTCTTCGCTCTTTCGACTTTGCTAAGAAAGACAGAATTATTATGGTTCTTATCCGTTAAATCCGCTTGCCCCGTGAGTTTACCCTGTGGGATAGCGAAGCGTTATCTAATGGGGTGTAAACCTGTGCCAGCGAAAGCGGGTATCCGTGCCTAACAAGAACCGTTCTTAGCCAGCTTCTGAAAAAGGCCATTTCGATGGCCTTGTGGACGAAGGCAAGTCGCAGTCGCAAAAGCTCACTTTGAGAACTGCCCTTGCCAAGAACACCAAGCCGGCTAAAAACAAATCAGCGTCAATCTGCGTCTAAAATAA
>JAUWBI010000040.1 GCA_030601745.1 Phycisphaerae bacterium
CCGTATTTTTGACTTTTCCAACCAGGCTGAATACCTTGGTTCCTTTGGACTCTTCCGTTCCGATGCCGGCGAACCATTCCCCACCCCGGTTTATAATCGGGGGGATATTGGCCCACGTTTCTACGTTGTTAAGGTTCGTGGGCTTTTCCCAGAGGCCGCTTTCCACGGTATGGATGTACTTTGCCCTGGGTTCGCCCGGGCGGCCTTCCAGAGAGGCCATCAGCGCCGTGGACTCACCACAGACAAATGCCCCGCCACCGCGGTTGATGCGGATATCGAAAGAAAACGAGCTGCCCAGGATGTTGTTACCCAGCAGCCCCATTTCCCGGGCTTGTGAGATCGCCGTTCTCAAGTGCTCAACGGCGAGGGGATATTCATTGCGAACATAGATATAGCCCTGCTCTGACCCGATGGCATATGCCCCGATGAGCATGCCCTCGATGACGGAGTGAGGGTTCCCCTCCATAATAGAACGGTCCATAAAAGCTCCGGGGTCGCCCTCATCGCCGTTGCAGATGACGTATTTGGGCGAGCCTTCGGCCTCCCGGCAGGAACGCCATTTTCGTGCGGTCGGGAAGCCACCCCCGCCACGGCCTCTAAGTCCCGACAGTTCTACTTCCGAGACCACCTCTTCGGGCGTCATCGAGGATATAACCTTTGCAAGAGCGATGTATCCTCTTTCCGCAATGTAGTCCGTGATTTTCGTGGGGTCGATTAGACCGTTATTGCCCAGAACAATCCGTTCTTGAACCTTGTAAAAAGGTATCTCATCTGCTTTCTCGGCTTTTTTCCCCGTACCAGGGTCCTCATATAACAGTCTCTGGACCACTCTTCCTCCCAGCACTGTTTCACGGAAGACCTCCGCCACATCAGGCTCCTCGACCCGTTGGTAGAAAATTCCACCGGGCTCGACTACGACAATAGGACCGCGCTCGCAGAATCCGTGGCAGCCGACACATTTTGCCTCGACTCGAACGTCCTGGCCGGACCGCTTGGCCGCCTCGCAGAAAAGCTCGTAAATCCTGCGTGAGCCCTTGGCGGCGCAACCCGTTCCGATGCAGACTCGCACCACTTTGGGGGTGCTGCCGGCGCGGCTGCGCAGTGCCTCCGCGAATCGTTCGATATCGGTAGCACTTGTGAATTTCGTGGAGGCCCTAATCACGTTGCAGCCTCCTTTGTGCCGGTCTCTGCAGGTTCTTCGGCCGGACGAAGGCTGTGCAGAATTTCAAGTGCAGATTCTGAGGTAACGCCGTCGTGGTATTGCCCGTCCACCACCATCACCGGCGCAAGAGCACAGGCGCCTACACAGTTGACGGCGTTAAAGCTGAATAGGCGGTCGCGGGTCGTACCGCCCGGCTCAACCCGGAATTCCCGGATGATGGCCTCGGAAATGCTCCCTGCACCTTTGAGATAGCAAACCGTACCCAGGCAAAGCGTTACCTCATGGGCGCCCTTTGGCGCCAGACGGAACGATGAATAGAACGTCACCACGGCGTAAAGACGGCTCAGCGGAACTCCAAGCCGCTTGCTCAGACAGCGCACGTGCTCTGCCGGCAGATACCCACATTCGGCCTGAAGGTCCTGCATCATGGGTATGAGCATCCCGACCTCTCCATCGTAGCGGCCAACTATCTGTTCTATGAGCTTATTTTTTTCGGTCACGTTCGCTGTTACCTTACTGGCTGGTTATCAAAAATAAACTGGAAACTTTATAGCAAGACAAATCTACTGTCAACGCATAAATGCAATAATTTGCCTGCCTGTTCATGGTAAGAGTTATCTGGCCTGTAGCTAAATGGTCTCGACAGTTACCTCCTTGCCCCTTTTCCGCAGTTCCTCCGCAATCTCACGCACCACAGCCAGCTTCATGGCCAGTTGCCCGGGTAGGTCTGGATTTTGATGGGCAGGGTTCACGCCCAGGCCCACTATGAAATGGATGTTGTCGACATCCAGACACAAGCGGACTAATGCCGAGGCCCCGTCTGTATCAAACTTTACGCTGTCCTTACTGGCACCCGAATGCAGCAAGTCATTGACCCGCGTAAGGGTCAGAATCCCCTCGGTCGCCAGGTCAACACCTTCTATCCGGGCCAACGGGGGCACATCCGGCTTCATCGTACCCAGATCGACTTCCAATGACTTGCCGCCAAGATAACGGGCGACAATTTTTGCCGTGGTTCCACCGCAAACCGCAAGAAATCCGGAACGTTGTGTGAAGCTGGCGACAACTGCTTTGTCGGCACTCTTGTCGACCGGGGGGCCCGTAAACACGGTGGCAGTAAGCTTGTGTCGAACCTTTATAACGGCCACACTCACATCGTCCCCGGGCTTGCCACAATACAGGTCCCAAACGGCCTGCGTAAGCTTATCGGCGAGCTCCTGTGCGGAAAGGTCCGGGTGACAGTGCTCCTCAAGGAACCGCGCTATCTGGTCCAGGCCCCATCCGAGAGGATAGAGTCCACCTATCCCGGCGTTAACCACACCATCGGAGATAAAGACGACCCAATCCCCGGTTTTCAGTTTCAGTTCCGATTCACGAATGGTCTTGCCTTCAATTTCTCGTTCCTCGTATGGCACGGGGACAGATTTTCGATGCCGCAGCAGAATAACCGGCGGCGTGTCGAACTCCACTACTCGCGCCCGTCCCTCGGAGAAGAATTTTCCGATGGCAAAGGTGCTGTAGGCGAGCTTGCGGACCTCGCATACCGGCAGCGTCTTACTCAACGTCTCCACCACTTCGCTCAGCGGTAGCTCATTTTCCATCAGGTGTATAACGATCCGCGTCGTCAGGATAGATAGAATATTAGCTTTGACCCCGCTTCCCAATCCGTCAGAAAGCGCGAGCATGACGAAATCAGCATGACGGGCAATGGCTACGTTGTCGCCGCAGAGTTCTTCGCCGTGTTTTTCGAGCTGTTTTGTGCCCCACTCGTAAAATAACCTCATCACTGACCTTCTTCCTGATAGAGGGACATAAGTTTCATCACAAGCACCTTGGTCTCCGCTGTCGTCTCACCCAGCAGTCTCGCTATTTCCTGTGCCGTTTGCATCTGCCGTGAGATAACTTCCTGCGTCCGTTTCAGCGTCTGCGCCTTGAGGTCAAGTAAGTCCTTTCTGGCCTTTTCCTCTTCCGAGATGTCGATGAAGATGCCGCAGTAGAGGTTTTCGCCCTCGATGGGAAAAATGCCCACGCGGAAGCTGACTTCATGCTCAGGAATGCTCTCTTTGACCATCAGCGACCCGCCCGCAGCGATGGCGCGTTCGAAGCAGTCAGAGTGGACGAATTCCTTAGCCGCCCGGCCCAGGAGCTCATCGTCGACGCAATGGAACATAGTTAGGAAGGAGGGATTGACGAAACGGATGCGCGTCTGGTTGTCCACCAGAAGAACCCCGTTAGGCGTGTGCTGCAATATGGCGCTGGTGTGCGCGGCTACTTGGCTTTTGGGAAGTTTCATACTAAATTCTCCTGTCGCCAGGACCCTCAGCAGGCCTCTCAGGCGTCTTTTCTTTCAGAGCGTCCCGAATTTTCTTCCGGAACATTTCAGCTCCCTCTTCGGCGCTGGAGCTGCTTAAAATCTCATCGTTGATCTTCCAATTAATTCCCTCGCCGCAGCGCTCCATACAGAACGAGCCTTTCAACTCGACCATATCCTCGAGTCCCTTTTTGGTCAGAAACTCGTTGAAGCGGGCTATCATCTCCCGGGCGCCTTTGATGTGGCACGAGCTGCCCACACATACGGTTACGGTAATCATCGAGTACTCTCTTTATCTTTTTCTTTCTTTTTATCTTTCTGAGTTGCTAAGACAAGTTCCTGGGCCGCGCGCTGGCGCTTGCCGGCTGCCAATTCCTTTTCGTCGACCAGTTTCAGTGCTCCTGTAGGACAGGCCTCAACGCAAGCCGGCTCTTGCCCCGCCTTGGCTCGCTCAATGCAAAGGTCGCACTTGACCATAGCTTTGCCGTCACGGGAGACCTCAATAACTCCGAACGGACAAACGACAAGGCAATACTTGCAGCCGATACACCTGTCTTGTTCAATCAACACAGGCCCATCAGCTTCCTCTCGATATATTGCTGCTGTCGGGCAAACCGCAATACAAGGCGCATCCTCGCAGTGCCTGCACTGCAGTGGCACTGCAAATTCGCCTGCTGCCTGCACCGTAACCCTACGCTGTGGCTTCGGCACCTCTTGTGTCGCTTCTTGAAGAACTTTGGACATCGAATGTGCCACTGCACAAGCTATTTCGCAACTTTTGCAAGCCAAACATTTTTCGATATCTACCATTATGCCTTTACCCATTGTCGTCTCCGAAACATTTAGACAAATCGTTTATCACCGACTTCAGAACCGGCGCTCGGAAAAATTAAATCTGCCAAAGTATTCTTTGCTTTAGTCAATTGCTCTACAAGTTCGGCATCGGCTTCAATCACCGGCGTACCTCTCATGTCCGCTTCCTGAACCGCGGAGTTGTAATTGATATTTGCAAGAATAGTTATATTTGGCAATTTGGGCTTTATTGTTTCAGCTTGTGCGGCTTCTGTAATCTTGTTAGCGATTGCCGCAACGTGTTTTATTCCCAGCTCTTTGGCCATTCGTGCTATATTTATCGCTGTTTCGATGCTTCTGCTGCCCGGCTCAACCACAACTACCAGAGCGTCAATTCCCTGAACGCTTGCTCTGCCCATAGACTCAACGCCGGCAGCTAAATCGACTAAGACCACCTCTTGCCGTTGCAGTATGGTGTGTGTCAGCAATGCCTTCAAGAACGCTCCTTCAGGGCAGGCGCAGCCCGCCCCGGCCTGCGTAATAGCACCTAAAACCAGCAATTTTACGCCATTAACTTCAACCCAGTGTTTTTCCGGTAAATCGCTGACCTTAGGGTTTAACTTAAAGTATGCCCCCACTGCCTCTCTTTCGGTGCCGGTACGTTCGGCGATTAGCTGTTCCATTTTGATAAGCGGCTCAGGGCTTTGCTCGGGAGGTATGCCGAAAGCTGAAGCAAGGTTGGCATTTGGGTCGGCGTCGATGGCGAGAACGTCACAGCCGTCTTCAGCAAATAGTTCTGCCCAGACCGCACAGACTGTGGTCTTACCTACACCTCCTTTGCCGCCAATTGCTATTTTGAGACCCATTTTAAGAAGATAGAGCGCCTGAAATTACTACTGCAACAGGTTATTTTTTGTTCGTTTCGGAGTTCGAGAACATAATAACGGCCTGTTATCTCGGCCGTGCGCCCTCCGCTATCCTATACGGACAGCTCAGAGCCCTCCGAAAGTCACAAATTAACACCTTTCCCTCCGGCTGTCAAGCGCTTAGCGGCTAATATTTTGAAAATGGACGTCGAGAAGCCGTCGTATAATTCCGCATGATCTTCACCACTTACCAATGGAAGCATTTAACTGCTTTCAGCTAATGCCTTAACGGTCAGATTCACGACCGCTCCCAGGGCGTCCAGTGGTAGATGAGCGGCTGCGGTTTGGTCAAATAGTATTGATGCTCGGGCGCCGAATTCCTCGTCGCTTCGCCAGATTACTATCGTTAATGGGATGCGAGGCAATACGTACAACTCGATAGAAGCATCGCCGAATTCACATCGTTTAGCGCCAAACCGCTCCGAAACCTTGTATAACCGTTCGGGACACTGCCCAAATGCGCTTTCCAATTTTTCGGTAGGGGGGCTGTGCAGCCCTCTGAAGAAAAACTGCCCGCCCGGCAAAGTTTCCGGCCTGGCAAGTTTGTTGGCAATTGGCAAATCTTGAGCGTTTATCAGGTACGTAAGAAGGCAAAGCTGCTCAAGAAACTCTGCGGCTGCCGGTGGTGAACCTGACTGCTCGGAAAAAATCTCCTTATTCGAAAGATTAACTACATACTCGGTGTTCAGCAGGGTGATAACGTAGCGCTCCGGGTCGCTTCGGTATTGACACTTCGCCCTTTTAGCGGTTTTCTGCCGGTCAAGCTTATCAAGTTGTTCCCAAAGACCCTCATGAGCCATTTCGTCTTACTCTCGCATCTCGTATCTCAATAATCAATAATCAATAATCAATAATCAATTACTTGTGCCCTCGTCCGAGCAGCATATCTCTTGCATGGGGCAAAACGTCTAAGATTATTTCCAGCGATTCTTTGACCGCTTTCGGGCTGCCGGGAAGATTGATGATAAGCGTATTGCCGCGAATACCGGCAGCGCCTCGCGACAGCATAGCATTTTTAGTTTTTTTCAGTCCCTCCAGCCGCATTACTTCGGCTAAGCCGGGAACCATTTTTTCGCACACCGCAGCCGTGGCCTCTGGCGTAACGTCTCGGGGCCCAAGGCCGGTGCCGCCCATAGTAAAGACAATATCGACTTTTACCTCATCGGCGAAGTATATAAGCTCTTTTTTGATATTTTCTTGTTCATCGGCTGTGATTGTATACTCACAAATCTCAAATTTGTCGGCGTCGAGCCCCGCCCCTCGGAGGGGCTGGGCGAGCATATTCTTGATGGTTTGCCCGCTTACGTCCTCCATTTTTCGCTGCGAGCAACTGTCGCTAACTGTCAATATGGCCACTCTAATCATTCGTTCTTGACCCACATCAAATTGCGCTCAAAATCCAAAACGACGACAGTATCCCGAAAATACCGCATCCCAAGCAACCCTTGACAGTTCTGAGATTCTGGAAACATACTGTCGTTTGGAAAAACTGAAATCTTGGCGTTCTTGATACTTCTCTTTCCGACCTCAAGTGCTTCAACGACAACATTTTTGCAGGCTACCCGTCCGAGCCAGCGGGGTAACCACACATTGCTGTCCATTGTCTTTGCATTTTTGAGTTTGTTGCACATAGGTTTCCACACTCGTTCTTTAATATATAGTCCACCCGTAGCACATGTGTCTAATTTCAATTCCATTTTCTCGCCGACTATAGGTATTTCTGTACAAATATAATCGTGATCTTCACGTCCTTTTTTAATTAAAAACGGATATCGACTCCAAAACGCCGGGTCCTCAGGCTCAAAGCTATCTTTGGGTGAAAACCCTACTTGCTTTTTTTGATTATCAAACAGAACGTACTTAAAGGCCTTCATAGCTTGCAATCCAAATAGAATACGCATATCACAAGCAATTGGCAATCCAAGAAGCTGGGTTTCCGCATGTTGTTCTTTATAGTAACATGGGAAGTTAGTCAGTGTCATCTCGCCTATCTGAAGCTCAGAGAGATGGCAGAGGCCCTCACCAATTGAATGTTCTTCCCTGCTTTGGATCGGGAGAATCGGAAGTTTGTTTTCTATGACATGGAGATCGTGCACATAGAGAGTATGCGAAAAGCCTGAATCTATTGCGATGGGATATTTCTTCCCAGTACTTTTCACCTTGCCCTCAATTATGGGGATTTTCTCACCGTAAATCCAATCACAATGAATTGTGCCGGGTTTTTCAAGCTTTATGGATGGCGCTTTATGTTCTCTCACGGTGACGACATAATTACCGTCATCTTGACTGATAGCATATATCGCATTCGGATCATTTTGATCTATACGGGGTATATCAGCCCTGCGTTCGAGATTCGCCCCTTTCACTATAACCGTCTGTTGAAGTGGCAATCCCGCCAGTTTAATTTGAGCCGAACATCCCGCCAGCAAACACAAAAACAAGCCTAACAGACAATTGAAGAATAACTTTCGCATGTTCAACTCCTGAAATAAATCCTGTAAATCCTGTCACTACTATTTAACTCAGCTATTTTAATCGTTCGTTGGCAATACTTCTATGGTGTCGCCGGGTTTGACTCGGCCCGGCTTTGTTACCTTTGCAAAAACGCCCTCTCGCGGCATAATACAATCGTCAACTTGTTGAAAAATAACACAGCCGCTGTGACATTTTTTGCCGAACTGCGTAATTTCAACTTCGGCATCGGCGCCGAGTCTAAGTTTACTGCCGATGGCTAAAGCCGCCAGGCCGATTCCTTCCGTGGTGATGTTTTCCGCAAAATCTCCCGCCGAGACGTCCGCCCCTTTTGCTCTCATTTTTTCGATAGATTCTTGTCCTAACAGGCTGACCTGCCTGTGCCGGTTGCCTGCGTGCGCATCGCCGACTATGCCGAAGCCAACTTTTAGTTCAGCGGCTGGTACATTGTCCTTCTGTGTGCCTCGCTCTTTGGAGATTGATATAGCTTTAATCTTGCCTCTTATAGTTGCCACTTTTTCCACCGCTCTTTTCCATTAGCTTTATTTCCCGGATTACCATATCTTTGCTCTTGTATTTGAGCATATCATAAATAGTAAGACACCCGGCACTTGCCCCGCAGAGCGCTTCCATTTCCACGCCCGTCTTGCCCGATGATTTGACTTTCACATTCACAAAAACCGATTTGGTATCCTCATCTGTCACAAAATCAACTTTCACCGCCTCAATTAGTAGTGTATGGCACATCGGAATTATTGAAGCTGTTGCTTTTACCGCATTTATCGCAGCTATCTTTGCCGTCTCGAGAACATCGCCTTTCGGACATTGTCCCTGCTGGAGCACCTCAAACACCTCCTCTCCAAGAACCACACACCCCGTCGCCGTAGCTGTTCTTACAGTAATATCTTTGCCGCTTATATCTATCATACCTTTTACCTTTTCCTTTCTCTTTTTTCTCAGCGTTCTCTGCGGTTAATTTTTTCCTTTTCTTTCATCCTCCAATCTCGTTCATAAGTCGGTTCCTGCAGGAGCTTCCGTTTTCCGGTTTTTTCGCTACCGCTTCAAGTATGGAACCGCCAATGTCGTCGAAGTCTACTTTTACCTCATTATCAGAGAAGAGACACGGCTTGAGAAACCCATCAGCGGTCAGTCTGAGCCGATTGCACTGGCTGCATTTCGGCGGCCGCTCCGTCCCGAACCGCCTGCTCAAATCAGCCCTGTCATAAAGCGAAAACTGCATAATCTTTTGAAGCCGCAGGCCCCTTTGCTCACAAAACGTCTTCATCCTTTCGACATCCTCTTCAGTGGTATCATTGAGAATGACCATATTAATCTTTATCGGTGTAAGTTTTGCTTTTATAGCCGCATTAACGCCTGCGAGGGCCTGGTGCAAATCACCGCCGCGAGTAATCTTCTGATACCTGTCCCTATCGAGTGAATCTATCGAGATGTTCACACGCGCCAGTCCGCTTCGCTTCAGTTTCCCCGCCATATCTGCAAGCAGCGAGCCGTTCGTGGTCATATAGACCTCGTCGATACCGTCAATAGCTGCAAGCTTTGCCACTAATTCTTCAACGTTCTTTCGCACTAACGGCTCACCACCTGTTAGTCGAACTTTTGTTATACCCATTTTCGCAGCGACTTTTATAAGCTGCTCTATCTGCTCGTAAGGAAGAATTTCACTGTGGCTTTTATAAACAAAGGGAACTTCCGGCATACAATATACGCAGCGGTGATTGCAGCGGTCCGTTACGGATATTCGCAGGTAATTTATTCTTCGATTAAATCTGTCTAACAGCAACGGTAGTTCCCTCTTTAATTTCTGCTGCGCCTGCGGGTATGCAAAGCAAGCCGTCAGCTTTGCACAACGCGTTAATATGCGCAGAGCCATGATACTCGATTTTTGCAACCTTACCATTTTTTGTAAATACGACCGGCAGCCACGAATCTCTTTCTGTCTTTTTTCTTGCTATTGTTTTTTCCAGTTGCCTGTAAGCAACAACATGCTTGAAATCGTGTCCCATCATCTTAAAAAGGAAGGGCTTCACCAACAATTCGAACATAACAAAGGTCGATACTGGATTGCCGGGCAGGCCAAAACAAAAAACCTCATCCGAAACACCGAAAACCATAGGTCGGCCTGGCTTTACCGCAACCTTCTCAAACAGCAGCTTAATGTTGTTTTTCTCCAGAATCTCCCGAACAAGGTCGTAATCACCTACCGATACACCGCCAGACAAAATCACAACATCATTTTCCGCTATCGCCTTTGTGAGTTTTGCCTCTATATCTTCTTCTGTATCGACGGCAATACCATAGTTTGTGGCTATCGCAGCGGCGTTTGTTACCTGGGCGGCTAACTGGAATCCATTACTGTTTCTGATTTGACAGGCCGACGGTTTCTGGCCGGGTTCGACTAATTCGTCCCCCGTCGCTATAATGCCAACCCTCGGCTGGAGTGACACCAACGGTTCCACGCAGCCGCAGTTTGCCAGCACTGCGATATGTTGAGCGGCGATTTTGCAGCCTGCCCGAAGAACCACATCACCTTTGTTGATATCTTCACCCTTTAGACAGATGTTGTCCTCCGTGTCCTTACTGGTAAACCGAATTTTATTATCTCCCGCGCTTTCGGTATATTCGACCATAATCACGCAGTCAGCCCCCTCAGGCACAACGGCACCGGTCATAATCTTCGCACACTGGTTCTGCCCAATCGCCTTTTTGGCCGGCAATCCCGCAGGAATCGTCTCAATTATTGTAAGCTCATTTGCAAGGTCCGCTCGACGGCACGCATACCCGTCCATAGCCGATTTGTTAAAAGGCGGCACATCAATGTCAGAGATTATCTTCTCCGCCAGTACCCGATTCAAAGCGTGCTCAATGCCGACACGCTCCATATCCAGCCGACGGGCCGAACCCATCATAATTTCAAACGCATCATCAAACGCAATCATCGTATTTTTTCTGAAATTCTTCATATTCCGTTATTGTATTCAGGTTTGTGAACCCTCTCGCTTCCAGCTCGATATACTTGACCCTGCACCGGCTGAATACATCACTTATTTTACGTCCGCCCGATGACAGCACCTCGTTTATAGCTTTAAGCGCACTTTTGCGGTACACCGCAAAGAGCGGCTCGTATCTTTCATCACCGGTAGTTGGGATAACTATGTCCACCCCCTCAGCTTCCGCAAGCATCCTTCTAACATAGGTCAAATCTATATGCGGAATGTCACACGCTATCACAAAATTAAGTTCGTTGGCTGAGGCCTCCAGGGCCGAAGCTATACCCATCAAAGGTCCCTGCCCAGGTATTTTGTCCCGGATGACCTCGAAGCCAAGAAACGCTAACTTATCTACTTCGTTGGCGCTTATAAGTATCTGGCCGAATGTGCCGCGAAGCTGCTCAGAGATTATCTCTACTATGGGCCGGCCCTTAATCGCCAGCATACTCTTGTCGGCGCCCATCCGGCTGCTGTCCCCACCCGCTAAAATTATCGCCGTTGCCTTTTCCTGCATTACCCATTTCTTGTCGCTCAGTTTTATCTGCTCCAAATCAAAATCAAAACGTAGGGGCGACCCTGTGTGGTCGCCCTGCCCCTCCAAATCAAAATCAAAACGTAGGGGCGACCCTATGTGGTCGCCCTGCCCCGACACCACAATTCTGTCCGCATACTTTCTGACATCCCGAGCCGAGCTTTTCCACACTTCTTGTTCCCCGCCCTTGACTATGAGAAACAATCCCGGCTCGACCACTTGACGCAGCGAGTTTGATTCGCAAATTGAAACCGCATCAGCCCCGATTATATCGAGCAGAGCGGTCAATCCTTCTTCAAGGTGTGTTTTCATAACACGCAGCCAGAAAACCTGACTCGCACCTGCTGCCAAAAGTCTCGCCGTATCCTTGTCCGAACTGCGGTCGGTCTCTTCCGTAATGTAAAAATTTCCATCGAGCGACGAGCAGACTCCGCAGCCCTGACCGCCGCGGGGACATTGCCCGTCTCGTTCCTCTATAGCAGTAACCTTTATTCCTGTGATGTCCCTATCTTTGCTAAATTTCCTGATAATGGCACAGGCCAGCTCGGTCTTGCCCGTTTTTCTGCCGGCAGAACCAATCAACAACATTCCGTCGAGCTTGAACATTTTATTCCTCAACGTATTTGACGGCGGTGGTTGATGAAACAGGCAAGTGTCGCGGCGATTAGGCCGGCAGTCAGACCGAAGAATGCATAGCAAATCAGTTTGAACCAGAAGCCGGATCCGCCAAACAGAAAGTGGGAACCAAGCCCCAAAGGTACGAGTAGTCTCTTGCCCAGGCAAAGCAGGTTAGCGAACATCGCACTAATCCCGATGATTGCAATGGTCAATAGGTGAGGGGTTTTCCTTTTTTCCAGAGAGTTTATAACCACGTCCAAAATAATGCCGGCAAGGCCAATCAAGGGCAAGCCCACGATGCCGCCGGCGAGGCGACCACCAACAGCAAGTGTGGTGAAAGCTGCCGAGAGCGCACCAGCTGTAGTACCTGCTTTGCAGCGCCCAAGCAGACGAGCCATGATGACCGGCGTCATCCAGAAAAGAGACTTGTGTCCGGCCAATCCCAGACCCAGCCGGACAGTGCCTATGAACAGTCCTGCAATAACGCCAACAGCTACTGATACAGCTAACATCCTTAGCTGATGACTCTTCAAAATGCTATTCCAACGGTCGCCTTTTCTTTCTGTCAACAGGGACCCACGCATTTCTTTGTTCACTCCATTCCACTATCAGAACAGCTTTGCCGCTAATGAGCCGGGGCCGTACCCAGCCAAGAGTATCGTATATATCGTCGGGCGTCGGCTGACGGACAGTAATTTTATACTCAATCGTGATGCCTGATTTATCATAAGTTTTGGCATCGACGCAGCGGGGCAGTTCACGAAGCCCGGGTAAATCGATAAAGCGGCCCGCATCACCCTGGGCACGCAGCCCAACGGAGGCAAGCGCGCCTATAACACCCTGGCAGGAACCACCAAGACCGCGTAATGGAATCGACGCAGCCCCGGCCAGACTGAAGGCGTCTTCAGTTTTCAGAACCTTGTTGGTAGCGGCGTCTGCAAATTCTATAATTGGACGCTGGACAGCATCAGCCCGCGCGATGCAGACGCCCGGGTCGGAGCCCTCCGATGCACGTTGGGACACGAAATCGAATGCAAAAGTCGCGGCCTCAATTCCATCATCACCCGCAACGGCGATACACGCACCGCTGTTGTGTGAAGTGTAAGGAATGGCCGGGTCAAGCAGGAACTGATGCCTCGTTACGCCCAGTTGCTCCATACCCCGTTTTTCACATTCAGCAGATAGCCGCCGGGCTAACCGGCCCGTACCCGGGCTTGTTTCGTTATCGGTGTCATCAATTCCAATCAATATTAACGCCATAGTAAATAATCACCTGAATTTTTGCCTGGGGCTGGTATATAACATCTGTATCGAACTATCAATAGTGGCATAGTTGACGCCTTTATGAAACCAGTGGTGTGGGGTTGGTCGGCCGCGAAACCAGCTATCGGAGATGACCCAGGTTTCCGGATGCATGGTATCCCGCAGGCGGCGGGGCCACTTCACATCTCGTCGCAAAAATCTGCTGATATCACGGTTGCCGGTGGCCCGCTTGCACGAGTAATAAAAATAGCCCATCACACCCGCGTCAAAATTTTCCTGCGAGTACCTCAATTCAGGGTCGGTTTCACCGGGACAATAGTAGTTTTCGCCGCTTCCGAGGTAACCATCCAGAGCCGCGAACAAAACAGTATGCGGATTATTAACATCTTCGTAGTCAGGTCCGACCATTGTATCAACCGGCAGGGCGGAGTCATTGTCATTAGCGTACAGTAACACGCTGATGCATACGTTGCGAAGATGTGTTTTGCATATGACAAGCTTGGCCTGATTCCGGGTCCGACCCAAAGCGGGAACCAATATCGACAGCAGCAATCCAATAGTTGCTATGGTTACCAGCACTTCAACCAATGTGAAACCAAACCGTCTCGATGAGCGAAACACCCATGCACATATATAGTTGGCTGGTTTATTCACTTTACAAGTTCCTTGATATGTTTTTCGTACGCTTTTTCTACTGCCTTTTCGACATCGCCGCGAAATCTCGTATAAGCCTTGACCCATTTTTTGCCTTGGCTGGTTACAGTAGTTCGCCCGCCCATATTGCCGCCTCGCTGTTTCTCCACCAGGGCGATACTTAAGGCGTCCTCCGCCTTCTTCAAGTCGCCCCACGCCTTTCGGTAGCTTATCCGCAGCGATTCACTGGCCGCCTTCAACGACCCTTCGGCATCAATGCTCTTAAGCAGCCGCCATTTACCGTCGCCGAAAACCCCTTCAACGTCTTTGGTACTCAGCCACAGTTTAAACCTTGCTCTTAGTTTTTTCATCTCTTCGCTCCTCACTATCACTCAAAACAGCCAAGCTGACATTTGCGGATTCTTACGTTCTGCTGATTGCAAATGCGCCCAATCTCAATAACTTCCACCTCGAATTCTTTTGCCAGTTCAAACGCCTCGGCACACGCTAATTTTTTTCTGCCGTCTGTTTCCTGTGCCCGTTCGAGAACAGCGTTAATCAAATCTCCCTCTTTGCCCATTTGTGTTTCTCCAAAACATCTGTGTGGTTATGCAAAGCTCGACATATCGAAAACCAAAAAATAAAAAACTAAAAGCGTTGAATTGGATACCAAAAAACACCGTATAGGTTTTGGCGACCCAGCTTCATAGTTTTTGATTTTTCACTTTACATTCTACACTTACCTGTGATAGTACCCGAATCAGCCGCTCAGGTCTATCCCTTTTTGTGAAAATTTCTCCTCAGCCACCCGCCGGGAAATTGGGAGCTTGCCCCATTAGATGCCTTCCTGGATTAGATGGTTTTTTTCCAGAAGCATTTTGCATCTAACGGGGCTTGCAAAATGTGCCGGAACAGCATATAAATTAGCTGTTATGGCTATGGCCAAAGATGTAAAAAAGCGAATTGAGCAGCTTCGTGCCGAAATCCGAAAGCACGATTACCTCTATTACGTCCTCAGTCAGCCCGAAATCACTGACCGGCAATATGATAAACTCTTTGTCGAGCTAAAGGCATTGGAGCAGGCGAATCCGCAATTTATAACGCCCGATTCACCCACTCAGCGTGTTTCCGGCCGGCCGCTCGAAGGTTTTACCACCGTCAGGCACGCCGTACCTATGCTCAGTATGGACAACACCTACAACGCTGACGAGCTGCGGGCCTTTGACGAAAGGGTGGCAAAGGGCCTTGGCAGCAGGGATTTCGATTATGTTGTCGAATTGAAAATCGACGGTGTTGCGATAAATCTCCGGTATGAAGACGGCACTCTCGCCACCGCTGCGACTCGCGGCGATGGCGAAGTGGGCGACGACGTTACCGCAAACGTCCGCACCATAAAAGCCATTCCGCTTGTGTTGTTAGCCGGCCGGGAAATTCCCGCCGTCCTTGAAGTACGCGGTGAAGTCTATATGCCGACTCACTCCTTTGTCGAGCTAAACAGGCTTCGCACCGAAGCCGGCGAGCCGGCCTTTGCAAATCCACGAAACGCCGCAGCAGGTTCTTTGAAGCTGCTCGATGCAAGAATTACCGCCGAGCGGAACCTCGCCTTCTTCGCCTATTCAATAGGCGAGCTTTCCGGGCCGTTAGCTGAAAATCATTATCAAACCCTTCAGAGATTCAAAAGGTTCGGCCTGCCCGTTAATCCTAATATCAAAAAAGCCGGGGATATAGATGAGGTAATAAACATCTGCATTAGCTGGAGTGAAAAGCGCCTCGATTTGGGCTACCAGATTGACGGGATGGTAATAAAGGTCAACCGCTTTGACCAGCGCGACGTCCTCGGCGCCACCGGCAGGGCCCATCGATGGTGCATTTCCTACAAATTCCCCGCCGAGCAGGCAGAAACAATTGTCGAATCAATCGATGTCCAGGTCGGCAAGAGCGGCATTCTAACACCCGTGGCGAATCTCACCCCCGTTCAACTGTCAGGCACAACCGTTAAGAGGGCCAGCTTGCACAACTTCGACGAATTGAATCGGCTCGATGTCCGCTGCGGCGATACGGTGGTAATTGAAAAGGCCGGCGAGATAATACCGCAGGTCGTCGAAGTGAAAAAACAAGCAAGGCCTGCCGGCGCAGTTCACTTCAAAGTACCTGAACAATGCCCCAACTGCGGCGGCAAAGTTAAGAAAGACGAAGATGGCGTTTATATCCGGTGCCTCAATCCGGATTGCCTCGGCCAGTTGAAGGAGCGTTTGAAATACTTTGCCGGCCGCGGCCAGATGGACATCGAGAATTTAGGCGACGCCTTAATCGAGCAATTAGTTGACACCGGACTGGTAAAGAATTTCGCGGACCTTTACAAACTGCAAAAGCCAGACTTAATAGAACTGGAGCGAATGGCTGAAAAAAGTGCCGGCAACGTTATTGAAGCAATTGAAAAAAGCAAGACCCGACCGTTATGGCGGCTCGTTACTGCTTTGGGTATTCGCCACATTGGGGGTCAATCAGCACAGATTCTCGCTGAACACTTTGGTTCTCTTGAGGCACTTATGAAATCAGACCAGGAGACACTCGAAAGCATAGACCAGATAGGCCCGAAGATGGCCGAAAGTATCTACGAATATTTTCGCGCCCCCCAAAACCGTGCGGTTATCGAGAACCTGCTTGCCGCTGGCGTAAAACCGCAGCGCCCGAAGCCCGTCACCAGGCGCACAGATAAACTGGCCGGAAAAACTATTGTTGTTACAGGCATTTTGCAAAACTTCGCTCGCCAGCAGGCCGAATATACTATCAGACAGGCCGGCGGAAGGCCGGCTTCCAGCGTCAGTAAGAAAACAGATTTTCTATTGGCCGGAAAAGAGCCGGGAAGCAAGCTCGAAAAAGCAAAGAAACTCGGAGTTAAAGTCATAAACGAAAAACAATTTCTACAGATGCTTGATAAGGGAGCGTCGTAAATGGCTGACCAGGACAAGAAATATATGCGGGTCGCGTTGAAGCTGGCTCGGCGAGGCATCGGCTCGGTCGAACCGAATCCTCCGGTCGGCGCCATTATCGTAAAAGCTAACCAAATTATCGGCAGGGGCTGGCACGAGGAATTCGGCGGCGCACACGCAGAAGTCAATGCAATCCGGGATTGCAAAACGCTCGGCGTTAATCCGCGGCGAGCTGCGATGTATGTTACGCTTGAGCCGTGCTCTCACCACGCAAAGACACCACCTTGCACGGATGCAATTATCGCTGCCAAATTAGCGAAGGTTACCGTCGCAGCGATTGACCCCTCGGAGCACGCAAATGGCAAAGGCGTCAAGCAGCTGCGCAAGGCAGGAATCCAGGTCCAGACCGGCGTCTGTGAAATGCAGGCGCGTCTGCTAAATGCACCTTTTATCAAATTTGCTGCCACCGGAAAATGCTGGGTAATATTAAAATGGGCACAAAGCATTGACGGTAAACTCGCCTGGGCTGGGACGGGTCCACGCTCACAGTGGGTTTCGAATGAGCTAAGCAGAAAAGACGTGCACAAGCTGCGCCGGCGGGCTTCAGGAATATTGGTGGGTATCAATACGGTCCTCGCCGATGACCCGCTATTGACGGCCCGACCGGGCAAAGTAGAACAAGCCACAAGAATCGTATTGGACAGCCGTCTAAGGCTCCCTCTGAGTTGCAAACTGTTGCGCACTGCAAAAAAAGCACCCGTGCTGGTGGTAACGACCCGCCAAACAGTCCGGACAAATCCCAAAATTGCAGAGAAGATTACCCAAAAGGGAGCCGAGCTGCTTGCCTGCCCCGATACACAGGGACGATGTAATATAGATTTTCTATTGGATAAATTGAGTAAACGCGGCATCGCTCAATTGCTTGTCGAAGGCGGGCCAACGGTAATAGCTTCATTCTTGAAAGAGCAGCTTGCCGACGAAATCTGCGTTTATATCGCGCCGAAAATACTCGGGCCGCAGGGAAGCGTCGATATAGCCAAACCAATGGCTGAATTGGCCGAGGCTGTCGGCTTACATTACGTTGATACGAAACGTTTCGGTGACGATGTTCGGCTAACCGGCATATCCAAAAAAGCTCTTGCAGAAATTTTAATCTGCTCCTGAAAAATACCCTCTTGCTTTATTTAATTTGGGGACCTGCCGATGGACAAAAGAGGCGTCGTTAAGCTGGCGATTGAGAGTCGCAAGGTCCCCTACGTACCGTGGCACTGTGGTTTTACTGTCGAAGCCGCTGACAAACTGCAAAAGCATTTTGGCCGGGACGATTTAGACCGGGTTTTGGATAACCATTTTGTCAAGCTGGGCAGTGACATAGGTTTTTTCACCGCTCTCGGCAATGACCGCTTCCGGGACGTCTTCGGCGTCGTCTGGGACCGCAGTGTGGACAGGGACATAGGTATTGTCGAGGGATGTGTTTTACCGGCCCCTGAACTCCGGGGATATGAGTTTCCTGACCCGCTGAATCCGCTTTTTTTTGAGGATATTCCTGAGAGGATATCCGGATATGGGGATTGTTTCCGGGTCTTTAAGATTGGGTTTTCGCTTTATGAGCGGGCCTGGACACTTCGAGGCATGGAAAACTTGATGATGGATTTCTTGGACCATCCGGACTTTGTGCGCCGGCTTCTGCGTTCGATAGCCGACTATAACATCGCTCAGGTCAAAAAGGCCCTGAATTATGATATAGATGCCGTCTATTTCGGTGATGACTGGGGCCAGCAGACAGGTTTGCAGATGGGGCCGCGTTTATGGCGTCAGTTTATCTTGCCGGAGTTGAAGCGGATGTACGCCGTCGTCCGAGAGGCCGGCAAGTACGTTATGATTCATTCGTGCGGCAAGGTGGACGAGCTTTTCGATGATTTGATTGAGACAGGCCTTAACTGCTTTAATCCGTTTCAGCCTGAGGTTATGGACGTCTTTGACCTTATGAAAAGGTACAAAGGCCACCTTGCCTTTCACGGAGGGTTGTCTACGCAGCAAACCCTGCCGTATGGCTCGGTTGAGGACGTTAGGAACGAAACAGCCACGCTGTTGCAAGCCGGCAGGGACGGCGGATACATCTTCGCCCCGGCCCACGCCGTCGAGGGAGATGTCCCGCTCGAAAATATCCTCGCCTTTATAGAAATCCTACACGCCCAGACCAGCTATAAGCGATGATAGCGGTGTACGGTCAGGAGCGATAGATTTCTCGTCTATGGCCGATTTTGACTATATCAATTATCGAATCTTTATCTTCGATAGAATAAACTATTCTGTAATCTCCCTGCCGAACGCGGTATTGCTCCTGTCCTGAGAGTTTCTGTGCTCCATGAGCTCTTGGATTTTCCGCAAGTGACTGAATTCGTTTAATGATTTTTCGCAGCTCTTTCTTTGGAATATCTTCTAACTCTTTTGCAGCAGTGCTCTTTATGGAGATTTTATATTTTGCCATTTTTCTTTAGCTTCTTCAAAACATCCTCAAAGGCCAGGCTTGGTTCTTTTTTACGCTCATCGAAAGCCGCCAAATCAACGGAATCTTCTGCCAGGGAAATTTTGATCGCCTCTTCAACCAATTCTGACATCGAATGTTCTGTCTCTGCTGCTTTTATGCGCAAAGCGTGGTGTAATTCAGAATCTATGTAAATCGTGGTTCTTTTTGTATTAGTTTTCATATCGTGACCTCGTTATTAACATCATAACATTATACCATCCTGATGTCAAGATGCCATTGATATATTTCTTTTAAGATTTTTTGTTCAGCATTTTTTGCTTCGCAGGATATGGTGCTACTGCCGGCAACCATAAAGTAATGCGGCAGGGTTCGACATTCGATATTCTTTAAGGTCATTCCGAGCCATGTCCCCCCTTGTCATTCCCGCGCAAGCGGGAATCCACCGTTCCACCGTTATTGCGAGCGCAGCGAAGCAATCTCTCGTATTTACCCCCGCATTTCACGGGGGCTTTTCTTGCAATTCCACATTTTATCAATTCCCCACCGCCGGCCGCCGCTTACGCGACTTGATGACAGCTTTGTCCGAGCATTCTTTGCACCACACCGCTAATCCATCTTTGTGTCTGTGCCTTTTGTAGAACTCGCTCTCGGCCTTCCACTTTTTGCATCTGCGGCATCGCTTCTCCTTCACACCGCCAACGACCCGATGGCGTTCCTCATATCTATAGTATCTTTTCACACGCCCCCCATCTTTCTTGTAATACCTTCGCGCGCTCTCCCGCACGCAGTTTTTGCACCAGTACCTCAATCCATCTTTGCTTTTGGGTTGTTTGCCAAATTCACTCTCGTCTTTCCACTTTTTGCATTTGGTACATCGCTTCATTCTTGACTCTCTCTTTCTTTGATGCCGAACTTTCCGAATTGAAAACATCCCTGTTTTCAAAACGACATCGGGAACCTGCGCATCCTCCGTAAGGAGTCCCAGGGACTGCTGCGGTTTCCGTTTTCTTTATGGTTTCGCAAGGACCCACACCCTATCCGTTCAGTACCCAGCCTTTCCGGTATGTTTTCCGGATGTACCGGTCGACCTCGGGGCAGTTAGTGGCCTTTAGGTTCCTGGCGTCCCATTCGAGTTTCCTGCCTACACGGTACGCGGCCAGCGCCAGCAGGTTGTGTTCTATCAGTGCGCCCGAGTAATCGAAGTTGCAGAGCGTCGGCTTGCCTGTTTTGCAGCCGATAAGCCACTCCTTGTGGTGCCCGGGCGAAGAGGGAATCAGCTCCTCACGCTTGGGCGACTTGTAGTGCGTCATATCTCCGCTAAGCATCAGAATCCGCCAGTCATAGTCAGCCAACAGCCAGCCCTTGTCTCCCTTGAACAGGACCCCCTTGTCCAGCTTGTCCCGGTTGAACGCCTTCGATGGCATACCCGGCTTCTTCCCGCCGTCGTACCAATAGACCTTTACGGCAGGCCGCCAGTCGTTGGCAGGGTGGTCCCATTCGGCCATCAGCCACTGCGGACACGTGTCGGTACTGACCGGTGTCCCGCTCGCCTCACAGCTCGTAGGAAGTCGCAGGTCAAGCGCCCAATATGCCATGTCTATCATATGGCTGCCCATATCTCCGATTTGTCCGCTGCCGAAGTCCCAGAAGATGTTCCAGCTCAGGCACCCGCGGCCGAAGTACCCAGGATTGTAAGGATGAAACGGCGATGGGCCAATCCACAGGTCCCAGTCAAGGTGCTTCGGCACCGGCTTGACCTCCGGAAGATAGTTACCTCCCTTTGGCGTTCGGCTGCACCAGACACGAGCTTCCTTAACGGTACCTATCGCGCCGTGCCGTATGAGCTCGACCATCCGCCGGTAATTGTCAGATGCGTGTATTTGCGTCCCCATCTGCGTCGCCAGCTTGTGTTTGTTCTTGAGGTACGTCTCGCGGACCACCCTCGCCTCGTGCACCGAGTTGGCTAACGGCTTCTCGCAGTAAACGTGCATACCCCGGTTCATCGCCCATACGTTGATGAAGGCATGCGTGTGGTCGGTCGTCGAGCAGACCACAGCATCAATGTCCTTCTGCTCGAGGCACTTCCGCCAGTCCGTGTATGTCTTGGCCCGGGGGAAACGCTTGGCTGCGCCGGCGATAGCCTTGTCGTTCACATCACACAGCGCGACGATGTTCTCGCTCTTGACGTTGTTCATGTTAGAGCCACCGCGCCCACCGACGCCGATAATGGCGATATTTAGTTTTTCGTTCGGCGACCGGCCGGCCTTGAGAATCCCGGAACGAAGGACCACCAGCCCTGCGCCGGCTACAGCGCTTCTCTTTAGGAATGTACGACGTTTCATTTGAATATTCATAAGTCACCTCCTTCATTTACAGCCGCAAAAGACCAGGCAGCAGACCACTTCCCACACATCGGGCCTTCGCTTCAACCTGACCGGGCGGACAACGGCTGTCGAGCTATGCTCGAAAATTATTCATTGAATAGATTCTATTTTTTGAGCAGATTTTCAGCCATTATACAAAGCTGGTCAAAATAATCCACGTTTTTTCGTTGAATCTTCTATTTTCTGATGCCCCAACGCCTGCTATTATAGAATCGGGATGTCATTTTCTGGCTGCAGTCGCTGATTTATCTGTTATTTCAGTGGGTCCCACAACGCCGGATTATCCATAACCTCTTCAGTGCGCAGCCGCCCGCAATGGCCGTCCCAATACATCGCGTTCAATCCGTCATTATGACGAAATGCCGTCATCCCGTACGTATCAAAGCCAACCCATTTCTCTCCATACTCAAAGTATCGGTCATCACAAAAGTAGTAGCTTATCCACCAATCTAACGCATCGGCCATGAACAGTTTTGTTGAAGGCTGCTTTACCCAGCTTTCTTTATCTGACAGTTTGGCTACTCCTCCGTGCCTGGCATAGTAATCTCCATCAACATTTACTCCGTAGCTCCTGTCGAGCGCATACAGGCCGTTTTCCGCGTGAGTTAAAGCATACGTTGCCGCAGGGCAGATAAATTTACGTGGCGCATTGGGCGGCCACTCTTGAATTTCGCCGGGGGGTCTTCTTGTTTTTTCTTCGTCGGTCGCCGTTGGCAGACCAAGAACTTTGCGGAAATAATCGTTGTTGTACCACGGCGTATAAGGCTCATAGCTTGTATGTGGCAAATACTTATGTGTCTCGGCCAGATATTGCTTGTGGGCCATCGAAAAATTCCGCAGGGTGCTCATACAGATTATCCTTTGCGCCTGTCCCCGCGCCCTGTTAAGTACAGGCACCAAAATCGCCATCAGCAATGCAATCACTGCGATTACAACTAACAGCTCAACAAGCGTAAATGCGTCTCTCCGCATCGCAGCACTTTTCACTTCATCATTCCTTGTTCGATATTCGATATTCACTGCGTCCTTTGCCCTCCGTCCTCCGTCCTCTGTACTTTCTCCTCGCAACCTCCAACATTATAAATAATCAATAGTAAATAATCAATCGTAAACTGGAGCGAAGCGCAAGTCCCGAGCCATGTCCCGAGCGAAGCCTGCCCTGAGCACAGCCGAAGGGTCGAGGGGGCAGCCGAGGGATCGTCAATTGAAACCGCCTCCAAAGTATTTACGTAGCTATAAGCTACCGTTCCTTGTTCGATATTCGATATTCACTCCGTCCTCTGCCCTCCGTCCTCTGCCTTCCGTCCTCCGTCCTCTGTCGTCCGTTGTCTGTCTTTGTCATTGCGAGCGAGGCGGAGCCGAGCGCGGCAATCTAATGTTTAGCCCACAAATTTATTTGGGCCTTGTTTAACCGTCGCCGCCACGGCGACGCAAGACACTGTCATTCTGAGCGAAAAGAGCCTTTAGCCCTGAGCGTAGTCGAAGGGGAAGAATCTGGCCTGCGAATTCAGGTCCTTAATCACCAATCTCTAATTCACTAATCCACCATTTGTCTTATGCCTTATGCTCTTGTGCCCTTACAGCTTATGCTCTTGTGTCTGTCTTCTGCCATCCAACTTTAGCTCACTTTAGGCACTTTAGCTTACTTTAGGCACTTTAGCTCACTTTAGGCACTTTAGTTCACTTTAATTTCTCTGTGCTCTCTGCGGTTAAAAATAGCCGTGGAGGTTACGATTTCTTATTCAGCGTTTTCTTACTTCGCAGGATATGGTGGTAGTGCTGTGCGAACCGGTGTGCTTCGTCTCTAACGTATTGTAAGAGCTTATGGGCGGGGCAGTTAGCAGCGAGCCGCGCCGGCTTGTTGCTGCCTTGCAGATAAATCTCTTCTTCTCTTTTGGCAATCGCAGCGATTCTCGTATTGTGTGCTCCGGCTTGTTTTTTTGCCTTTTTCTTTTGTGCTAATGTGTGTAAGTTCATTGCTATCATATCTTTAAGTGCAGCTTCAGCAGCTCTCAAATGCCCCAGGCCGCCATCAATTAGAACAAGGTCCGGCCACAGTTCTTCACCACGCAGCGCGTATTTATATCTGCGTTTCACCACTTCGGCAATCATTGCATAGTCGTCGATGCCTTTGACGGTTTTTATTTTGAATCGTCGATAGCCGCTCTTAAACGGCTTTCCGTCAATGAATTTAACCAGCGAGCCGACTGCTTCGGCCCCGCCAATATCGGCAACGTCAATGCCCTCGATAATCCTGACCGGCTCCGGGGTTTGCAGCAGATTCTGGAGTTGTTCCAGAGCTTGCGTCGGGTCAGCGGCGAAGACTTCCGGCTGGACGTTCTCATCGGGCGTGCCCCGGCGGTCGAGCCGTTCAATCAGTCGGATACGGTCGCGGCACATCGCAGCTTTTTCATACGCAAACGCTTCAGCCGCCTCGGCCATCTGCTTTCTTAACTGGCGCAGGATTGTCGAACGCTTCGACCGCAAAAATTTTATAAGGTCTGTAACGATTTTTTTGTATTCGCACTCGTCAATTCTGGCTGCGCAGGGAGCGGTGCACTGTTTTATACTGTACAAAAGACAGGAGCGGAAGAATCTCCGTTTTGGGTCGTGTTCGCTAATGTTCAGCTTGCAGGTTCGAAACTTGAATATTTTTTGTAATACTACCAAAACGCCCCGCAGGTCCTTTGCACCGGCAAAGGGGCCGAACAACCTGCTGCCGGCTGGCCGGGGTTTTCGAGTGATATAGACGCCCGGAAAATCTTCGCCTGTGGTAATTTCCAGGTACGGAAATGTTTTGTCATCGACAAGGTCCGTATTATAAGGCGGGCGAATATCCTTAATCAGGCGGGCTTCTTGCAGCATTGCGTCAACTTCCGTCTCGGTTTCCAAAAAATCAACTGTCTTGACTTTGTTTATCATTTCTGTGATTTTCGGGCTGCGTGAGACGGCCAGGTCGCCGGCTGGCTGAAAATAGCTGCTGACCCGGGAGCGCAGATTTTTGGCTTTGCCGATGTAAAGGACTTTGTCCTTCTGGCCTTTCATAAAATAAAGGCCCGGCCCGGTCGGAAAACTCTTTATTTTTTCACGAATCGCTCCAGATTTGTCGCTTTTTTTAGCTGACATATCCTTATCTTAACATCATTGTGAGATTATCTGAAAGACATTGCCGTCCTATAAAAAATTTTTTCTCTCGTAGGTTCAATTGCTGCAAGGATTAACGACAGAGTCAATAAATTTGCCCAAAAATTTTTAAATTTGGTCTTTACACCTTATCAAATTGCCATTAATGTGCCGATACAGATTTTACGGGTTTTACCACTATATCTGGCTTAATTCCCGTTTATTTTACTATATTTTGTGTTCTCATTTTTCGCATGGAGGCGTGTAAATGTCTTATAAGTTCGACCCTGAAAACCCTTTTAGAGATAAGCAATCCCAACCCAAAACCGCTGTAGAGGCCCCCGAATCAACGGGTTTGAGGATTGAGCATTTCTTTTCAAACCCGGGCGTGCATCCCTTTGAACAGCTCGAATGGGAAGTGCGTTCGGCCAGGATTACCAGCGACAGCGGACAAACAATCTTTAAGCAAGACAATATCGAAGTCCCGGCATCCTGGAGCCAGTTGGCAACAAAGGTCGTGGCGAGCAAATACTTTTATGGTGATATCGAGAGCGGCCAGCGAGAAAATTCACTAAAGCAACTTGTCCACCGCGTCTGCAGGACGATCGCCGACCGTGGCAAAAAGGACGGTTACTTCGCCACTGACGGGGATGCCGAGGTTTTCTACAACGAATTAACCTGGCTGTGCGTGAATCAATACGGGGCATTTAATTCGCCTGTATGGTTCAATGTGGGTCTTTTCGACGTCTATGGTATTGCCGGCAGCAAACACAATTTCCATTGGGACTTGCAGCGCAAAGAGGCGGTTGCCTGTGAAAACAGCTACGAATATCCACAGGCATCAGCCTGTTTTATCCAGTCGGTCAAAGACTCAATGGAAGATATAATGCGGCTGGCAACAAGCGAAGCAATGTTGTTCAAGCACGGCTCAGGAACCGGAACCGACCTTTCAACACTGCGAAGCAGTAAAGAAAAGCTCTCCGGCGGAGGCAAACCGTCCGGGCCTTTGAGTTTTATGCGGGTCTATGACCAGATAGCAGCGGTAATTAAGTCGGGCGGCAAAACCCGCCGGGCGGCAAAAATGCAATCACTAAAGGTCAACCATCCTGATATTAAAGAATTCATTACCTGCAAGACTGAGGAGGAAAAAAAGGCCTGGGCCCTTATTGAGGCCGGCTACAACGGTGATTACAACAACGAAGCGTATAACAGCGTGATGTTTCAGAATTCCAATCTTTCCGTGCGAGTAACCGATGAGTTTATGCAGGCGGTGGAGAAAGACGCCACCTGGGCCACCTATGCGGTAACAACAGGCGAAAAAATGCAGGAGTATTCAGCACGCGAGCTAATGGAGCTAATTGCCGAGGGTACAAGGATTTGCGGTGACCCAGGTCTGCAGTACCACAGTACAATCAACCGCTGGCACACCTGCCCGAACTCCGGGCCGATTAACGCTTCAAACCCCTGCAGTGAATATATGTTCATCGATGATTCGGCCTGCAATCTGGCTTCACTGAATCTTATGAAGTTTCGCAAGGAAGACGGCTCTTTTGATGTTGACAGCTTCAAGAGGGCGGTTCGGCTTTTCATCATTGCTCAGGAGATTCTGGTTGATAACGGGAGCTATCCGGACAAATCGATTGCCGTAAACAGCCATTTGTTCCGTCCGCTTGGCCTCGGTTACGCCAATCTTGGCTCTGTTGTTATGAGTCTGGCCCTTCCTTATGATTCCGACCAGGCAAGGGCCCTGGCTGGCGCAGTCACCGCTATAATGACGGGAGCCGCTTATACGGCAAGTGCCGAGATTGCCTCGATGAAGGGGCCTTTCGAGGAATTTAGCAGGAACGCCGATGCAATGCTGAAAGTTATAAATATGCACCGCCAGCATGCTTGTAATATTCCGGAATCTCATTGTCCGGACTATCTGCGCAACGCCGCCAAGGATACCTGGGATGAGGCCTTTGATGTCGGTTCCAGAGTCGGCTTCCGTAACGCTCAGGCAACTGTCCTTGCGCCGACGGGAACTATCGGCTTTATGATGGATTGTGATACCACAGGCATTGAGCCGGACATAGCATTAGTTAAATACAAATTATTGGCCGGCGGCGGAATGCTCAAACTTGTTAATAAAACCGTGCCGATGGCTCTTGACCGGCTCGGCTACAGCGCCGACGACATCAAATCAATCTGTGACTACATAGATGAAAATGAAACTATCGAGGGCGTGGAAAAGCTCAACCCGGACTATCTGCCAATCTTTGACTGCGCTTTTAAGCCGCGGACCGGCAAGAGGCATATTCATTATACGGCACATCTGAAAATGATGGCCGCTGTCCAGCCGTTTATATCCGGCGCCATAAGCAAAACCATCAATATGGCAAAGGAAAGTACAACTGAAGAAATTATCGCAGCTCATATGGAAGGCTGGAAGCTCGGGTTAAAGGCGGTGGCAATCTATCGGGACGGCTCCAAGAAACTGCAGCCTGTTTCCACCAGGAAGCACAGAGAAACCAGGGCCAAAGCCGGCGCCGAAGCGCCACCCCCGGCGCGGCCGTTTAGGCGCCGACTGCCGGATACGCGAAAAAGCATAACGCATAAATTTTCTGTCGCAGGACATGAGGGCTACCTGACGGTGGGGCTATATGAGGACGGTCAGCCTGGTGAGCTGTTTATCACTATGGCCAAGGAGGGCAGCACCGTCGGGGGCCTTATGGATATTATAGGGACCTGTACTTCAATGGCGCTGCAGTACGGCGTGCCTTTGATTACACTGGTGGACAAGTTCCGTCACGCCCGGTTTGAGCCGTCAGGGATGACATCGAACAGGGATATACCGTTTGCAAAGAGTCTGATTGATTATATTTTCTGCTGGCTGGGCTGCCAGTTTATACCCGGCTATGCCGAGATAAACATCCCTAATCGAGCGGCAGCGCCCGGCACACCAGAAAGTAAAAACATAACAACGGCCAGGCAGTTAGTTGAAAAGACTAAAGAGCTGGCGGGAAAAATTGCCGAGGCAAAGGCCGGGGCAGGAATCGAAGCAAAAACAGTTGTTCAGGAAAAACAGGATTTTTCAGCCTCGAAGCTGGTAACTAAGCTGCCGTCTGCGGCCCCGACAAACAGATTTACTGATGCTGCGAACCGAATCGGGGCCCTGGTTGGCTCAGCCATTGCTGATGCACCGGAGCAGTTGCAGTCCCAGGTGGCAGTTATGCAGCAATTTAACGCCCAATTTGCGCATTTCAGTAGCGATGCCCCCGCCTGTGATATTTGCGGCTCAATTACGGTTCGCAACGGCACCTGCTACAAATGCTACAACTGCGGAAACTCAATGGGCTGCTCATAGAATTGATTAATGATAATTGATTATTGATTCTGAGATTCTTCGCTTTGCTAAAGATTAGGGGGGTCGAATGAGTACAAAACGCGTTTTTATTCTCGGTGCTGGTTTTTCCAAGCAAGCTGGCATGCCCTTAGCTACAGAACTCACTGGTTGCCTTCTCAAGAAATCCGAAGAGTATAGCGATCAAGAGATGCTCGGCTGGTTTGACTACTTTAAACAGAGGATTAGCTGGATACAGAGTACAACAGGAGAAATATCGGTTCCGAAAAATGTACCTGAAGCCTTATTCTATCACGAGGGTACCCCAGTTCGAAACATTCGGCAGCACAATAGTTATCGTATTATCACCGTCGGTTTCGCACGCAAGCTGCTTCCCGTCGGGTAGATTGGCCAGCTCATAATACACAGCCCTGACACTATCAGGCTGCATCGACTCCGCCAGCGTTATGGTCATCGATGCATTCTTAACCGCCTTGAGCGTGTCACTGTCAAGGTCATAATCGTAGTTGATAAGGTGCAGGATAACAGCCTCCTTGGATGGATGTGCATTTCGATGCACGGCCACCGTTCTGGGCAGGTCCGTCACAAGGCGCGGCGGCAGCAGCGAATTGAGCGTATCTGTAAACAACTTCAGGTCCGCCTGAGTACCCCGGCCTTTGAAACCGTATCTTTCGGCGAGGTTGCGGCCGTGTTGTTCGGGGAAATGCCATATCTTGCCCTTGCCGTACTTGCGCAAGCCTGCCTTGTCGAACAGCGAGTTCCATTTAGATACAGGATATGAGTTACCCTTGAGATTGTGGGTACCGATATCACCGACTGCGATGATGAGGCCTCCTTTGTCTACATAATCGAGAATCAGCCTGCGCTGAGCCTCGGAGAGATATCGCACGTGGGGCAGGACAATGAGCTTATATTGTTGAAGGTCTTCAAGCGTGAGGTCATACGGTACCCACAGGTCATTGCCCACGAAGACCACGTCGTAGCTGCGGTGGGCGTCCTCCAACAGCCGGGCGGCACCGTGATATTCAACCTTGCCGACGCCTTTGTGTCTGAGTGTGCTGGCACAGGTGCTCAGCGAATACATCAAACCGATCTCCGAATCGGGCTTCACGAAAAGCTTCTCATGGCTTCTGACGAACGCGAAATAGGGGTCCATGCCGGCCTTCACGGCGGGAAACTCGCTTGCTTTCCCCCGGTTTCTCTCGCCGTACTCGCCCCCGCCCGGGTATCGCACGCACATGCCATTGACGGTCAGCTCGAAAGTGACGGTGGCGGTTATCTGGTTGTCGGACTTTCCCTTGGGAGGCATAACCTGGCCGGGCCACTCCCCGGGCCAGAACCGCTGACCGCGGCTGCGAAGGGCCTTGTAGTTGGAACTCATATGGGCTGCTGGATACTCCTTCCACATTCCGCCCCAGTGCATATTGGTTAGTGACATCAGTCGCCACATATCGTCAGGTTCGCCGAGCCGATCACACGCGTTGGTGTACACGTGCCACTCCTTCCCTTGCTCGGCCGCATAGGCTCTGGAGCGCTCGATGACCTCCTTGTGGAAATTGCGGACCAGCTCGCGGCCGTACCATCGCCACTGATCGTCCAGCGGCAGACCGATACTGCCATGATGGTGGCCAAGCGTCTTGGCCGTAATCTTCTCGCTCGGCTCCGGGACACGCCCGATGCGGTTCTTCCACCACTCAGGACTCAGCCTCTTGCCTGGCTTTAGTGGGTCGCTATCCTTAACCACCAGCACGATGCTCTTGAGCATCTTCTGATAATCGAAGGTGTCAATATCCTTAATGCCGAACTTTGTCTCCAGTTCCTCGGCAGTGTAATTCTTCCTGAGGAACTTGCGGAAGCCCGGCATGGCATCAGGGTGAAAATCGTTCGAATACCCGGAACCCTCCGAACCAGTCCCCTCATCCACGCACACAGCAACCACGCCCGCGTCAATCATGTTCTTGAACGCCTGCACGCAGGTCTCGAGAAACGCCCGGGACTTGATCGAGACGGCGCCCATTTCCGTGATCTTCCCGGGTTTCGGCACACCGTCAACGTTGACCCTTCTCCCCTCCGTGTCCAGGTTGAATACGGCGAATTCTTTCACCAGCTCTTCGTCAGTGCCGCTGGTTTCGATGTGTCCGAAGGCCCAATACTCCATGTACCCGACGCCTTGCGCGTTGATGCCCGCCACGCACTCCGCGTTTTTCTGCGTGTCTGCGCGTGTGGCAATCGCGCCGCATAGGTCCCACGAAAGGGTGGGCTTGGTGGGGAGCAGCAGCTCAAGCGGCTGATTGCTAACTATGAAACACACCTCATTCTCATCAACGATGTCCGCGTAGGACGCGGTCATCAAATAGCCCAGTCCAACTACCACTACAACCACACACACAAACTTTTTCATAATACTACCTTCCTTTCTTTGTTTCGTTCTTTCACAATGAGATGTGATTGATTGCCTAAGACCTTTCGATATAACCTTAGAATAGGTTTTGCCGTTTACATACAGGTTTAAAGCGGTTCCACGGGAAAACTTTACCTCCCATAATGGGGACAGTCACCTATTTTTTCCTTCTTTCAAACCACACACTACCCAAAATTTTCTAATCCGTCAAATCAAAAAGAGCCCCACAGGGCTCCTCTAACGACATACGCAATACGCGCGACGCAACACGAATTATGCTTGCATCGAACAAAGATTCGGACAAAGACGCCAAAGCTGGCCAAAACAAATCCCACCTAATCCTGTTATCCTGTCTAAAATGAATTCGTGTCAATTCGTGTAATTCGTGGCTAATTCTTATCCTGAAATCTGTGTCCATCCGTGGCCAATTTTTCTTCTTGACTTTTGTTTGAATTTCTGTTAGAATACCTGTATGTTTTGCCTGCCCCTTAGGGGCCAGCAGGCAAACGATAAACCGCCAGTAGGCGCCAGATATAGCGGAGAACCGCACATTTTCGTATCAGCAGATACACGCCAAAAATCATCATTCGTAAATAGTCTTGGAGCGAAACGGAAAACCCTTAGGGGAATTACCAATCATGAGCATCGAGAATCCAACTTTAGTTCACTTTAGGCACTTTAGCTCACTCTTAACTATCGAAGATCCGGCCTTCCTTGGACGGAACGAGCATCCAGCGTCCAGAATCTCGTCGGTTAATCCAAAATTTCACTTGACATCTAACTTTCTATGAAGTATAATACATATCTAACAATTAAAAAGTCAATACAGTATCCTAAATTCGGAGGGCTCAACAATGACCACCGGGTTTCTATCAATAACAATTAACCAATGAACCAATGAACAATTTA
>JAUWBI010000098.1 GCA_030601745.1 Phycisphaerae bacterium
ATTCATCCGGTTCAATGGTCGCCTTTAAGCTGGCCTGGGCGATGGCAAATGAATTTAACGCAGGTCGAAAACTTGAACCGGCTTTGCGTGAATTTATGATAAATGCAACGGGCCTGGCGGCAATGGGAACCGTCGCCGATATCGTGGACCTGCGAGGCGAAAACAGAGTTCTGACAAGCTATGGACTCAAAGCTTTGCCACAGTGCAAACTCTCCGGCATCCAGGCCCTGATTGACTCGGCTGGATTGACAGGCCAGGGGCTCGATAGTTTCCACATCGGCTTTCGGCTTGCACCAATGCTCAACGCAGCAGGCCGGATGGGACACGCACGATTAGCTGTGGAGCTTTTGACCAGCAGTAGCCAGATTCGCTCGATGCAAATAGCCGAATATCTCAAAGGGCAAAATGGTCAGCGCCAGCAGTGCGAGCGAAAGATATTCGAGCAGGCCTGCCAGATGATAGCAGAATATGGCCTGAACCACCCTGATCGAAAGACCATCGTGCTTCCAAGCCAAAACTGGCACACGGGCGTAATAGGCATTGTGGCCTCGAGAATAGTGGAAAAATTCTATCGTCCAACGATTATGATTAACACCGGCCCCGCCGACGGCATCGCTCAAGGTTCCGCCCGCTCAATTCCAGGCTTCTGTTTGCTCAGCGCAATCAGGGCCTGCTCCCGGCATTTAATTGATTTCGGCGGACACGAAATGGCAGCCGGCTTAACCATCGAAACCCAGAAGATAGACCAATTCGCAGCCGAATTCGAGGCCTATGCAAGGCAAAACTTGAGCGAAAATGATGTGGTCGCCAAACTGCACATCGACGCAGTGGCTAAATTGAGCGAATTTCGGAAAGAAACCGTCAGCGAGCTGCAAATGCTCAGCCCCTTCGGTCAGGGCAATCCCAGACCGGTTTTCGCAACAAAAGGCGTTCGTCTTGCCTCCCCGCCGAGAAAGGTCGGTACAAGGGGCGAGCACTTGCAACTTGCCGTAACCGACAATACAACCGCAATCCGCTGCATCGGCTTCCGGTTCGGAAAATTAGAGAAGAAGCTGCTCGAACACGAGTTCTTCAATGTTGCTTATCAGCCGCAGATTAATACCTATAACGCAAGCAGCAATGTCGAATTTGTCCTCGCCGACATCCAGTTTGAATAAGACACAAGACTCAAAACACAACCTTAAAGTCTTGAGTCTTTTCTGTGTTGACTATCACCTTATCGATTTTGAACCGCCCCAGAGTAGTGGCTAAATTGAAAAAGTCCGCCGGCTCGCCATTGCCGACAGCTATAGCGATATGGCCGGCGTCGTAGCCGCCTCGCCCGGTGCCCTTAAAAGCCGCGTCCAGTCCGACCCATTTACTACCTACATACGCCTGCGTCCAGGCGTGTCCGCCAAAGCCTTGACGACCGGCAAAATCATCCACGTATGCAATTCCCACAACCATCTGGGCCGGAATTCCAACGGCCCGGCACATCGCTGCGGCGAGCACCGCGTGCTCGGAGCAGTCGCCCTGCTTGCTGGCCGCAACCTCCGCCGCTGATGCATAACCAACCGACAGGTCCTTGTTCTTGATATATTTGCCGACGAAGGCTTCAATCCTCCTGACCGCCTCAGCCGCATCTTTAGTACGACCAACCGCCCGACGGGCAAGGGCAATTATCTCTTTGTGGTCACTCTGCAGAAATCTCGTGGGCTGCGTTGCCTCCAGAATGGTTTTGTCTTTGCCTTTATAGGGGAACTTCGCCCCTGCTGGCGCGGCTACAGGCCTGACCGTCACGATTACTTTGCCATTCTTGAGCCGCCGAATGCTTTGATTGTCGTTGGATGGTATTATGAAACTACCCGTTTCTTTCGTTGGGCTTAAGTGATAAGTAATCGATTTAGCCGAGCCGAGATTATCCAATGGCACGGGACTCGTCAAAAACATCTTATCAATTACTT
Organism: Phycisphaerae bacterium; assembly: GCA_030601745.1. Taxonomy (GTDB): domain Bacteria; phylum Planctomycetota; class Phycisphaerae; order Sedimentisphaerales; family Anaerobacaceae; genus JAUVYQ01. The sequence goes on from JAUWBI010000098.1 coordinate 1,944, forward strand.
CAAACACGTCGTTCTTACCGAGCGCAAACTCCTTCGCACAGGCGACCATCTCGATTTGCATCCCAGCTATAGGCATAATAATCTTTTGAGTGCAGAGCTCGTCATCGACGTAGTTAGTGCTTTTAATTTCGCCTGCTCCCGGCATATTATAGGTGGTCATAACTTCGGTTAAGGCTACGATGCGACCTAACAGGTCAACATTTTGTTTTGAACCGATGCTTATTTGCGTATCAAGTGCCTGTAAAATCCCTGGACTGAATATCTTGGCTGAATACTCCGTGCCTTCCTTCAATCCCTTTTTTAACGTTAGCAGGCGCAGGCCCTCAGCCATCACCGCACCGCTCGGCCATTCAAGCGTGCTCTTCTGCACTGTCCCCATCGACGTAGTCGTTAGATTCACCATCCCCTGCTTATTCACCGTCCCCGTCACTTTCATCTTTATTATGCTGAGGTCTTGCACAACCTCAAAACCCAGCGGCTCCCCGTCCGTTGTCTCGATACTGGTTTCCGTCATATCGATGGTCACCGGAATATTGCCCCGGCTTAGCGTCATATTGACTTTTTCAGTAGTAGTTACTTTCCCGCCAGCTACGACCCGACTCTGTATCGCATGGCCAACCTTCTTACCTTCTATAAACACGGCAAAATATTCCGTTTCGCCCCCGCTTGTCGCTGACAGGGGCACTGGCGAACCAACTGCTACCAGCACTAAGCAAACACCAAGAAGATACCGAACTCTCATAATCCACTTCCTTTCATAGTACCGCTCTGGGATTTCTCAATAGATTCACTGCCACCAAGTATATACCCAAAACCATAATTTTTCATCGTAATAATTTTTCTTCCGGCTAAAATAAGTAAAAAACCTTCTTCGTGGAAGCTTATGACTTTTGGCGAACTCTTAAATCTGGTTTCTACAGACAAAATGCCCGGCATTTGCATCGATTCACGTCTTGTCAAAGCCGGCGATATCTTCGTTGCTATTGAGGGCACCGTTTATGACGGTCACGACTTCATCGACCAGGCCGTCGCAAACGGTGCTAAATACATCGTTTGCCAACAATGTGAAGCATCGTGCGTGAGGCGTGAACAGAGGCACAAAGGCACAAAGCTAACGCAATACGCAATACGCAATACGCAATACGAGACTATTATCGTTGAGAATTCTGCAAAGGCAGCAGCCCTTCTTGCACAGGCACGCAGGGGCAATCCGGCTTCGCAATTAACCAACCTCGCCGTTACCGGAACAAACGGAAAAACCACCGTTGCCTTTCTCGTTCGTTCGGTAATTCAAAAGGCCGGCGAAAAGTCCGGCCTTATCAGCACAATCATTTACGATACCGGCTCAGCCACTTCCGAGGCAGCTCTAACAACGCCAAATTGTTTGGCCATCGCTGAAATGAATGAGAAAATGCTGAAGGCCGGCTCAAAATATATGGTCATTGAAGCCAGCAGCCACGCCCTTGCTCAAAACCGGCTGGCGGCTGTTAACTTCAAAGCCGCCGCATTCACCAATCTCGCCGGCGACCATCTGGATTACCATAAAACCAGAGAAGATTACCTGGCTGCCAAAACCAGACTTTTTCAGACTCTTTCACCTGACGCTGCCGCAGTGTTAAATAAACAATCGCCGGAGGCCAAACAAATCGCTGGCAAAACCAGGGCCAAAATCTTATGGTACGCCGTTGATGAACCAGCTGATTTAACTGCCCATATTGAATCGATGAATATAAGCGGAACGGTTTTTGCCTTGGAATATGCCGGCCAGAGACAAAAAGTGAATACTCCTTTGCTGGGCCGGTATAATGTTAGCAATTCTCTCGCGGCGGCGGGACTGTGCCTCGCAGCCGGTTTCGATTTGGAAACGATAGCGGCCGGCCTTTCAGCTCTGCGAACAATACCCGGCCGACTGGAAAAACTCGACAGCGATGGCGTTTCCGTCTTCATCGATTACGCCCACACCGATGATGCCTTGAAAAATGTCCTCTCCACACTAAAGCCCTTCTGCAAGGGCAGGCTAACGGTTGTTTTCGGCTGCGGCGGAGATAGGGACAGAACTAAACGACCCCGTATGGCCAGGGTCGCTGAACAGTTGGCTGATTTTATAATCGTTACCAGTGATAACCCGCGGACCGAACGGCCTACCGATATAATAAACGAAATAGTCACGGGTTTCGAAAAGGGCCCCATAATTGATCGTGCAAAAAATATACGCAATACGCAATACGCAATACGCAATACGAAAATAATTGAGCCGGACAGAAAAAAGGCCATTGAATTGGCTATAAAAACCGCTGTTAGAGACGATATCGTCCTTATAGCGGGCAAAGGCCACGAGACCTACCAGATAATTGGAAAGCAAAAGCACGATTTCAGCGACAAAAAAATCGCCCAGCAGTATCTGAGAAAACCAGGATGAAAGAATTCTCAATTACAGCCTTGGCCCAAATAATAAAAGCTTGTCTCGCTCCACAGGGGCTTGCAATACGCAATACGCAATACGCAATACGAGAATTCACCGGTGTAAATACCGACTCGCGAACCACGCAAATCGGCGATTGCTTCTTTGCAATCCCCGGCGACAGTTTCGACGGCCACGATTACGTAGCTGATGCATTCGCCGGAGGTGCGGTTTGTGCTGTGGTCAGCAAAGAAGTCAAAGACACCAAATTTGCCGGTAAACCCATACTCAAGGTTGATGATACCGTAAAAGCCCTCGGCGATTTTGCCGCAGAGTACCGTTGCAGGATGGGCTTTAAGGTAGTCGCAATAACCGGCTCAGTAGGCAAAACAACTGCAAGGCAAATCGCTTATCACGTCTTAAGCCGGCATTACCGCGTCTTTCAGGCGCCGAAAAATTTCAATAACAATATAGGCCTGCCTTTGACGTTGCTCGCCGCTGATCCGGACGACCAGATCGTTATCGCCGAGCTTGGCAGCAACCACCCCGGCGAGATAGCTTACTTAACTCGAATTGCTCAGCCCAATATCGCCCTTGTCACCAATGTCTATCCGGCCCATTTGGCGGGGTTCGGTAACCTGCAAACTATAATACAGGAGAAGTTATCCATATCAGAAGGATTGCAGACCGGCGGTATTTTGATAATCAACGCTGACTTGGTTAAATGCTTAAATGGCAATCAGTTAAATCACCAATTACCAATTACCAATCACCAATTACCAGTTACCAATCACCAAATTATAACTTTCGGCAAATCAGACGGCTCCAACTACCAGGCCCGAAACATCACTTATAATAGCTTCGGCAGCAGTTTTACTATCGATAGTACGCAGGTTTACTTGCCGTTGCCTGGCCCGGGCAATGTCGAAAATGCCCTCGCTGCCTGGGCCGTTTGCAGCCAATTTGGCCTGTCTACCGATGATTTTGCACTGGCTGTAAAGACTTTGTTGGCTGTTCCTATGCGAGTTGAATTGCTCCAAATCGGGACGCTAACAGTATTAAACGACTGCTATAACGCAAACCCCGCCTCAATGAAAAATGCACTGGCAATATTGACTAAGCTCGGCTCAGGCCAAAAACGCCGATTCGTTTTTATCTGTGGTGATATGGCTGAACTGGGACAGCAGGCACAGGCTTTACACGCTGAACTGGGTGTCTCTGTTACACAGGCCGGGGTGCAGCTCTTACTGGCCGTTGGCAAATTTGCGAAAATCACTGCCGAAGCTGCAAAAAGAGCTGCCGAATACGATTTACAAATAAAATGTTTCGAGGATACCCTTTCAGCTTGTAATAATCTGGGAAAATTCGTAAAAGATTACGATATAATATTAGTTAAAGGTTCACGGGTGGCCGGACTGGAAATGGCCGTCGAGAAACTGAAAGAACTTTTTTCGTGAAGTGTATCTCGTGAAGCGAGATACGAAATACGAGATACGAAATGATATATCACCTGTTATGGCACTTTCGCGAGGTTTTCACACACAGGCTGGGCTTTTATGCCTACCAGAACGTGATGTTTCGCTCCGTAGCAGCCGTTTTGACCAGCTTCCTGATTGCCATTTTTATTGGTCCTACCATTATCCGCTGGCTTATGCGCAAAAAGATTGGCGACCGCCCGGAGTTTCATCACGCCGCTCTCAACGAATTGACCAAGGAGAAGGCCAATACACCCACAATGGGCGGCCTGATTATCATCCTTGCAGTGCTCGCGACCACCTTATTATGGGCCAATCTGAACAATCCCTTTGTTCAGAAGGCGATTGTTTTAATAATATGGTTCGCTGCCCTGGGCGCCGTAGACGACTGGCTGAAGCTCACCAGCGATATTCGACACCGCAGCAGAAGCGGACTAAAGGCCTGGGAAAAGCTCATCTTTCAAATCGGCGGCGCGGTTTTAATCGCCTCATTTTTATTTGCTGATTTTTTCGATGGTGAGATTCTTGACGGCCAACGATTCTGGCTGCCGTTCTACAAACACGGCCTGCCGTTAGCCCGTTGGATGTTCGTGTTGATAGCAATCTTCTATCTATCAGCGACCAGTAATGCCGTCAACCTCACCGACGGTATGGATGGATTGGCAGCCGGATGCGTCGGAATGGTTAGTCTTGTCCTCGCGGTGCTCTGCTATGTCGCCTCCGAGACGATGACACGAACCACTCCTGTCACTTGGGCAGCTTATCTCCTGCTGCCGCATATACCCCAGGCCGGCGAGCTGAGCATCTTTTATTCGGCAATCGTAGGGGCTGTGCTCGGCTTCTTGTGGTACAACTGCCATCCAGCTCAAACATTTATGGGAGATGTTGGGTCGCTTCCATTAGGCGCCGCGATGGGCTACGGTGCACTTGTGACGAGAAATGAAATCCTGCTTTTAATTATTGGGGGCGTCTTCGTATTGGAATTGGTCAGCGTAGTATTGCAGGTCGGCTATTTCAAATACACCGGCGGAAAACGCCTCTTTAGATGTGCTCCCATCCATCATCATTTTCACCTGGCCGGCTGGAGTGAGCCACAGGTGGTAGTGCGTTTCTGGCTCTTGGCCGCCGCCTTTGCCGCCGTCGCCCTCGCTACTCTAAAAATCCGATAAATTGCCGTCCTCCAGCCGTAATCGGTCAATTCAGTTTGATTGTCTGATTTTTAGGACCTCCCGGATTATCTGAATTTCATGGTTGCAATTATATTATCTTTGCGGTATATTACTCCAGATTTGGCAAAAATTCGCTGGGCAATTTTGTACTTGCGAGTTTGTGAGTATGGTTTGCATCTGCAAAATGGATTGTTAAAAGGAGACTCGGATGCTCAAAGCAAAGGATATTATGACGGAGAACGTAGTCAGCGTAAAAAAAGACACCCCAATATATGAGGCCCTGGAGCTCCTGGCAAAATACAACATCACCGGCATCCCTGTGGTCAGAGATGATATGATTTTAGTCGGCGTTCTTTCAGAAAAAGATGTACTACGCTTGTTCTACGCCCACGAAGACGAGGAAGAAGGAACGGTTAATGATTTTATGACACAACCTGCGGTTCACTTTGATAAGGACGAAAGTTTGCTGGATATTTGTGACTGTCTGACGAATAATTATTTCAGAAGAGTCCCCGTCACATCGGAAGGAAAATTGGTCGGCATTATCAGTAGAAAAGATGTTATCAACTATATTCTCCAGCTAAGGCGTAAGGATGCCGGAAGTGTTTGAGAAACTGCAATGATAATTCCTACCTCATAATTTGCCGCTTCAAAAGCCCGTCGTTACAAAGCCTGGCATATTAGACCCAGCGGCCAAAACCGGCCAAATCGAGCAGCCCCATTTTGCCTGCACCTCCCTGCTTTCTTGCCTGCACCCAGGTAACCACAGGCACAGGCGCGAAAGCAAGAAGGGAGGCACAGGTACGACTTATTGCAAAAGGAAACACGATTATGCGTCGAAGTCTTCTTCGGTACGGATTTGGACGTTTTTTCTATACGCCTCTGAATCATCGGAAGTGAGTTTGTCTATTTTTCTCTGTGCTAGGAAGATTTTGACAGCAGTAATCAGGCAGCCTGCACCTGCAACAGAAAATACTATAGCAGCGAGTATTGCGAAAATTTCCTTCAACACGTAAATCAAAAAACCGAAGCCGATTAGCAGCAGTCCTGCGATAAAGATTCCCGCTGCGATATTTCTGGACGCTTGAGAAATTGCATTTGTGTAAAAGCGAAAACTCATACAGAGTTCCTTTCTCACAGGAAAGAAGCGGGTTCCTTTTGGAACCCGCCCACCGTTGACCTGCTAATACATCTCTCCTCCCGGCGGCATCCCCGGCGCCTTTTCCTTCTTTTCGGGAATCTCGCTCACTATCGCATCGGTCGTCAGTAACAGGGACGCAATGGAGGCCCCGTTCTGCAGAGCAATTCTTTCGACTTTTGTCGGCACAATCACACCGAACTTGACCATATCCCCGTATTTCTTCCGCATTACGTCATAACCGAAGTTTACCTCTTTGCTTTCCATAACCTTCTGGGCCACAATTGAGCCGTCCAGCCCTGCGTTCTCAGCGATTTGCTTAATTGGTGCTACCAATGCCCTCCGAACGATATCAACGCCAATCTTCGCATCGCCGCTGGCCTTGACTTTATTCAGCCCGCCTAAAGCTCTGAGCATTGGTACACCTCCGCCGGGCAGGATGCCTTCTTCCACCGCTGCCCGGCAGGCATGGAGTGCGTCTTCTACACGCGCCTTCTTTTCCTTCATCTCTGCCTCTGTCGCAGCCCCAACATTAATCTGTGCCACCCCCCCGGCCAATTTTGCCAGTCTCTCCTGCAGTTTTTCGATATCGTAATCGCTGGTGGAGTTGTCAATCTCGGTTTTAAGCTGCTCGATCCTGCCTTTAATGGCTGTTGTGCTGCCCGCCCCTTCGATGATAGTAGTGGTGTCCTTGTCGATAGTAATTCGTTTTGCCCGCCCAAGCTGCTTGAGTTCGATGTTCTCTAACTGTAGTCCAAGGTCCTCAAAGATGGCCTCACCGCCGGTCAAAACGGCTATGTCGCTGAGCAGAGCTTTCCGTCTGTCACCAAAGCCCGGTGCCTTCACAGCAGCCGCCTGCAGCACACCACGCAGTTTATTGACAACCAGCGTGGCTAATGCCTCACCCTCGACGTCTTCGGCGATAATCAACAGCGGCTTGCCCTGTTTGGTTACCTTCTCAAGTAGCGGAACAAGCGATTTTACCGAGCTGATCTTCTTTTCGTGCACCAGAATATACGGCTTTTCCAGCACAACTGTCATATTCTCCAGGTTGTTAATAAAGTGCGGGCTAAGGTACCCTTTGTCGAACTGCATACCTTCAACCAGTTCGACTGTTGTTTCCAGCGATTGGCCTTCTTCCACCGTGATAACGCCGTCTTTACCGACCTTGTTCATCGCTTCTGCCAGCTTTTTGCCGATTTCAACATCCTGGTTCGCTGAGCACGTCGCTACCTGTTCTATCTGCTTGCTCGACTCAACGGGCGTGCTCATCTTGTGCAGTTCTTCTACGATTGCATCGACACCTTTTTCGATACCGCGTTTTACCTGCATTGCGTTGGCCCCGGCCGTGATGTTTTTGAGGCCTTCATCGAAGATACTCTCAGCCAGAATTGTTGCCGTCGTTGTCCCATCGCCGGCTACTGTCGATGTCTTTGAGGCCACCTCTTTTACCATTTGGGCGCCCATATTCTCGTAGCTATCTTCCAGCTCAATCTCTTTGGCAACCGTTACTCCATCTTTGGTAACGGTCGGCGAGCCAAACGATTTTTCCAGAATCACATTTCTGCCGCACGGCCCAAGTGTGATCTTTACCGCCTTGGTAAGTTTGTTCACACCTTCTCGAACGGCCGCGCGCGCCTCAGTACCAAAAGCTATCTTTTTAGCTGCCATATCTTTCTTTCTCCTTTTTAATTTATAGTTCAATAATCAATTATCAATAATCAATTATTTTTCGATCACCGCCATAATATCTGACTCATCCATAATCAGATACTCTTTGCCGTCTATCTTTACCTCTGTTCCTGCATAGCTTGTGAAAAGCACCATATCACCCTTTTTCACCTGCAACTTTTGGCGCGCCCCGTCATCGAGCAATTTACCCTTGCCGACGCTCACTATTTTCCCTCTTTGTGGTTTTTCTTTGGCGCTGTCCGGCAGGACTATCCCGCCCGCCGTCTTCGTTTTTGCCTCGAGACGCTGAACAAGCACCTTATCTGCTAATGGTCGAATCTTCATTTTGTCCTTACTCCTTCCATAAAAATCTTCTGCTTTTTATTTAACTCTATTTTATCCGATATCATAAGACTATACAGTTATTCCGCGAAAATGTTGCTATTATACTTTTTCATAAACAGTCTGTTCAACTGTTCCCGCAGAATACTCATATCGACCGGCTTGTCAATCACACTGAAAACATCAAGTCGCAGTGCCTTGCTCAGAACTGCTTCGCCCGCTGCGCTTGTTAATAGGATACACGGCAGCAGTGGATAATTCATTCGAATAATCTTTATCGTCGCCAGCCCGTTTAATTTTTCCGAGTCTATATCCACAATTGTCGTATGAATTCGTTTCTGTTCGATAACATTGACAAATTCATTTACGCTCTCAGCCACCAGCAGGTTAACGTCTCTGGGCCGAAATATATAGCGCAGTGCCTCCGGCCAGGCCCAGTTCGCTTCACTGGCCAGAACATTAATTTCTTCGAATTCTGACAGATTCGAAACCATAACTGCAATTACTACGCAAATATCGTGCCAAACACTTCACCGCAGGGCCATACTTGTGTAAGTGTTTATTATAAATGCGGTTACATTGCAAGGATACACGCCGCCTCCGTCTGCCAAAATTCCAGCCAAACCCAATTTCCCTGCCAGCCTGACAGGATTGTCACATTCGAACATGCCCGTAACATTATGTCGTTTATCCGTCGCTGGTACGGCGGATAAATTTAGTGTGCTATTCTTCGCACCACTTTGACTGAGAAAAATTGTCTTTGATTAAAATACGTGGCTGGGCTTAGTTTTCCGCCGGTTGCTTTCTCTCTTTGTGGAAAAGGTGGGCCTGGGTTACTGTTGTTCCGGATTTAGCCTTAGGCGCCCTTTTTAAAGTTACATTAACCTGCTCTGAAGGCGGATAGTCTATTCCTTTACCACTAAGCAATTCCTCAATAGTTAAAAGCTGCAATCTCGGATGCTTCCCCCACGCCGATTTATAGAATCCCGCACTTGCAGCTTCCTTCCGCATATCTCTGGTCGGCTTAGTCATTGAAATCAACACCCCTATCTCCGCATTTTCCCTGTCTATCACTCCTCGAAGGTCACGCAGTTGCGATACGGTGACTTTTTCCCCGCCTTTTACTGAGATAATAATCTGCTTTGTTTTCGCCTTTGGTCCTGCTTCATCATGAAAATACAACCGTCCATCGATTCCTTTATCCGCTCCCTTTTTCTGCTCGACAGGCCGAGCGCCAACTAATCCCAACGCCCACCACTGAAACTGATATGGGTCATTCTCGGCTAAAGTCTTGGCATCAGGAAGCGATACAGGTTCCCCTACCACTTTATACTTTATTTTCTCACCAAACATATCTTTGAGCCGATGTTTCATTAGCGCAACTGCTAAATGCGTAATATCAATCCCTATCCAACACCGTTTGAGCCTTTCAGCGACTGCTATGGTTGTGCCACAACCGCAGAACGGGTCAAGGACCGTATCGCCTTCTTTGCTGCATGCCTTGATTATACGCTCTAAAAGCGCCTCTGGCTTCTGCGTAGGGTATCCCAGACGTTCCTTCGCCGCTGGGTTGAGAGCTTGGATATCAGTCCACCAGTCATTGGGTAAAACCCCCTTGTCCAAGTAATAGCGGTACTCTTTACCCCCTTTTATGTTACGCTGATATTTCCTTCCGTTTTCGTCTGTCAGTATCACTTCGTGCATCGTACTCGGGTCTCGAGGTAGCGCAACATTGTCATAGTAGAAAGCCGCGCGCTTTGTTCGTCCGTACCGCAAGATGATATCATGCTTCTTAGGGAAGGAGGTCGTCGCTCTACCTCCAGTCTCATAGCACCACACTATTTCGTTCTTGAAATTAACCGGCCCGAAAACCGCGTCCATCAATATCTTGAGATAATGACTTGCTGTTGGGTCGCAGTGCAGGTAAGTACTTCCTGTGTCTTTCAGCACACGTTTGAGTTCTATAAGCCGTGGAGCCATCATTGCCAGATACGCCATCATATCGTTTTCGGCCAGATATGTTCTGAATGCCAGCATAGCCTCCGCAACCTTACCCCCACTCTCCACAATCTCCTGATATGCTCTTGCGGAATCCTCATTCCATTCCCAAGTATCCTCAAAGGCCCTGATTTGAGCGGCTGAACGGCTGCCGTTTTGTTCTTTGAACAAAACGTTGTAATCTTGATTGCTCTTAAATGGCGGGTCAAGATAGATAAGGTCTATCGTCTCGTCCTTGATATACCGCCGGAGAATATCAAGATTGTCGCCGTAGTATAAAACGTTTTTTGTCATATATTATCTCCGTCAATCAATTCAGCCAAAATAGACACACCTACCTATTTTTGCAGACTCAATCAAGTTTTTCAATGGCTTTACGCCATCAGCTACCGAGTGTCAATTTCTGGCTGAGTTCTTCACGTACACGTTTGGCCCCAAGTGGGGTCAAAATAAATTTACCAACATCCTTTCTAACTACCTCGCGTTGCTCCGCTGAACCAAGCCGAGCCAAACCGTTAGTTATTGTTGATGCCGCCTTTGGAATGGCTTTGCCCAATTCCTCTCGACTCATTCCTGTTTCACCGGCATTATAAAGTAATATGATTATTTCTTCTTCAACGGTGCAATCTGTACGCAGAACAAGCTGACGGTCATTCATAGATAAAACAGCAGGAATATCAAATCTCAATATTTCCTTAATAACACGAGTAATTTCCGTTCTCTCACCACTCCAGAATATTCGAAGAAGTTCACTCATAACCCAACGTACATTCGAAATTATTAGTGTCGAATCCAATTCATTTGCTGTATATTCCGGATCAATATGTACTGCTCCCCTTTGCGATCTAAATTTATATATTGTTTTGATGACTCTGCACAAATGAAGTGCAGTTCTCCTTTGTGGAAATCTGTGCGGATTTGAATTGTTTTCGTCTACCACATATTTTAAACAGGAATTCACGCTCTTGTGCAGATTCAAGTTTCCAGAATCCACATGATAAATTATTCTCGATGCTATCTCTGCAAACTGACCACCATCCAATGTAGCTGGTTCCCAATCCCCTAACACATACCGTTGCTCTTGTGATATAAACTCCTTGATGAGCCCTTCGGCCAACTGGTCGTTCAATGGAGGGCATAATAGAGCAAGAATGTCCTTCATATCAATCATTATTTATGCCAAGTAACTTTCTACCGTCAAATATATTTTAAAACCCTTAGTTAATTTCGCACCCATCCCCCAAAAAAACCTGCTCACATCTAAAACCACGTAAAAGAGCATCTAATAGATTTCGACGAAATCAAATTATATTTAGACTCTAATAATATTGATCTATCGAAGGCGTTCTCTCAAGACATTTGCGCTACTAGCTTCGAGTGCATACGTGTCTGTCGCACTCTCTACCAATTGTCCAGACCTAAGCAAACGATTGAGGCTCGCTGTAAGATTGCCAAAAAATGTTTTCTTGTAGTAGGATTTTGCCTTTTTCATTTCTTCATGAAGATCGCGTCGTGAAAAAGTAGCTTTTCCAGATACAAAAGTCAACTGAGCTGCTGCTGCAAGAAGCAAGTCTTTACCGGTACTACACTCCAACTTTGAAGCAACAGTATTTATCGTACCAGTAATCTTAGCATGGCTGGTTTTATGCTCACTTATTCCAGCACTCTTCGTTGCAACTACACTACCATCACCAAAATCCGTTCCCTTAATTTTAGCGATATGATCAATTAACTCTGGTAGTTTTTTGTTAAGAAATGCTTCTGGCCCTTCGTATTCAACTTCTACGTTTCCAACTTTTATGTTAAATTTGATTGCCATAATTCACCCCTTTTGCTTGAATTTAAAACAGTACCAATTTCCAACCGTATAATACCCAAACCCGCAATTCCCGTCAATTCTTAAAATCTGCGTTAATCTGCGTCTAATTTTTTCTTTATGTCTTCGTGTCTTTGTGGCTAATTCTTATCCTGAAATCTGCGAAATCTGTGGCTAATAATAACCCAAACTCTCAATTCCCGCCTGCCCCCAGGGTGAGCTCCTGCGCACCCACAAGCCGGGGTCAAAACAAGGAAATCCGCACACTTTAGGGAGATTATACGGGATATAGTTCGGATTTCAATAGAAAAAGGTCGGCCATTTTCAGCCAAAATCCACG
>JAUWBI010000014.1 GCA_030601745.1 Phycisphaerae bacterium
GTATTTGGTGAATAATATCTGAGGCACCTTTCTATGGAATCATCCAGCTTACAAGAATTAGAACAAATTCCCGGCGTTGGTAAAACTATTGCCCAGGATATGCAGAATATCGGCATCCATTCTATTGACGATCTTAAGGGCAAGCAAGCTGAGCAGCTTTATGATAGACTCTGCGAGTTTAAGGCCTCTCCAGTCGACAGATGTATGCTTTACGTATTCAACTGGCTATATACTAACGACTATCGACTAATTTGGCCCGGAGCTGTTAAAATGGGAGAACTGGAAGGACAAGCAATAACTAACTGCTCACGGGGAGGAAAAAGCAACCGGGGCGGCAGGATTATTGATTATTGGTATTCCGCCGAAGGCGAGAGAGTAACACCCTGATGGTGGTTTTGTAAAAAAAAGCATTTACCTTTATTGTACATTTTTTGGAGAACGCAGAAATGCACAGAAATAGAAAGGACAAACATGGCTAACCCTAAGGCTATATATCCTAAAGACACTGTTTTCGAAGAGCGGATTCACGAAAACGAATCTGATAAGAAAACCGTGGCTGAATACGTCGTAAGTCGGTTTCTTGGCCCCGGGCAGAGTGCTTTTGTTTCCGACGGAAGCAGTACCTTTTTTGTCGCACTTTCAATATTTGAAAAGAAGAGAGAGGGTTTTAGATTATATACCAACAGCCTCCCAATAGCACACGAATACCCATTGTGGGAGACGGAGAATTGGCCCAGGGACTTTTCCCTAGATTTTGCCGGCGGAATAGTTAATTCTAAGTTAATGATGACCGGCCATCAAGCCTGCGAAGATGCCGTTCAGCAAATGGCAAGCAGGGCACAGTGGACCATTTTGTCCGTACGCTGTATATTCGGGGCTCAAGGCCCAGCGGGACGGGAGCCTGATTCTCTTGCCATAAAACAGGCTTCTATTCGTGCTCCGAAAAGAGTCATACTGATTGCCGACCATACCAAACTCAGTTTCGAGTGGAGCGAGAGCTTCCCGCTTGTCTACACCGAACCAAGCGAATGGGAGTCGCTTATGAAGTGCCAGACAACCTATGTTGTGACCAGCTTGCCACCTAGAAAGTCATCTGACGACATCCAGGAGTTGGGACGTATGCTACAACAAAATCCAAACCTTAAGCCTGAAAAAGAAAAAAAAGAAGAATGGTATGCCAAAAATACATGGCCGTTGCGTATGGAGCTTGGAAAGAGATTTATCGAACTTGAGCAAAATGACCCCTAACAACGAAACAACCCAACTTCGGCGGGGAAAGCTAATTTCCCCCAAAAATCAGTTGACTTTGCGGCTAAGGAGGGTTAGTTTAGCCGGGTAGGGTGTGCAACTTGTTTGCACACGCGGAATCATTCAAAAAACCAAAACCTCAATTCCCGTCAAAAACAATTTCTGTCTTCCGCCGCCTGCCCGAGTCCGCATCCCTGTATGTTGTAGACAGGGACCCAGTTTGGCAGGGATCCAGCTATTTATATGCTTATAAAGCACTTTTTTGGTCATTTTTGCTAACAAAGACAGAATTATTATGGTTCTTATCCGTTAAACTTGTGCCCGCGAAAGCTGGTATCCGTGTCTAACAAGAACCGTTCTTAGCCAGCTTCTGAAAAAGGCCATTTTAATGGCCTTGTGGACGAAGGCAAGTCTCTGCGGTGAAAGCTCGCTTTCAAAACAGGGCTTGCCGAGAACACCAAGCTGGCTAAAAACAAATCAGCGTCAATCTGCGTTAATCTGCGTCTAACTTTTCTTTGTGTCTTTTGTGCCTTTTTGTGGCTCAATAAATTCGTGCCAATTCGTGTTAATTCGTGGCTAAATTTTTCTCTGCGTCCTCCGCGGTTAATAGAACCCGTCTTTAGCCGGCTTCCCAAATGGGGCATTGAAAAATGACCCGGCGGATAAGGCCGGGCCTTTCGCAGAAGCTTGCTTCGAGGAAAGGTATGGCCGAAAACGCCAAAGCTGGCTAAAAACAAATCAGCGTCAATCTGCGCTTATCTGCGTCTAAAAAATTCGTGCCAATTCGTGTCAATTCGTGGCTATATTTTTCTCTGCGTCCTCCGCGTTCTCTGCGGTGAATAAAAATCCCGAAATCTGTGAAATCTGTGGCCAATTTTCTTGTTGACTTTTGCTCGAAATTTGGTATAATACAAACCGCCATAGAGATGGCAGGCATTTAGCGGAGAACCGCACGCCTTCGTATCAGCAGATACACGTCAAAAACCAGCATTTAGCAAGAAAGGCAAAGTTTTGAAAATTTCAATCTGTAATCTGTGTCCAATAAATAATGCCGGCCGTCCCGGCCTCAACCGGCTATATACTAAATACTATCGACTAACGACTAATTGCCCCTCTACACTTGTAAAGAGTCCTCTACAAATCGACCCTTTTATGCAAAACAAAGCCAATTTGCCGGAGACCCAAATGAACGTAAGTCCTGTTAATACAAGGGAATATGAAAATAAATCCAATTGGACACTTGGTGAAAACAAACCCAATTCAAACCCAATCAAACCCAATTTCCGAAAGGCACAAATGAATGTAAACTCACTTATAACAAAGGATTACAGAAAAAAAGATGATTTCGCAGTCCAAAAAAACAAACCCAATTCAAACCCAATTTCCAAGACACCCAAATGAATGTAAGTATCTTTTCAAAAATGGCTTATGAATATAAACACAATTGGACACTTAGTAAAAACAAACCCAATCAAACCCAATCTCAAGATCCTACCCCAAAAGGAGTCAACTGGCTTGATTTGGGAGTCTTTGTTGATGAATGGCTCTATTTTTGCCCGTATAACTGGCGGTTAAAATAATGGTTCGACAGGCTCACCATCCCGAGCGAAGTCGAGGGAGAGTAGAAATCGGCTGCATCTCCCAGCACTAATTTTCAGTGAATGTGCCTATTCACGGAAAATTACTGCTGGGGTTGTGCCTGTCCCATTTATCGCCTCACTTCTAACGGGGCCAGCCCAGCCCCTCCGAGGGGCGGGGCCAGCAAAGTGGGCTCTACAATATGTAAGTTGTTCAGAAGGGGCTCGGTATACTTGATGTCTCCGAACTCTGCTCCATTGAAATGATGCTGCTTGCCTACATGATTATTCCAGTCCACTCCTTCAGTGAGGAAGCCGTATTCTCCGTGATGATGTTTTGCGATAGCCCGCAAGATGGTGAGCGCGTCGAGAAGATATAATTTGTTGTTGGTATCAAGATAAGCTTCAATATAGGCCAAGGCCGCTTCAGCGTTTTCCCAGAGATAAGCCGTATCCCAGCTCTTTTCCATAAAAAGCAGCCCCTTGGTCTGCACGCCGTTTCTATCCTCTTTCATTTTGAACTGGTCCAGGCCGGCAAGGCACTTATCATAAGCGAAAGAACGGATTTTCTCGTCACCGAGTAACTTAGCCGCCTCTCGCAGCACACGAAATGCCACAGCATAGGAAACATTTTCGTGCTCATCGTAGGTATCGTGATTTATGCTTCCAAAGACACCACCTAACTCCATAAACACTTCGACTTTTTCTTTGATTTTGTCTTTGTAGTCGGCCAGATCCTTTTTGGTCAACTCAGTCATAAGCTGGATAATGAAGAGTCCGTCGGCGCTTTTTTCGAAGAGGATGTCCGAGTGGCCGTAAGCGTTGTTGGGGTAGTGTTTGCCCGATGGTTTGCAGCGTCGGGGGTACCAGCCGTTAGGGGTGAATTTTACGTTTTTGTCAATCCAGGCTGCGGTTTTGCGGGCGATTTGGCGCATCTTTTGCTTTCTGGGGTTGTCCAGAAGGTCGCTGAAGATGAGCAGTTGATATGCGATTTTGGCCATCGAGCCGGGGCAGAACCAGTTGCTTTTGTGCTGGTAATTGAGGCAGAACTTGTTGGTGGCGGTGTCGCGGTAGCCGGTGATGAATCCTGTTTTGTAGTCGATAAACCCGTCCTCTAACACGTGGTCGAGCAGTGAGACAGCTTTTTCGGCAAGGCAGGGGTCTCTGGCGTGATTTGCAAATGAATATAGTTCGTAAGCGCCGCCGACGGCATTTGCGGCCCAGCCCGGTCCTTCGAGGTTTCCGAAATCGTGCCAGCCCATTACGTTGCCGGCCTGATCCACGAAGCTGGACTTGCAGGCCAGCCTGCTGTGCTCCGGCTGGCTTCGCCCAGACGAGCCGTCAAAAGGGACGAGGGTGCCCTCCGCAAAGCGCACCGAATCGCGCACCGAATCGAGGATTGTGTAGGATGGATTCTCCGGCAGATAGAAACCTGATTTAACTTCTTCCAAAAGCAAATAATCAATGCCAAACATATACTTCTTAATGGCTTTCTTATTTGCACCAATAATCTCAACTCTCAACTTATGCTCACCCTTGTTGAGTTCGTGAATACCCATATCCAGAACGCCGGTGGGCACCACGCCGTTGTTGTAAAGGTCGATGGGGCCGCCGAGCTTCTTACCATCCAGATATAGCTGGACAACGCCATAGTCAATGGCCTTTGTAAGCTGCATCTTCAGTCTGTATGCGGCTGTTTTCTGCACGGGCACCGCCAAATCGAGCGTATCGCCCGGTTTGCCTTCAATCCACCAGAGGTGCGCCTCGCCGCTCCAGTTTATGCCAAATATGCTCAAATCCTGGCGGTTTGCGGTCCCTCCTGTCTTTGAGAGAATCTTGAGCTTTTCTCCTTCCAAAGCGTCCTTAACCTTGAAGATTTTAATCTGGCCCAAATATCCTTTGCGCTGCTCAACCGGCACAGGTTGATAAGGGTCGGTCTGGCCGGAGGCCTGATACCAGTATGCGGTGGCGGCATAAAGCGTGGGTTTATGGTTGGCGTAGTATTTCTCAATCGCAGCTTCGAAAGATTTCTGGAACGGGACATTATCCGTGATGTGCCATCGGTTCACGGAGATGTGTCCGCGATTGTTCATACTGATTGTCTGATTGTGGTAGCAGTTTTGGAAGAGCGTTGGGTTGCACCAGGCGTAGCCGAAGTAGTCTTCGGAGCCGGTACCGATAGTGGAGGGGAATTTCTCGCCGTCAACGAAGAATTTTTCGTCTCCTTCGCCCCACCATCCGCCTCTTGGATTCCAGACGTGGAGCATTACGCCACAGTAACGGCCTCGGCCTTCGGTCTTTAGCATTGTCCAGTCGATGCAATGCGGTGAGGCGTCGCGCCCCGGCTCTTCGGGCAGGAAGGCGTCGCGGTGCCATTTTGCGTGAAATCTTCCGAGCTTTTCTATCGGCTTTGTGACCGGCACGTGTGTAATCGCAAAAGCAACTTTGCGTTCTTTATCCCCGCCGTTGGTTAACTGCACTAAAGCGCTGTTCGCAAACGGCATGTACCAGTAGCAATAAAATCCATCCTCCGTCATCCCCAGCGGCAGGGAGTTATATTTGTTCACGCCAGGGGCAGTACCAAAGAAATCTCCCAACGGCACCCAGACACTTGGCTGGGGTTCATCGTCCCAGAAAATGCGTAATGTAAGCTCACGCAGTACTTTGCGATCTTCGGGAGATTCGGGCAAATCGACTAAGACCCTTACGGCTGTCACGGCACGTGTACCCTTCAGTCGGGCAACCGTCACAGTGGCATTAGGAGCAGCCGTGACGTTCTTTGTCAGCGTGACCTCGCCAGGCCTTTTACCTGACGGCTCTAATCCGCATCGGGTGAGAATTTCGTTAGCCCTGTCAAGAGCTTGTGATTCAGCAGGAGAAAGGTCGCGTTTGAATGTGGGCAGAATGGTGCCCTTAGGGTAAGTCGTGTATGTAAAATGGAAATATCTTCCCCAATCGCCCTGTCCCACGATTTTGCACGATTTCTGGTAGGGGATGGGGACATAGCAGTTCTGCCCACGTGCGGTCATATGCACCAAAGCAGGGTGGGTAAAGGGCTCGTTCTGTCGGTTGAAGTAGCCTATAAACGGCAAATCCACAGCCGGCTCGGCGGCGCCGTCGAGATAAATCTTTACGTGTCCTTTATTGGCCAAGGCCGACCAGATGCGCCAGATAACGCCGGGGCCCTGCATCTCTGCAAAAACAAGTTTGCCATTTTCTTTTCGGATAATGCCATTGCCGTCACCGTTGGCGAACCAGCCGACATATTTTCCTGAGGCCTGGTCGTATTTGCTCCGCCTGTCGTAGCTCGACCACTGCTGGCATTTTTCACCCGGGGCAGGCAATGTTGCCAACTGCTCTAAATCAGTGAGCCGGTCAATAAGGTCGATATATGTCAACCTCTCTACGGGGCTGGCTTGTGCCGGCTGTGTAAATCCGCTTGGGGATGCCTTACGGCATTGCGCTGGAATCAGCGAGCCGCACCCATAAAGACTGCAAACCACAAGCCCAATTACAATCATCCAAAGTTTTTTCATGCTTCACACTCCTTTCCTGTCCTGCTACGGCCTCGGCCTTCGCCGAGACGAGTTCACGTTCTTGACAAATATTATTTTCGGCTGCGTTTCTTGGCCAGCACGTCAATTGTTACCACGATAACAATGATCATACCGGTAACAACCTTTCGGTATTCTGCTCCGACGCTGAACTGCGTCAATAGGTTATCAATTACCCGCAGTAATAGCAACCCGATTAGGGTCGAGGTCAATCCACCGCTGCCGCCTCCCAGAGGCGTGCCGCCGACGATGACGCTGGCAATGACGACCAGCTCCTTGCCCACGTGGCTCTCGGCCTGTGCGGTTGCGGTCATAGCCACGAAGATGGCTGCTGCAACGGCACAGGTGAAACCGCACAGGACGTAGGTGGCCGCCTTTATTCGGTGCGTGTTTACACCTGCCAGCCAGGCGGCCTCTTCGTTGCCGCCGATGGCAAAGATATAATGCCCGAAACGTGTGAACCGCAGCAGGTAGATGCCGAGACAGAAGGTTACCAGAAATATCACGATGGGCATGGAAACCTGACAGCTTTGCCCGAAGAGTGGGAGCTGTGCGTCGTAGACCCAGTTAAACTGATTGCGGAGGGGGATATCGGCGACCTGTTTGGCCTGGCCTCCGCCGGTCAGGATGAGAGCGAGTCCGCGGAAGACCAGCATAGTGCTGAGGGTCACCACAAAAGGGTTCACCCCCACATAAGCGATAAGGACACCGTTGGCCGCACCGAGTACGATGCCGACCAGGGCTGTCAGCAACAGCGCCGCCGGGATTGCCACCGCTGCGCCATAGGGCGAAAGGGCATCCATGGTCAATACCAGAACGACGCTGCAGACAACGGTGGTGGAGGCCACGGACAGGTCAAATCCGCCGGCAATCATCACGAAGGTCATACCAATGGCGATAACCCCCAGCGCTGCGGCGTTGGTGAGGAGATTGTCCACGAGATTGGTCCAGGTGAAGAACGTAGGACTTCTGTAAGAGGCAAAAGCACACAGACCGACCAGGAGGAGCAGGATGGAGGCCTGTTGCAGCTTCCGAAAAGAAAGGGCGTCCCGAATCCTTTGGGCATAGGGTTTTTTGGTGTCATTGCTCATTCAGATTTATCCTTTCCCACGCATTCGGCGAAAAGTGCATCCTCGTCGGTTTCCGGTCCCATCATTTCCCGCACGAGCCGACCGTCTCGAATGACGAGGATGCGGTCGGCCAGCTTTGTAATCTCGATGAGTTCGGATGAGATTAAGATTATCGCCCGTCCCTGGCGGGCCAGGTCGATAATCAGTCTGTACATCTGCGACTTGGTGCCGACGTCAATGCCCTGGGTTGGCTCGTCGAAGATAATCACCTTCGATTCGGCTGCCAGCCAGCGTCCGACAATTACCTTTTGCTGGTTGCCGCCGCTGAGGTCCTGGATGTCCATTTGAGGCCTGGGCGGGTCAATCTTCATCTGTTCAATCATACGCGTGGCGTGGGCGGTGAGGTTTCGCGGCGATTGAAATCCGAGAGTACCGGAGAGACGCTCGAGGATGCTGATGGTGAGGTTCTCGGAGACGGGCCTGCCCGTGATGTTGCCCTCGCGCTTGCGGTTCTCCGGGACCATGCCGATACCCACGGCACAGCACAGAGAGGGAGAACGGCCTATGATGGGTTTGCCTCGGAATTCCACTGTCCCGCGGGCATCATCGGCCCCGAAGATGGCGCGGACAATTTCGCTTCGTCCGGACCCGACCAGGCCGGCGATGCCCAGAATCTCGCCCTCGCGCAGTTCGAAGGAGATGTTTTCAAACACGCCCGGACGACTCAGGCCGTCCACCTTGAGGATGACTTTGCCCGGCCGGTTCGTCTTTTCCGCCTGCGGCGACTTCGCCGGAAAGGCCTCGGCCAGGTCGTGTCCAAGCATCATTCGGGTCAGCTCCGATATCTGACAGTCGGTAATGGCTCTGGTGCCTACCGTCCTGCCGTCGCGCAGTACGGTAACACGGTCGGCGATTATGGGCAGTTCCGCCAGGCGGTGTGAGATATACACCATCGCCAGCCCTTTGTCCCTGAGGTCCTTGATTACGCCGAAGAGCTTGTCGATGTCTTCACTACCTAATGAGGCAGTGGGTTCGTCGAACACGAGTATCTGGCTCCGGCTTGGCCAGCCTTTGCCAGGACGAGACCTGATGTTGCGGCGCAGTGCGCCGGCAATCTCGACGAGGCACTGCCGGGCCTTGCTGAGCTTCTCGACCGGCTCATCAGGGTCCAGGTCGAAACGCAGGTATTCAATGATTTTGCGTGCCCCGGCATTGATTGATGCGCGGTCCAGTTTGCGCGTCCAGCGTCCCGCTTTTTCGTCGCCGAGCATGATGTTCTCGGCCACGGTGAAATTGGGCAGCACGCTCAGCTCCTGGTATATCACGGCGATGCCCATATCGCGGGCCTGACGAGGGCTGGTTATCCTCACCTGGCGGCCGTCAAAGGTGATAAGCCCATCGTAGTCGTCGAACCGGCCGGCCAGGACGTTCATCAGCGTCGATTTGCCTGCGCCGTTCTCGCCGATTAGGGCATGGACCTCACCGGGGCGGACATCGAAATCAACTTCATCGAGCGCCCGTGTGCCGGCAAACTCCTTCACAATCCCCTGCATCTGCAGGACGGGGTTCCCATTTTGCGACTTATTGCAAAATGGGGTCCCGATTACACGGCTCGACTGAGCTCGCCGAAGTCTGTCATTCGAATACATTCAGATATAAATCCTTCTATCTTTTCTCGTTTCACTCGTTAGAAGTCGGCGTCGGTTTATTGACGGGAACCCCCAAATGTCCGTCGATGTCCTGCAAGTTGCCCCGGCAGTTTGTCGGAGCAAACTGACGGGGATAACGCACCTTTTTTGCGTTTGGAGACCACGGAAAATGGGAACCCAGTTGTGAACAATAGCATCTCAGAGGGCACTGTCAAGTCCAAAAGCGTATATCATCAGCCGTGAAATGGCTTGACGTTTGGCAGCCGAGTCGGGTATTATGACGGTCAAACAATCCGGTGTTTTTGCCGGTATCTATTGGGCCCCCGCTTTGCGGGAACCCCCTGATATCTTTTCGGAAATGGAAAGGAGTTATTATGGACGTGAGGCGAATAACTGCGCTGGTAGTGGTAGTTGGGATTTGTTTTTCAATGGGTCTTCAAGGATGCAATGCTGATGCGAACCCCACAGGGGAGGAGCTCAAGAAGGGAGCTGGGCATAAGAAGAAGGATTATCCTATTGAACCGGTATCGTTCACCGATGTTAAGGTTGCCGATGAATTCTGGGCGCCCCGAATTGAAACCAACCGAGAAGTGTCGATTCCTTACGCTTTCGGAAAGTGCGCGGAAACCGGGCGGATTGACAACTTCGCCATAGCCGGTGGATTGATGAAGGGTGAGCCCCGCCCCTCGGAGGGGCTGGGCGAGCATCGCGGCGGCTACCCCTTTGATGATACGGACCCGTACAAGATTCTTGAAGGAGCCGCATACTCGTTGAGCGTTCATCCCGACCCGAAGCTTGAGAAATACCTGGATGAGCTGATTGTCAAAATCGCTGCCGCGCAGGAAGATGACGGCTACCTGTTCACCTGCCGGACGAATAATTCGAAGAAACTGATTAACTGGTTCGGCAAAGAACGCTGGTCAAAACTGGGGGGCAGTCACGAATTGTATAATATGGGCCATCTTTATGAGGCGGCGGTCGCACATTATCAGGCGACCGGCAAACGCACTCTACTGGACGTTGCGATTAAAAATGCTGACTTTTTAGATACGGTATTCGGCCCGGGCAAGAACGAAACTGCACCCGGTCACCAGATAATTGAGATGGGGCTGGCGAGGCTGTACCGGAGCACAGGGAACGAGAAGTATTTGAAGCTGGCGAAGTTCTATCTTGATACTCGCGGGCCCGACGGCAACGCATACCGTCAGGCGCATCAGAGGGTGGTTGAGCAAAGCGAAGCGGTG
Source organism: Phycisphaerae bacterium (assembly GCA_030601745.1). Taxonomy (GTDB): domain Bacteria; phylum Planctomycetota; class Phycisphaerae; order Sedimentisphaerales; family Anaerobacaceae; genus JAUVYQ01. The sequence continues at coordinate 10,343 of JAUWBI010000014.1, forward strand.
GGCCACGCCGTCCGGGCCTCTTATATGTATTGCGGAATGGCGGATGTTGCAGCGCTTACCGGTGACCACCGTTACGTCAAAGCAATCGACCGGATATGGAACAACGTCGTCACGAAAAAACTGTATCTGACCGGCGGTATCGGAGCCCGCGGTGCAGGTGAAGCCTTCGGCAATAATTACGAGCTGCCCAACGCCAGTGCCTACTGCGAGACCTGCGCCGCCATTGGCAACGTTATGTGGAACCACCGGATGTTCCTATTCGGCGCCGATGCGAAGTACATCGATGTATTAGAGCGGACCCTCTATAACGGTTTGATTTCGGGCGTATCGCTCAAAGGTGACAGCTTTTTCTATCCCAATCCGCTTGAGTCGCGCGGCCAGCACAAGCGCAGTCCGTGGTTTCCGTGTGCCTGCTGTCCGGGGAACATAACCCGTTTTATGGCCTCGGTGCCTCGATACGCATACGCACAAGCGGGTGACAAGCTGTACATCAACCTGTTCGTCGGCGGCTCCGCCACGGTCAGGATGAAAAACAACACCGTGCGGATAAAGCAGCAGACGCGGTACCCGTGGGACGGGCAGGTGAAGATGACGGTTGCTCCGAAGCGTTCGGCGGAATTTACGATTTGTGTTCGCATTCCCGGCTGGGCGAGGAATCAGCCCGTGCCGAGCGACTTGTACCGTTATATGAATGGCAGCGATGAGAAAGCGATGCTCAAAGTCAACGGCAAAGGGCTTGCTCTCAACCTGGAGAAAGGCTTCGCTCGAATCCGACGCAGGTGGAGGAAAGGCGATGTCATCGAGTTAAATCTGCCTATGCCGGTGCGGCGAGTGCTGTCTCACGAGAAAGTTACGGAAAACACGGGCAAGGTGGCGCTGGAGCGAGGCCCAATCGTGTACTGTGCTGAATGGCCGGACAACAACGGCCAGGTTCTTAACGTTGTCCTGACGGATGACACCAAACTCACGGCCGAATACCGCAAGGATATGCTCAATGGCGTAACGGTGATTCGTGCCAAAGCCGTCGCTTTGAGTTACGGCAAAGACGCCAAATCCGTATCGAAGAAGGAGCAGGATTTCGTTGCGATTCCTTATTATGCCTGGGCGCATCGCGGCACCGGCGAGATGGCGGTCTGGCTGGCGCGAGATGAGTCGGCGGCGCAGCCCCTGACGCCGCCGGGGGTGATACGCAACCCCTCATTTGAAAAAGCAGTCAATAATAAGCCCGCCGGCTGGGAAAAACGAACGTACCGCGGACAAGGCGAATTCAAGTATGTTGAGGGCGGGCGAACCCCGCCCCTCGGAGGGGCGGGGCGAACAGGCAAACGGGCCGTTATGCTGTCGTCAGAAAGCGGGGCCGATATTGGGTGGCTGACCTCGGTGGCCGTCAAGCCGCGCTCACAATACAGGTTATCCGGCTGGATTAAAACGGAAAATCTGGCTGCCGGCTCCGGTAAGGGTGCATTGTTGAATCTGCACAACATTCAGCCCTTGCAAACGCCGGCAGTTACCGGAACTAAAGACTGGACGCGGGTCGAACTCGTGTTCGACTCAGGAGACCATTCCGTCGTGGAAATCAACTGTCTGTTTGGCGGCTGGGGCCTGTCCACGGGCAAGGCATTGTTTGACGACCTGCGGCTGGAGCTGCTCGTACGGGCAGGCCCGTGTGCCTGCCCAGGGCAACCACATAGGGTTGCCCCTACTACGAAGCTGGCAGTAAAAATCGATGCGAGCGAGACCGGCGAGCCGATTTCGAAATACATCTATGGCCAGTTTATCGAACACCTCGGCCGGTGCATTTACGGCGGCATCTGGGCTGAGATGCTCGAAGACCGCAAGTTCTTCTACCCCGTCGGTGACAAGCAATCACCGTGGAAAATCGTCGGCGAAAGAAACGCGGTCAAAATGCGCAAAGAGAACTCTTTTGTCGGTGAGCATACGCCCCAGATACAATTGTCCGGTGATGGTCAGCCCTGTGGAATATTTCAGGATAAGCTGGGGTTGGTTAAAGGAAAAGAATACACGGGCCGAATCGTAATTGCCGGCGTTTCTAAGGCTGCGCCGATAAAGGTTAGTCTTATATGGGGGCCGGGTCAAAATGGCCGACAAACTATCACAATCGGTACACTCATCGCTGATTACATCAAGACACCCTTGCGTTTCACAGCCGGCGCCGATACTGACGATGCACGGTTGGAGATTGTTGGTTTCGGCACCGGGTCTTTCCGTATCGGCACCGTTTCGCTAATGCCCGCCGACAATATCAAGGGTATGCGGGCGGACACGCTGAAGCTGCTCAAAGAGCTTGATTCCCCGGTCTATCGCTGGCCCGGCGGCAACTTCGTCAGCGGTTACGATTGGAAAGACGGCATCGGCTGGCGCGACAGACGTCCCCCTCGCAAAAATCCCGCCTGGAAAGGCATCGAGCATAACGACTTCGGCCTCGATGAGTTCATTATGTTCTGTCGTGAGGTCGGTGCTGAGCCGATGATTGCCGTCAACTCCGGCCTCGGCGACGACCGCTCGGCGGCAGAGGAGGTCGAGTACGCCAATGGCTCAGCCGATACGCCGATGGGCATGTGGCGCCTCGCTAACGGTCATCGGCAACCTTACAATGTCAAGTGGTGGTGCATCGGCAACGAAATGTACGGCAGATGGCAATTAGGCTATATGTCACTGAATCAATACGTCCGTAAGCACAACCTCTTCGCCGAGGCGATGCGCAGGGTTGACCCGTCCATCAAACTCATTGCCGTCGGCGCTGTCGGCTCCTGGTCGGAAGGTATGATGAAAAACTGCGCCGAACATATGGACCTTATCAGCGAGCACTTCTACAAGGGAGCAAAAGAGTCCGTGATGGAGCACGTGCGCCAGGCCCCCGATGCGGTCCGCGGCAAAGTTACGGCCCATCGCGATTACCGCAAAAAATTTGAATCGCTCAAAGGCAAGGACATCCGCATCGCCATCGACGAATGGAACTACTGGTATGGAAAACATATCTTTGGCGAGCTTGGCACGCGTTATTTCCTCAGGGACGCTCTGGGCATCGCCGCAGGGCTTCACGAAATGATTCGCAGTAGTGACATCGTCTTTATGGCCAACTACGCCCAGACCGTCAACGTCATCGGCGCCATCAAGACCACCAAGACCGACGCCGCCTTCGAGACGACGGGCCTGGCCTTGAAACTTTACCGCCGGCGCTTCGGGACTCTGCCGGTGGCTGTCATCGGTGACGCTTACCCGCTTGATGTGGTAGCGGCCTGGACAAAAGACCCCCGCCGTTTTGCTTCGCAAAACGAAGCAGCGGGGGCCCTGACCGTTGCCATCGTCAACCCAACGGAGCACAAATATGAACTTGCGATGGAGTTAAAAGGCGCCGAACTGGTCGGCAGGGGACGGCTCTGGCTGATTGCCCACTCCGACCCTATGGCCTACAACGAGCCCGGCAAACCACCCGAGGTCGTGATTGAAGAAAAGCTGCTTCACGGTATTTCTAATAAGCTAAGTGTGCCGCCGTTGAGTATATGCCTTTACGAATTGCCAGTTCGCTAAGCTCTTTACAACTCGTGCTGCGTAGCGTTGCTACTACGCAGAGTAGGACGGTTTTCGATGCTGTTGGCGTGGAGACGGTATTCGGCAGGAAAGTCCGCATACCGAGTGTAGTCCGGCAAGCCCTATGAGTTCCCCAAATTTGAACAAATTATGCTTGAAAGCAAATGGTGTGACAGTAAAATCATCCAAACCGGAATTTGTAGAGGCCCATGTGCCTGTCCAGTCCGTGAGGACTCCCAAGGAGGGCAACCACACAGGGTTGCCCCTATAACATTTCGTTGGTTTTGAAAGAGCCGTTCAAGAGTAGAAGGAAAAAGGAGATAAAAATGTTGAGCAAGAAGAATTTTGTTTGTCTGGCTGCTGTGTTGCTTATAATGGCAATGATGTTTTGTTCATGTACCAAGCGTGGTGGAGATGAGAAGCCCCCTCCAGAACCGCAACGAGCAGAGTTGAGCGTTCGGAAACAGGATTTTGGCACAACCGCTGACGGCGAAGCCGTCGAGTTGTACACACTTACAAACTCTAACGGCCTGAAGGCAAAGATAATGACCTACGGAGGTATTGTGGTTTCGCTGGAAGTGCCCGATATGAACGGAAAAATTGCGGATGTTGTCCTGGGCTATGAGACTCTGTCCGGCTATGTGAGCAATAATCCATATTTCGGCGCAATCGTCGGACGGTATGCGAATCGTATTGCCAACGGAGGGTTCACACTCGACGGTACCAGGTATAAACTGGCCAAAAATAACGGCGAGAATCATCTGCATGGCGGCATCAAGGGTTTCGACAAAGTGGTCTGGTCTGCGGAGTCGTTCAAAAAAGAAGACGCCGCAGGCCTAAAACTAACCTATCTTAGCAAAGACGGTGAAGAGGGCTATCCCGGCAATCTTATCTGCACTGTTACATATACTCTTACAAATGACAATGAGCTGAAAATTAGCTTTGATGCTCTGACGGACAAACCTACTGTCGTTAATCTGTCACATCACAGCTACTTTAATTTAGCCGGCCAGGGCGTGGGTGACATCCTTGGCCATAGACTTATGATTAACGCAGACACTTTTACTCCGGTAGATGCGGGACTTATTCCTACCGGTGAGTTGCGAAGCGTAAAAGGCACGCCAATGGATTTTACCAGGCCGGCTGCTATTGGTGCCCGGATTAACGAGGATGACCAGCAGCTCAAATATGGCGGGGGATATGACCATAACTGGGTGTTGAACAAGACCGATGACGCACTTGCTCTGGCTGTGAGAGCTTATGAGCCGACCACCGGACGTGTGATGGAAGTTTACACTACTGAACCGGGTATCCAGTTCTATGCCGGCAACTTCCTGGATGGCAGCATTACGGGTAAGGACAATAAGATATATAAACACCGTTACGGATTCTGCCTGGAGCCCCAGCATTTTCCGGATTCACCCAACAAGCCGAATTTTCCGTCTGTGGTTCTCAGGCCCGACCAGAAGTACACACATATAACTGTTTATAAGTTTTCTGTTCGGTAAAAGCCGACCCCCCTTCTTGCTTTCGCAAGAAAGCAGGGGGGGTAAATCTTTTGTTAGTTTCAGTTTTTTAATTTTCGAGTCAGTTAAGAATGGGAAAGGTAAGAGATGGGTCTTGAAGCGTGGGACTGGTTCGCTATCGTTATGTATTTTGCCCTCCTTCTGGCTGTTGCCTGGTGGGTTATCCTCAGGAGAAGGGACACTGCTGACGATTATTTTCTTGCCGGCAGAAATCTTGGATGGTGGGTCGTCGGTGCCTCCATCTTTGCGTCGAACATCGGTTCCGAGCACTTGGTCGGTCTTGCGGGGTCTGGCTGTACTGACGGAGTGGCAATGGCTCATTACGAGCTCCATGCCTGGTGCCTGCTGATTCTGGCGTGGGTGTTCGTTCCGTTCTACGCCCGCAGCAGGGTGTTCACGATGCCGGAATTCCTCGAGCGTCGTTTCTCTCCATCCAGCCGCTGGGTGCTCTCTATCATTTCCTTAGTTGGGTACGTGCTCACGAAGATAGCGGTCGGTGTCTTCGCCGGTGGTGTCGTCTTTCGGACCCTTCTTCCGGAGTTACGGCTCGATTTAGGATTTGTGGTGATGGACAGTTTCTGGATTGGCTCGTTCCTTGTGATTATCCTTACGGGAATTTATACCGTTCTTGGTGGGTTGAGGGCCGTGGTCTATACGGACGCGGTTCAGACCGTTGTACTTGTGGTCGGCTCGGCGCTGGTGACGATATTCGGTCTCAAAGCGCTGGGCGGCTGGGGCCAGTTACGCGAAATTTGTGGGTCTGACATGTTTAATTTGTGGAAGCCGTTGATACCTGCGGGAGTGGAAGGGACATGGGCCCCTGTTCTGGTAACAAACGCCAACGACGAAATCGTCAGACAGGCCTGGTACTTCAACGGCGAATACCCCTGGCTTGGGATGCTTTTCTGTGCTCCTATCATCGGGCTGTGGTATTGGTGCACGGACCAGTATATCGTTCAGCGTGCCCTGGGTGCGCCGAACGAGGGTGAGGCGCGACGAGGGAGTATATTCGCGGGCTTTCTAAAGCTGTCGCCGGTGTTCATATTCATTATTCCCGGTATGATATGCTTCGCATTGGCCAAGAGCGGAAAGATGGCGGAACTTCAGGAAGCTTTGTATACAGCGGGGGCGCTTGACAATGAAAAATGCCAGGCGGCTTTCCCCTTGTTGGTTAAACACGTGCTTCCCGTGGGTGTTAGAGGTCTTGTTGTGGCCGGGTTGTTGGCCGCCCTGATGAGCTCGTTATCGAGCGTGTTCAACGCCTCCTCGACCTTGTTCACCATGGACTTCTATTCGAAGCTGTCGCCCGGCGCAAGCCAGCACAAACTGGTTTGGATGGGTCGTATCGCTACCACCGTTATGGTGATTATTGGTCTGCTTTGGGTGCCTGTGATTCAGGGGGCACGGGGACTATACCACTATCTGCAGAGTGTGCAGGGATACCTGGCCCCGCCTATCTTTGTGGTCTTCTTCTTAGGCATATTCAGCAAACGACTGAACAGTAAGGGGTGCCTGGCCGCGCTGATTGTCGGCTTCCTGTTAGGTGCCTTTCGTTTGGCTGTCGATACCCCTATCAAGCTGATGGAGGATTTTCACTACGCGGAGGGTTCATTTCTTTGGATCGTAAACAACATTTACTTCCAGTACTACAGCCTTTTCATTTTTATTGTCTGCGTGATTGTGATGATAGCAGTTAGTTTGTGGACGTCTGCGCCGTCCTACGAGCGGATTAGCGGCCTGACATACGGCACGGTTAACGAGGAGCATCGCCGTCTGTCGCGAGGCAGTTGGGACTGGCGCGACGTTGCGGCCTCTGTAGTAGTGCTGCTCGTGATTCTGGCGGCCTATCTCTATTTCAGAGGTTAACGATTTTAGTTTTTAGTTTTGAGTTTCCCGATATGGCTTATACGATTGGCCTGGATTACGGCACAAACTCGGTTAGGTGTTTGATAGTTGATGTTACTAACGGTAATGAGCTGGGGACAGCAGTATATGAATACGAAACCGGTGAAGCCGGCATCATTCTCGACCCCGCCGACCATAACCTGGCAAGGCAGAACCCGGCTGATTACCTGAAAGGTATCGAAGCTGCCGTCAAAGCAGCGATAACCGAAGCCAAGGACGCTGATAAGGATTTTGATACCAGCCGGATTATAGGTATCGGCATCGACACAACCGGCTCAACGCCAATCCCGGTTGATAAAAACGGCACACCCTTGAGTATGTCGGATGAATTCAAAGATAATCCAAGCGCCTGTGCCTGGTTGTGGAAAGACCACACCGGCCACGCCGAAGCCGCCGAGCTCACCGAACTGGCTGAAAAAGAACATCCCGAATACCTCGCCAAGTGCGGCGGGACGTATTCGTCGGAATGGTTTTTCAGCAAAATCCTTCATTGTTTGCGGACCGACCCTGCGGTCTTTGACGCGGCCTATAGTTGGGTTGAATGCTGTGATTATGTCCCCGCCGTTTTAACGGACACGACCAAGCCGGATATTATCAAGCGAAGCCGGTGTGCCGCCGGTCATAAAGCTATGTTTAACGACCAGTGGGGTGGACTGCCTGCCAAAGACTTCCTTGCCAGGCTGCATCCTGAACTTGGCGAGCTTCGCGGCCGGCTTTACGAAAAAACCTATACCGTAAAAACGCAGGCAGGAAAGCTTACGGAACAATGGGCACATAAGCTCGGATTGCCTGCCGGCATTCCCGTAGCGGTAGGGGCTTTTGACGCTCATTTAGGTGCCGTTGGTTCCGGTATTGCTCCGGGCAAACTCGTCAAAATAATCGGTACAAGTACATGCGATATGCTTGTGGCCGAATCAAGCCGGCAGCTGCCGGATATTCCCGGGATATGCGGTTTAGTTGACGGTTCCATTTTGCCGGGTTTCTTTGGCCTGGAGGCGGGTCAATCGGCGGTGGGAGATATTTTCAACTGGTTTGTCAATTACATCCAGCCGGGCGGAGAATCGGCGGGCTCGCACGAAGCTCTTACCGAAAAGGCGGCAAAGTTGAAACCGGGTCAGTCCGGCTTGTTAGCTCTCGACTGGAACAACGGCAACCGAACTATTCTCGTCGACCAGAGATTAACCGGCTTGATTTTAGGTCAGACGCTGCACACAAGCGCGCACGCGATTTACCGGGCGCTGATTGAGGCGACCGCCTTTGGCGGCCTTACTATTATCAACCGGTTTGAGGAATATGGCGTCAGGGTTTCAGAGGTCATAAATTGCGGCGGTATTGCCGAAAAGAATCCTTTGCTTATGCAGATTTACGCTGATGTAACTGACAGGGAGATGAAGATATCCCGCTCTGCTCAGAGCTGTGCGTTGGGTGCCGGCATCACCGGTGCAGTCGTAGCTGGCGCCGAATCCGGCGGCTATGACGATTTCGCCGATGCCCAGGCCGCTATGTGTGGGATGAAGGACATCACTTATAAACCCATTCCCGAAAACCACAGGGTTTACCAGCAGTTATATGCCCTTTACAAGCAGTTGCATGATGCCTTTGGTCTTCAGGGTTGGTCCGGCAAATTGGCCAATGTTATGAAGGACCTGTTGAACATCAAGGATAGTGTTATTTCCTAAAGAGTTTATGATGTACGAAGAGCTAAGAAAAGCCGTTTGTGATGCGAATATTGAGCTGCAGAGACAGAAGCTAATCATTTACAGTTGGGGCAATGTCAGCGGAATAGACCGTTCGGCGGGCGCGGTAGCCATCAAGCCCAGCGGTGTTACTTATGATGAGCTTACCCCTGACAAAATGGTATTACTTGATTTGGACGGAAATGTTATCGAAGGGGCCCTCAGGCCTTCATCGGATACGCCAACCCATCTTGAGCTTTACAGAAATTTCGAAGCTGTTGGCGGTATATGCCATACCCATTCGCCCGGTGCAACTATGTGGGCGCAGAGCTGCCGGGAAATTCCTTGCTTCGGCACTACCGGCGCCGATTATTTCTACGGCTCAATACCTGTTACTGAAGTGATGACGGAAGATGCGATACAAAACGATTATGAGCTAAACACAGGCAAGGTTATTGTCAGGCGATTTGCCGGTATCGACCCGATGAAAATGCCGGCGGTGCTGGTGGCCAACCATGGGCCGTTCACCTGGGGTAAGACCCCCGCAATGGCTGTCGAATCTACGGTTGTGTTAGAGCAAATAGCAACAATGGCCCTGGGAACTATAACGATAAATCCGAATCAAGGTCCAATTAGCAAGGCGCTTCTGGATAAACACTATTTGCGGAAACACGGTAAAAACGCTTATTACGGCCAGGGGTTCCCAAAGGCAAAATAGGGCGTTTAGGGCGCCTCAAAAAATAGGAGAGACGAGAATGAAGAAAACAACGTTTGGAGTAATTGTTGGGAACCGAGCATTTTTTCCGGATGCGTTGGCCAAACAGGGGCGGAGAGACATACTTGAGGTGCTCAGGAAAAATGGCTTCAACTCGGTGGCCCTGTCAATGCAGGAGGCAAAATACGGTGCGGTTGAGACTTTTGCCGATGCCAAAAAGTGTGCTGCGCTTTTTGCGGAAAATAGTGAAAGGATTGACGGCATAATTGTAACGCTGCCGAACTTCGGCGATGAAAAAGGAGTTGCTGAGGCCATCAAACGCTCCGGATTTGGCGTGCCGATTCTGATTCAGGCTGAGCCGGACATGCCGGGCAAAATGGGCATAGCTAACAGACGCGATTCCTTCTGTGGTAAGATCAGCGTTTGCAACAATCTCAGGCAGGCGGGTATTCCGTACACGCTGACACGGTCACACACAGTTAAAGTTACGTCGGCTGAATTCAAGAAGGATTTGGACGATTTCGCTTCGGTGTGCAGGATTGTTAAGGGTCTTAAGAACGCCAGGTTTGGTGCTATCGGTGCTCGCACCGGGGCGTTTAACACCGTCCGCTACAGCGAAAAAATCCTTGAACTTTCAGATATTTCGGTAGAGACGATAGACTTGTCCGAAATACTTGGAAGAGTTGCACTGCTTTCCGATAACGACAGAAGGGTTAAGAGAAAATTAAACGCTGTTAAAACATATATTGCGACCGAATCAATTCCCGCTGATAAACTTTTGAAGATGGCTAAATTCGGCTGCGTGATTGACAAATGGGTCAAAGATATGGAGCTTGACGGCACAGCCATTCAGTGCTGGACCAGTCTGCAGGAATTCTTCGGAATAGTTCCCTGCACGCTTATGAGTATGATGAGCGAGGCGATGGTACCCAGTGCCTGTGAGGTTGACATTACGGGCTTGTTAGGGATGTACATTCTCCAGTTGGCTTCCGGCGGGCCGAGTGCGCTTCTGGACTGGAACAATAACTACGGCGCCGACCCCGACAAATGTGTCTTGTTCCATTGCAGCAATGTACCGAGGTCGTTCTTCAGGAGCTCAAAGATGGATTACCAGGAGATTATTGCCGGGGCCGTGGGCAAAGACAACACTTATGGCACCGTCGTCGGCAGGATAGCCCCGGGCAAGGCAACCTTCTGCAGAACCACTACCGACGATGCTGCCGGTGTTATTAGCGTTTATGTGGGCGAAGGTGAATTTACAAATGATAAACTTGATACTTTCGGCGGCTATGGGGTAATGAAAATCCCGGACCTCCAGATTCTTTGCCAATACATCTGCATAATGGGCTTCGAACATCACGTTGCCGTGAACCTGTCGCAAAAAGCCGATGCAATTGCTGAAGCCCTTGATAATTATATGGGCTGGGACGTTTACCTGCACGCATAAGTAAATTTAGAATTTAGAATTTGGAATTTAGAATCCTTTTTTAGACTTAATTCTCAACTCTTCATTCTGAGCAGAGAATGCTGGACCTGAAAGATTCATTTTCATAGAGTTGTTTCGCAAGCATAGCATAACCTTCACTTAACGGATGACTGGCATCGACATACAAGTTACTGGGTAATGCCTCAGGCATATAGTAGGGGACGTTGTTCTGCCGGAGCCAGGCCTCAATTTCACTTTTCATCCTTCGATAAGTGTCGATACTCTTTCCCTTCAGCAGGTGCTCATTAAAGGGGCCGACGAGGACGAACACCGTGTTGCCTCTTGCCTTTAACATCTTGATTGACTGCTGGAAAAAGTTCCATTGCAGTGACGTTTCAAGCTCAACCCACTGAAAATCCTGTTTGGCTATGCCTTTCTCCTTCCAGGAAATACGTTCGTTCTGACCGTCATCCTCAAAAGTGGGAAGTTGCAGGGTAACGGCCTTCAAAGGGTTTCCGTAGGGATGCTCCAGCGTCCAAGCGGGCAGGTCCATACTATCGAAATAAGTAATCTTCAAATGGGAAGTCCAGCTCAGGAAAGTTACGTAGCGTTCCACCACAGCAGAGAGCCGCCTGGAATACGAATCTTTATAGCAGGGAATCTTAGGAATAAACTGCGGCACCAGCTTCGGATGATTGAAATGGAACTCCTTGTCAATTTGCAAATCATGCTTTTTGGAGCTCATCCATAAAGGATTAAAATGCAGAATAACGTTCGCACCTTTGATGTCCCGACCATAGTACTTTAGCAAACCCGCTAAAGCCGCCGGATGTATGCCGTCCACGCCGAGGTTGGCGAACTGATTGTGGCCGGCGTTTTTATTGAGATGATGCGACAGGGTGTTATCTTTGGACACAAAATGGCCCCAAACGACCGAATCCCCGATTACAAGCGTTTCATACCGTGAGCCCCGCCCCTCGGAGGGGCTGGGCGAACAGGCCCATCGACAGTAGCGGTTGTGCAACCAGTAGTCGCTGCTTAAGTCGTAGGGTAAGCGGTAGTCGGGCCCAGGCTCAAATCTCTCGATGTGTTCCCAGAGCGTGGGCCCAAAATACAATAACGCCGAGAAGACAATTCCAATGATGAGCCACTCTCGCGCTGATAATCGCACACAATTGGAGCCGTAAGGGACTTCCTCGATTCTCGATTCTTGATTCTCGATTCTCGATTTTCTGCTTCTACGAGCATCTGGCATCGAGCATCCAGCATCAAGTATGTCTTTTTTCTCCATTAGCTACCACCTCTTTCCCAACTGCTCAGAACTGCAGGTAGATAAACGGCTGTTCACTTGAGGGAGCAAAAAAGGCCAGGTATAGAACCATAAGAACAACGATTCCTATGCGCACAGGCCTCAACTCAAGGAGCCACTTGACCCTGGATTCATAAGCAAACTGATAGAGCCACACACTAAAAATCAAAGTTAGAGCCAGCAATGGGCAGTAAGGATTTGCCAGTCCGGAGCTGAATATCCTCGTTATAATAATCCATGCGTCACTTATACTTTCCGCCCGGAAGAAAATCCACGTAAAGGTTACGAAGATAAAGACAAGCAGTTGTTTCACCAATTTCGGCACCCTTTCCTTGTAGAACGAAGTCCTTTCCAGCTCCCGCGTTACAAAGCGGCCGAGAGCGTGCATCGCGCCCCAGATGACAAACGTCCAGGCCGCACCATGCCACAATCCCGAAATCACCATAGTCAGAAACATATTTTTGTACGTGTTAAACGTCCCTTTGCGGTTTCCTCCCAGCGGAATATAGACATAGTCTTTGAACCAGGAGGAGAGACTGATGTGCCACCTCGACCAGAAATCACCCAGGCCTGTCGCTAAATACGGGTTGTTGAAGTTCAGCATCAATCGAAAGCCCATCATTCGTGCCACGCCCCGCGCCATATCGGTGTAGCCGCTGAAGTCGAAATAAATCTGCCAGCAAAACAGAAAAGTCGCCAGCATTAAGGCCGGCGACTGGTATTGTCCGGGCGCATTATAGACCTTATCTACATACAGGGCCAGATAGTCGGCCAGGGCGACTTTCTTGAAAAAACCGACAATGAACAGGGAAAGCCCGTCCGTGATGTCCTGTTTGGAAATCCCGGGCCTCTTGTGCAGTTGCGGGAGCAGGTTCCTGGCTCTTTCGATTGGTCCCATCAGCAGCCGGGGAAAAAGGGAGACGAAGGTGGCGTACCTTATGAGACTCCTCTCCCTTTCTATATTGCCGCGGTAATAATCAATGGTGTAGCTCATCGACTGGAAGATGTAGAACGATAAGCCGACAGGCAGAAATATGCCGGGCGCGGGGATGGCATACGGGATACCCAATGACGATAAGAGAACGTTCAGGTTCTCGGTAACAAAGCCGCCGTATTTGAAAAAGCTCAGCAGGGCAAGATTGTTCACTATGCTTATAGAGAGCCACATCTTTCTGCGTCTGCCCTTTTCCATTATTGCAACAACTGTGTAGTCAAGCAGAGTCGAATATGCTATCAGAATCAGATACAGGGGATTGAAGCATGCGTAGAAAAAATAGGAAGCGGCCAGAAGCCAGGGTAGTCTAAGCCTTGTCCCCTTCACAGCCAGGTAGGTCGGATATACAATCAGGAAAAATAATACAAACGGCCAGGTATGAAATAGCATTTGCTGCCCTTCTATCTCATCAAAACGCGAATGTGTGCTTCTACCGAGGCGCTCAGCCCTTCCGGATGATACCCTCCTTCAAGAACAGAAACAAGCCGGCCTGCGCAGCACTTCTCCGCTATGCCTTTGACGGTCTGCGTCAGTTGCGCAAATCCTTGCGCGGTGACCTCCATACCGCCGAGCAGGTCATCCTTGTGGGCGTCGAATCCCGCGGAGATAAGTACAAAGTCCGGAGAAAAAGCAAGGGCTGCAGGCTTGAGTTCCTCTTCAAAGACTCTCAGATAATCGCCGTCGCCGGAACCAGCCGGCAAGGGTACATTGATGTTGTAATTCAAACCTTTTCCGCTTCCCTTTTCCGCTTCGCTTCCGGTGCCCGGATAGAAGGGATACTGATGAACGCTAAAGTACAGCACGGCGGGGTCATTATAAAACATTGCCTGAGTTCCGTTGCCATGGTGCACATCCCAATCGACAATAAGTATCTTTGACAGGTTATATTTCTTTTGAATATACCGGGTGCCGACGGCAACATTGTTAAAGATGCAGAACCCCATCGCTTTATCCTTTGTTGCGTGGTGGCCCGGCGGGCGAATTGCGCAAAAGGCGTTCGAGATTTTTCCCTCCATAACGGCGTCGATTGCAGAGAGCACTCCTCCCGCCGCCGCCAGCGCTGCTTCATAGGATTTCGGTGATACCGGAGTGTCTATGGAATCCAAATATCTTGTGCCGTCTTCGCAACTTTTCCTGGCTCGCTCTATATATTCAGCGGTGTGAACCGTAGTGAGCCATTCCAGAGGAGCCGGGGCCGGCGTGAGCAGGAATAATTGAGAGTGTAACCCTTTCGCTTTTAACCTCTCGACTATCGCGACCAATCTCTGCGGTGCCTCCGGATGGCCTTCGGTTGTTTTGTGCTCGAGGTAAATATCATCGTAAAGGAACCCTGTTCTTGATGTTCTTTGGGCCTGATTCTCTTTCGCCATATCCTGTTCGGTAGATACATTGTTAGGCGCCCTTCTTACGCAGCGAAACCCTATGGCATCGCTCGCCAGACAGGTATCATCGATGGAAGGGTCGCTTGCACGATAAGCTGAACGGCAGGTGCCGGCGCTGGAGTTCCATGCGCCGCCTCGCAAGACCCTCTCCTGTCCGGTGGCTGGACCTTTTGGGTTTTTCTCCGGGCTTTGTTTGTAATAATCCTCAGAATAAAAATCGTTACACCATTCTGCCACATTTCCGTGCATATCGTAAAGCCCCCAAAGATTGGGTTTCTTTTGTCCGACAGGATGCGTCCTGCCGGATGAGTTATCAGCGAACCAGGCATTGGCTTTCAGTTTCCGCACATTGTTACCAAAACTATATTTTGTCCTCGTCCCCGCCCGACAGGCGTACTCCCATTCCGCCTCCGTAGGAAGTCTGTATCCGTTTGCATCGAAGTTGCAGTCCCAGGTTTCTTCATCGTAGCAAAGCTCAAGGTTCTCTGCGAGTGAACGCTCGTTGCAGTACCGGGCCGCATCGGTCCAGTTCATCTGCTCTAAGGGGTTCTTTGGATTCTTGAAGTGCGAGGGGTCGGAGATTTGATACTTCTTGAACTGCTCCTGAACCACTTCATATCTGTCCATCCAGAAAGGACTGACCCATACCCTGTGTACGAACGACTCGTCGGATGCTCCCTTCTTGCTTCCCATCTCAAACCAACCTCCAGGAATCATAACCATTTCTATACCGCTCTCTGTCTTTATGACCCGCGGCGCATCGGCGGTATCCTTAGCACGGCGGCAGCCGGAGAAAATTGCGAAGAGCAGCAGCAGACAAAAAACGCCCGCTAACTTTTTTTGGCTTCTAATTTTCACGAATAAGACCTGGCATAAATTTATAAAGTGCCACGGCCATCCTGGCCGTTTTTTACGGGCTGGCAGCCCGTACCACCACGGATTTTAATTTTTCCCTTCCCGGCTCAAACTCGGAATCGGCACCCAATCGGGCTCCTTATTGTGGTTCCCATCGGTGGTGATTTGCACCCATTTGCCCGCCAAATCACTCACACATATATTCCAGCCCGGCGCCTTACCACCTACTTGTTCGGTCGCCTTAGGGCCATAACTGAATGCGATGTACCTGCCATCCGGTGAGAAATCACTGTGATAAACTTCATACTCTTTTCCACACTTGATAGCGCGACGGACGTCAGTCACCCGTGGTGCGGCGGATGCCAGGTCGATATTGCCCACGCATAGAACCCAATCACTCAACCCCCACGTTATCTTCTTACCATCGAGACTGCAATCAGGCCTGCAACCCGTGACCCCATACTTTGTCAAATCAAAGACCTTGGTTCCGTTGGCTCTGAAAGTCAGGTTGGCGTGTTTGAAACCCATACCACCGTGCACCGTGGCAAGAAACCAGTTGCCGTCTGGTGACCAGCAAATATTATAAAGATGATGTAAGCTTTTATTTGGGTGTTCCCTGTGTTTGCGCGTCTCTATATCGTAAAAGAAAAGCCCTTTGGTGGCAAAATCCTTAATCGTGTAACGGGCAAATTCTCCCTTTAGATAGGCGATAGTTTTCCCGTCGGGACCCCAGCATGGCTGCCGAGCATTATCAGCAACCTTGACGCGTCCGGTTCCGTCGATGTTCATATAGTAAACGTTTCGGGCTTTCCTGCTTTCTGTGCCTTCATCCCGCCCCTGCGGCAGGGGCGAGGATTCATCCGCAACGAAACAGATTTTCGTACCATCGGGCGAGCCGTGGGGATACATCTCGTCCACATCAGCGGTATTGGTGAGATTGACCGGGTTGGAACCATCCGCATTTATCAAGTACAATTCCCAGTTTTTCTTGCCGTGGGTTTCACGGTAGGTTTCATAAACTATCTTGAATGGTATTTCTTTTAACTTTTCCTCAGATAGCGCTTCCGACCCGCAAAGACCTTCATTCACCGTGAAAAGACTTAACAAAACAGACAAAAGAATGCCTCTACGTATTCCAGACAACTTTGTTTTTGTAACATACCACATCTTTGCTATATTACCTCCTCTACGCACATAGCTAAAATTGAAATTAATCGTTTCGACTCAGCCATTTTTCGCGGAGCGCATCTTTTCCTCAGCCTGGCTTCGCTTACCGGCTCGGAGTCGCAATCGGCACCCAGTCGGGCTCTTTGTTGTGATTCCCGTCTCTGGTGATTTGCACCCATTTGCCTGTCATATCACTCACGCAGATATTCCAGCCCTTCGCTTTCCCGCCTACCTGCTGGCCTCCCTTGAAAGGGCCGTAGCTAAAAGCGATGTACCTGCCATCCGGTGAGAAGTCAACGTGATAAACTTTGGACCTGCGCAGGCAGGTAACAACTTCGCGAATATTAGTGACCCGTGGGCTGCTCGACATCAGGTCAATATTGGCAACGCATAAATTCCAGTCAGTCTCTCCCCATACCATCTTCGTGCCGTCAAGATTAAAGTCGGGCCTGCACCCCTTGACTCTCCACCGTCCCAGGTCAAAGACCCTTGTTCCGTCGGCTTCAAAAGTCAGGATGGTATCGCTGTAACCCATACCTCCGTGTACGGCAGCAGCAAACCAATTGCCGTCGGGTGACCAGCAAATAGCATAGATGTGGTGTAAACTTTTATTTGGGTGCGTTTTGTGCTGACGGGTCTGTAGGTCGTAAATCAAAAGTTCCGAGGTTGCATACTCCCTGGTACTGTAGCGTTCATACTCTCCCTTTAGATAGGCGATAGCTTTCCCATCGGGACTCCAGCACGGCTGCCGTGCGTTATCAGCAACCTTGACACGCCCGGTTCCGTCGATGTTCATATAGTAGACGCTCCGAACCTTTCTTCTTCCTGTCCCTTCATCAACAACGAAACAGATCTTCGTACCATCGCCAGAAGCGTGGGGGTACATCTCATCGACGTCAGGGGTATTGGTGAGATTAACCGGATTGGAACCATCTGCATTCATCAAGTACAATTCCCAGTTGTTTTTACCATTGGTTTTACGGTAAGTTTCATATACGATCTTAAAGGGGATTTCTTTCAGGTTCAGCTCGGTTCGCGGCGAAGGGACTTTTCTCGGCCTTCGCCTATTTTGCCTTGCTGGTCTGCAAATCGCATCATTAACTACAATCAGAGTTAGCAAAGAACAGAGAAGAAAGCCGATACCTGTTCGAGACAACCCTGTAATATACAACCTTTTTGCCATATTACCTTCTCTACACCTACGCATAAATCTGCCACAGCAATTTTCAAGAGCCGTCATTTCTCAGGGTTTTCCAAATACATCGTTTTTTTGTTTGGGTGCCCTCAGATAATAATAGTATAACCGCAACACGCGACAAAACCAAGCTAATGTCGGATTTTTTGCACATAACAAAGCAGTATCTGCCGGCGAACAGGTTTATCCTGAGCTGTCGAAATGGTGCAGATGCGGCTATATGTACAATAACCGATTGGCAAAATGAGAGAGACATTGTTATAGTTAGAGCACTAAAAGTCGATATCCGGCAAATTTGTTGTTCTCTTATTGGTGATGTATTGATAGAGATTCCCGAAGAATAATTATGGAAACCGTTTTCGTTGATGGCAGCGCAGGTGAGGGCGGAGGACAGATACTGCGAACAAGCTTGGCCTTGGCCTGCATAACCGGCAAAAGTTTGCATATTGAAAACATCCGCGCAGCTCGCCGCAATCCCGGCCTGGCAAAGCAGCACCTCAGTTGTGTGCGAGCCGTCTGTCAAATCTGCGCCGGCCAATGCCGGGGAGCTGCCCTGCGCTCAAGTGTATTGGATTTTCACCCCGCCCCTCCGAGGGGTGGGGTTCAACCCGCTCCTGTGCAGAGCGGCGATTTTCATTTTGATATAGGCTCAGCCGGCTCCGCTTCTTTAGTAATTCAGACTGTCATACCTGCTTTATTTTTGGCCGACAAACCTTCAGCGGTTACCGTTACCGGCGGAACTCATAACCCGATGGCCCCACCATTTGACTTTCTTTCCGAGACGTTCCTGCCTGCCATTGTAGCCGCCGGTTTCCGGGGCAATTGCAAACTGATAAAGCACGGCTTCTATCCCGCCGGCGGCGGAAAAATAACCTTTGATATCCAGCCGTGGCAAAAAAGCACAGACCGGATAATCGACCTTTGTGAGCTGGGTAAGGAACCACAAATTCACGCCCGAATATACACCGCCAAACTCCCGCCACACATCGCTCAGCGCCAGCGGAAACTATTACTCCAGAGTGGGCTAAACATCCAGAATGTCGAGCACATCGAGGTAACGGACTCTGACGGCCCCGGCAATTGCGCAATGATCCGACTTTGTAGCGGCGAACGCACAACGGTATTTACTGCATTTGGAATGCAAGGCAAACCATCACAGGAGGTAGTTAGTGAGGTCGTCAATTTGGCTGAAAATTTCCTGACCAGCGGAGCTGCCATCGACCGTTTCTTAGCTGACCAGCTTTTAATATATATGGCAATGGCAAAAGCCGGCTCTTTCACGACCAATGAGCTTTCCAGCCACCTTCAAACGAATATGGAGGTAATAAAGAAATTCCTGCCCGTTAACTTTAGCGTGGAACAGCAAAAGCAGGCCTATACAATTTCCTGCCTGCCCCGCGCCAATTGAGCTTAGGCTCACGCCTAATTGGTGCGGGGCCAGCCCCTTTAATCCGCTTGGGGATGCCTTACGGCATTACTCATATTCGTTCGAGATGTCTGTTCAAGGTGTAGCTTTTTCCGGCCCTGGTTTTGATTTCAACGACCTTATCTTCGTGGCGTACCTTGCAAATCCCGCCGCGCTTAGCGTGGATGTCTGCTTTAATCAGTTTTCCGTCCTTCCAGGCGATGTTCACCTCGAACCCCCCGCGCGCACACAATCCTTTTACCGAGCCCTCCGCCCACGCCTTTGGCAGCGCGGGCAGCAGGTGGATTTCGCCGACGTGACTTTGCAGCAGCATTTCAGCGATGCCGGCACAGCCCCCATAGTTGCCGTCGATTTGAAACACCCTGCCCGGCCAGCAGCCATTCAGCAGATTCGGAAAGGCATTTCGGCCGACCAGTCGGCTAAGGTACCAGTGGGCCTGTTCTCCGTCGTGCATGCGGGCAAAAAAGCACGTCTTCCAGGCGTTGCTCCAACCCACGTCACCGCCGAAGCCGCGAAATTCCAGTGACTTGCGGGCCGCATCGAGCATCTCCGGCTTGAGCTGGTGGGTATATTGCCGGCCCGGATGCAGAGCGAACAGATGCGAGATGTGACGGTGATGTGGATCCGGCTCCTCAAACGGCTCAATCCACTCCATCAATCGGCCATCCGGGCCAATCTTAGGCAGGGCAAGTTTTGAACGGGCGGCGATGACCTCTCTGATGAAATCATCCTCGATGCCCAGAATCTCGGCCGCTTCGATGAGGTTGGTAAAAGTGTCCCAGATTATCTCTTGGTCCATCGACGGGCCCATCGACAGGTTGCAGGTTTTGCCATCAGGTGTGCGGAAACGGTTCTCGGGTGAGTTGGATGGGCCGGAGACCAGTTCGCCGGTCCTGGGATGTTCGACGAGCCAGTCGAGAAAGAACAGAGAAGCTTCCTTCAGTACAGGATAGGCCCTGGTCTTCAAAAATTTTTCATCGCCACCGAAGCGGTAATGCTCCATAAAGTGCTGCGTGCACCAGGCCGCCCCCATAGGCCACATCCCGTACCCGACGTTCCCGAATGGACTTGTATGGAGCCAAGCGTCGGTTGTGTGGTGGGCGACAAAGCCTCGACAGTTGTACACATCTCGTGCGGTCTTTCGCCCGGAAGGTATGAGCGCTTCGGTCAGCTTGAAAAATGGCTCGTGACATTCTGATAGATTCGTCACCTCCGCCGGCCAGTAGTTCATCTGGATATTGATATTGATATGGTAGTCCGCGTTCCACGGTGCGGCGATATGCTCGTTCCACAAACCCTGCAGATTGCTCGGCATAGTACCGGGGCGCGAGCAGGAAATCAGAAGGTATCTGCCAAACTGGAAATACAGTGCCGTCAGGGCCGGGTCCTCGGTCCCTTCACGCAGGGCCCGAAGTCTCTCGTCGGTAGGCTCGCCGGCCGCAGGTGTCGTCCCAAGGTCCAGGCTTACACGCCTGAACAATCTGCGGTGCTCGGCTATATGGTCGGCCTTGATTCGCTCAAAACTTTTCTTCTCGACTGCGGCAAGCTGCTTGGCACAGACTCGAGCGAGGTCCCTCTTAAGCGGCTTATAGGGCTCGTTGAAATTGTAGTCCGTCGTTGCCACCAACAGCAGTGTTACCGCATCGGCCTTGTCTACTGCAGAGAGCTTGGGTATCAGCTTCCCGCCCTCCGGGATAATCCGTAGCTGTGCTTCGAACTTCACTCCCTTGTGTTTGCCGTCTTGTGTGGCCTGGCCTTTCATCACGATGAGGTCCGGTGCCAAGCCACCACCAGTGGCATCTGCAGGTCGAGAAAGGCTCACATCGAAATTAATCTTACCGGGTTTATCACATGATAACCGGACAACAATACACTGGTCCACGGCGCTGGCAAAAACCTCACGAGTAAACGTGGCATCACCAACGCGGTAGGTAACTCGTGCAATGGCAGTGTCAAGGTCAAGCTCGCGGCGGTAGTCTGTTATGACCTGGCCGGGCTGGAATGTAAGCCTCAAATCACCGAGCGTCTGGTGGCTTCGCGGTGATATCCGAGGGGCCATAACCTCCCTTTGCATAATCCGCTGTGCTTCGGAATACTTGCCCTCGAAAATGAGCTTTCGCGCCTCGGCGATATGCTTGTAGGCCCCGACACGGTCTTCCGGCACGGGCGGTCCAGCCCAGAGGGTGTCCTCATTGAGCTGAATCTGCTCGACAGTCGTGCCGCCGAATACCATAGCTCCGAGCCGCCCGTTGCCAACCGCCAGCGCTTCAGTCCATTTTTGTGCGGGCTGACTGTACCATAATTGCAGCCCGCTCCAATCTTCGGTGCTGTTGCTATTAACCTGCGAATTTCCCGTCGCACATCCCACAATAAATATGCCGCCTGCAAACAATGCAAAAAGCAGTGGTGCGATTGTCGCTCTTACTCGTCCACTCTTCATTTTCAGCTCCTATAAATACGTAATGCAATTCAATTTCTTTGACATTTTTGTCCCGCACCCCCGCTGCTTCGCTTTTGCCTGCACCTCCCTGCTTTCTTGCGAAAGCAAGAAGGGAGGCACAGGTGCGAAGCCCCTCGGTTTGCTTCGCCCGCTGCCCTTTTTGCTTCGCAAAAACGAAGCAGGGGCAGGCAAGAAGCAGAGGGGCAAGCAAAACGGCGGGGGCTTTATACCGTAAAGGAACGGAATTCCTGCGTGAGCAATTTCGTATATTTGCCGGGCTTACCATTGCCGATGGACTTACCATCGAATCTGACCACGGGAACAATATCTTTAGTAGTTACAGCGATAAAAAGCTCATCCGCACAGCTTGCTTGCTGTGGCGTCAACGATTTTTCTATTACTTCTAATCCGATATTTTTGCCTGCCTCGAGCGCAAATTTGCGCGTAATCGAAGGCAGAATATTAGCGGTGAGTGGAGCGGTCTGGAGCGTCCGTCCGAAGAGCGCAAAAAACGCTGAACCGGCCCCTTCGGTTATCAAGCCCGCCTCATCGACAAGTATCGCCTCGGCACAACCCTTTTGAGCGGCATCCTGGCGAGCAAGAACATTGGCTAACAGATTTAGCGACTTTATGTCGCATCTTTTCCATCGCCGGTCAGGATGGGTCGATACTGCGATGCCTTTGTTTTTTTCTTCTGCGTCGTCGGGCACCTCCGTAACGGTCAGAAAGAAGTTGGGCTTTAAGTCGGCATCCCAGATATGGTTTCGCGGCGCCGAACCGCGAGTAACGTGAAAATATATCTTGGCGTTGGAAATGCCCGCAGCGTCAAAGGCCTTTCGGACCCGCGAACGAATCCGGTCAATGTCCACACCGGTTATTTCAATCGCAGCAAGGTTATTGGCAAATCTTTGCAGGTGTTCTTCAAGTGCAAAAATTTTGCCGTCGTAGCTGCGCACCACCTCATAAACCCCGTCACCAAAGTAGATTCCACGGTCAAAATAAACCGGCTCAAGCTCCTCTACCGGCACGATTTTGTCCTGTATCATAGCTACCTGCATAAAATCGCTCCTTCGATTCTCGTAATTGGTTAACTGGTTAAATACTCACACTCACCGCTCACCAATTAACCACTCACCATTTTTACGAGTATCGGGCATTGAGTATCGAGCACCCGGCATCGGGAATTTTAACTTCGTATTCAATGACAGGACACAAAAATATCTGATAATTTGCTTTACAAAAAAACATTGGATACGTAGAATACCACACCTGTTCGGATGTGACACGGGCTTCCAGCCCGTGAACGGCCAAGATGGCCGTTATACAAAGCCGGGAGTTCTTGGAATGTATGCGGTAATTGAACAAGGCGGAAAGCAATATAAAGTCGCTCAGGGCGATTGTCTAAATATCGAGCTGACCGATGTCCCGCCCGATGCCACGACCATCGAGCTGGACAAAGTTTTGTTGGTGAGTGACGGCGAAAAAATAAAAATCGGCACGCCGTATCTTAAGGGTGCAAAGGTCGTTGTCTCATTTAAGACCACCGCTGAAGACGCTGTTGTTAAAGGAAAGAAACTCTATCCGATGCACTTTCGCAGGCGCAAACACAGCAGGAGACGCATTGGCCACCGCCAGAAGTATCTGCAGGTAACAATCGACAAAATAGAAGTGTAACACGGGCTTCCAGCCCGTGCACGGGCTGGAAGCCCGTGTTACGACTGGGGTTTATGTTCTTTTATGATTTTTTCGGCTCGGTCCCGCCAGGTGGCTGCGCCGTTTTCAACAAAATATTCGAACGACTTATCATCAACCAGTTGCCCTAAAAGAGTTTTACGGTCGGCGGGGCCCGGCACATCTTTAATAATGCGTTTTCGAAGCGTTTCCAGCTCAGCCACAAACTCGCCATGTTTGTCGGTGAAGGTCTGCTCCAGCTTCTTTCTTATATGGCCGGCATAGGCCGGGCAATGACCTTCAGTGCCGACGGCTATCTGCAGGTCGCCGCGCTTCACAACGGCCGGCACAAAAAAATCGCAAAGCTCCGGCTCATCAACTACATTACATAAAATCTCCAGCTCCTGACAATCCTTGTATATCCGTCTGTTGAGTTCAGGATTATTTGTTGCAGCTATAGCAAGCACCGCACCCGTCAGATATTCTTTGGAATATCTGGACTTTATCAATTTAGCGTTTGCGCCCTGATTTTGAATTGTCAGCATATCATCGACATGCTCGGCTACTACCACCACCCGGGCTCCCGCTGCAAGCAGCGCCTGTGCCTTTCGCAGGGCCACAGCCCCCGCACCTATCACAACTGCACGACGACCACCCAGTTCCAGAAATATCGGATACTTAGCCATAAAACTATTATACCACACCTCGACCGACAGCAACATCGAAATTAAAAGAAACGAGCAGTCAAACTCCCTCAGCCGCAGCAGCAGGTAACGCCGGCTTTCCTATTCTATTTTAAGGGAAATTTTGGGTCTTTTCAATTCGCAAAATTCGCTGATATAGTGTAAACTCAGGTAGTTCGTAAGTTCATAGTGCTCTGTCGCAGTTCAGTTGATGGTTGTCATTGCGAGCGAAGCGAAGCAATCTCTATCGTTCGATACTATGAGATTGCCACGGCTATATTCTGTGGCCTCGTAATGACAGTTTCTCAAATCGTGTGCGACAGAGCAATAGTTCGTAGAAAAAGTAAAAGGTATGAGTGAAATAAAGAAATTGACATCCCCTCTGACCCAAGCTGATGTGCGTTCGTTAAAAGCGGGCGACCAGGTCTCTTTGACCGGCGTAATCTATACCGCCCGGGACATCGCACACAAAAGATTGTGCAAGGCGATAGACTCTGGGTGTGAGCTGCCGTTCGAACTTGAAGGAGCGATTATTTACTTTTGTGGCCCTACGCCTGCCCGGCCCGGAAGGGTAATCGGCGCTGCCGGCCCCACCACCTCATCAAGAATGGATGCTTTCAGCCCCAAACTAATTGCCAACGGCCTTAAAGCAATGCTCGGAAAAGGATATCGGGGCGCTGAAGTTAGAGAAGCCCTGAAAAAATACGGTGCGGTCCATTTCTCTACTATCGGCGGAGCCGGTGCTCTGCTCTCCCGGTACATCACCTCCGCAGAAGTAATTGCTTATGAGGATTTGGGAGCTGAAGCCGTAAGGAAACTGAAGGTAGTTGATTTCCCCGCTGTCGTCGCCTACGACGCTCAAGGCAGGAGCGTCTATAGTTCGTAGTTGTTAGTTCGTTGTTCGTAGAAAAACCATACTGTCTGTGGAAAAGAATTGGGAGTTGCAATTGATTGGTTTTAAATTTGAAGAATTGGTGGTTTACCAAAAAGCTATCGACTTTGTTGACAAAATCTATTCGTTGACTAAAGGATATCCTCATGATGAGATGTTTGGCCTGACGAGTCAGTTACGACGAGCAGTGGTGTCAATTTCATTGAATATTGCTGAGGGTTCAGCAAGAACCAAAAAGGAATTTAATAGGTTTTTGGATACAGCAAGAGGGTCTGTTTTTGAATGTGTGGCGATATTACGAATTTCTCTCAAACAAAATTATATAAATAAGTCGGCGTTCGAGGAACTCAAAGAATACCTCGTTGAAATATCAAAAATGTTGAGTGGCTTGAAACACTCCTTGACCCGGCAAATCAGCACTACCAACTACGAACTACGAACTACGAACAAGGAGATGTGAAATTGAAAGTTGCTTTACTTGGCTTATTGCAATCCGGCAAGAGCACTATTCTGGCGAGCTTGAGCGGCAAGGCAATCCCGCCGGTCGGCTCAACGAAGATTGAAGAAGCTATTGTGCCGGTCCCCGACGAACGGCTCGATTGGCTGACCGAACACTACAAGCCCAAAAAAACAACCTATGCAACAATCGACTGCCTCGACTTGCCGGGATTTAACTTTACCGATGAGCATGGCCGGGCTGCGGCAAGACGGCTGATTAACCAGATAAGAATCGTTGATATGTTTGTTCTGGTACTCCGGGCGTTTGAAGACCCAGCCGTACCGCCTTATCGAAACACTGTAAATCCAGACAGAGATTTGGCAGAGTTGCGGACCGAGCTGCTGCTTGCCGATTTAGAGCTTGTAGCCACACGCATAGAAAAACTCGAAAAGCAGGTGCATAAACCCACCAAGACCCAGGCACACGATAAGGCGAAGTTGGCCCTGCAAAAAAAATTGCAAGAGGCGATTGAATCGGAAAGGCCGATTAGCTCAGCTATCGAAACCGACGCTGAACGCGAAATGATTAAGTCCCTCGGATTCCTGACCTTGAAGCCGATTGTGGTTGCAGTAAACGTTGGCGAGGACCAGCTAAACAAGAAATTCGATTTTACCGACCGTGTTGACAGCACTGTGCCGGTCACTACAATTTGTGCCAAGCTGGAATATGAGCTGGTACAATTGGACGCCGACAGCAGGGCGGAGTTTATGGCTGATTTGGGCATCACCGAATCGGCAGCGAGTAAATTCGCCGGGAGCTGCCATTCCGCGCTGGGCTTGATTAGCTTTTTAACGGTTGTCTCGGATGAGCTGCGGGCCTGGCCTATAAAGCAGGGCACTGTTGCGCTTGATGCGGCCGGCAAGGTGCATACCGACATTAAACGAGGTTTCATTAGGGCTGAAACTTTCGCCTTTGACGACCTGAAAGAGCTTGGCAGCGAAAAGGCCCTCAAAGCTGCCGGCAAAATTCGCCTCGAAGGCAAAGATTACGTTGTCCAGGACGGCGACATTATCCGTTTTAGATTTAACGTTTAAGGTGATTAAGCCCGTTAGAAATTCTATAAGAGCAATGGTATGATACAAAAAAGAAAAATTTCTAACGGGATAACAAGGGAATAGTTATATGAGAGCCGTTGTATTGACCGGTATCAGGCAGATGGAGCTTACGGATGTGCCGGAGCCGAGTATAAAAGAAGATGGCGATGTTCTGCTCAAAATAGAAAGAGTAGGCATCTGCGGTTCCGATGTGCACTATTACGAAACCGGCAGAATCGGTTTACAAATTGTCGAGTATCCCTTCATAATAGGCCATGAATGTGCTGCGACCGTTAAAGCCGTGGGCAAGTCGGTCACCCGTGTTAAGGTTGCCGACAAAGTAGCGGTCGACCCGGCGGTATCGTGCCACGAGTGTGACCAGTGCATCCAGGGCAGAGAGAACACCTGTCATAATGTCCGTTTTCTTGGCGCACCGGGGCAGGGCGGTGGATGTTTGTGTGAGTATCTTGTTATGCCGCAGGAATGCTGTTTTCCAACCAACGGGGCGATTACACTCGAACAGGGAGCTTTGTGTGAACCCTTGTCCATAGCCGTATATGCTGTCAAAAGGGCCTGCTTACCAAAAGATGCAGACGTTGCGATTCTCGGGGCAGGGCCAATCGGCCTGAGCTGTCTGCTCAACGTCCACGCTGAAAATGCACGT
Source organism: Phycisphaerae bacterium (assembly GCA_030601745.1). Classification (GTDB taxonomy): domain Bacteria; phylum Planctomycetota; class Phycisphaerae; order Sedimentisphaerales; family Anaerobacaceae; genus JAUVYQ01. The sequence continues at coordinate 37,354 of JAUWBI010000014.1, forward strand.
GCCTGTTATATGACCGAGAAAATTGATGAGCGCATAAAAGGCGCAAAGCAGGGCGGTGCAACCTGGGCCGGCAATCCGAATAAGCAGGATGTAGTCAAAGAAATTCTTCAGCAACAACCCGCCGGTATGAATGTTGTTTTTGAATGTGCCGGCCAGCAGGAAACAATCGACCAGGCCGTCGAGCTGCTCAAGCCGGGCGGAAAGTTCGTGCTTATTGGCAGTCCCCGCACGGAAAGAATCTCTTTTGATATCGACAGGATACGCAGAAAGGAAATTACCATTATAAATATCAGAAGGCAAAACAAATGCACGCAGGCTGCTATAGATATAATCGCTTCCGGTAAGGTCAGTGTGGATTTTATGATAACTCACAGGTTCAAACTCGAACAAACTCAGGATGCCTTCGATATAGTGGCTGGCTACCGCGATGGCGTAATCAAAGCAATAATTAGTGTGTAAACTTATGCAAAAATCAAATTCTTTGGAGATTAAACTGGATGAGTTGGCTTAATTTGGAAGGAAAAGTCGCAATCGTTACCGGAGGGGCTTCCGGCCTCGGCAAAGCTGTTTGTGAGGGATTAGCCGAAGTAGGAGCGAAAATTGTCGTCGCCGATATAGACAAAGAAGGCGCTAAACAAACCGCCGCTGAGTTAAAGGAGAAATTCGGCGGCGAGCATATTTCTACTGCGACAGATGTAACCAGTAAAGCAAGTGTTGACGCTATGATACAGGCGACACTCGACGCTTTTGGCAGCGTTAATATTATGGTCAACAACGCCGGTATAAATATCCCGCGGCTGCTCGTCGACCCGGCGGGCAAAGAGGAGCTGACTGAAGAGATTTGGGACAAGGTTGTCTCAATTAATCAAAAAGGACTCTTCCTGTGCGCGCAGGCGGCTGCGCGGGTTATGATTAAGGCCGGCAATGGCGGTGTCATAATCAATATGGCTTCCGAGTCCGGCTCCGAAGGTTCAGAAGGACAAAGTGTTTATGCCGCCACAAAGGCGGCCGTCTACAATCTGACCAGGTCCTGGGCAAAGGAGCTCGGCAAACACAATGTCCGTGTTGTCGGCGTCGCCCCGGGTATCTTGGAACCGACCGCTCTGCGCTCTGAGGAATACGAACGGGCGCTGGTCTACACGCGCGGAATCACCATCGAGAAACTGCGCGAACGTTATAAGAAAGCTGCCATCCCGCTGGGAAGAAGTGGCAAACTGAGTGAAGTTGCCAATACGGTATGCTTCCTGGCCTCCGACCGCAGCGCCTACATTCACGGCACCGTCATTAACGTTTCCGGCGGCAAGACCAGAGCCTGAGTCATTTTTGGGTCAAGAACATCATTTTTTTCTTGAAAATCCCCCTTCTATAGTGTAATATCATATTGATATGCGGAAACTACATAGGCATAGTTAGATTTAGTTGAGGATGAATTAAAAATATTTATATAATACACTAGATCTTGAATAAAGGAGTCGAATGTTATGGGAAGAATTGTTGCAAAAGTAACAGTAACTAATCCAATTGACAAAAATAAATCTCGAACATTTGACGCATTAGTTGATACAGGCGCTAGTATGCTAACATTACCAACGAATTGGAAGAAAGATTTAGGTAATTTGGCTGAAACGCGAATAGTGAAAGTAGAGTTTGCGGATCAAAAGATTAAAGAAGTAGAAATTTGTGGTCCGGTATCCATTCAAGTTGAAGGATTTCAGAAAATTTTTAGTGAAGTGGCCTTCTTGGAAATGGATGCCTCAGATGGTACATATGAACTGTTAATAGGCTATATCCCATTGGAGCAATCAGGAATATTAGTGGACATGCTTGGCCATAGATTAAAAGCGGCCAAATATTTAGACTTAAAATAAAAATCTAACAGCAGGGATATTATACGGCAAATCTGCCGGACGAAATTTTTATGCGGAAGTCATATAAGCAGTAGTTAGCTGAAAAAATAATAAAAATATGACATAATTTCCTTGATAGGAGATAAATATGCCTGAAATTTGTCGTTTTCTTGGAATTGTTATTTATATGCTTTATGATGACCACAGACCACCCCATTTTCATGCAGAATAGGGTGAATATCATATTACGGTTAATATTCTTACAGGAGTGGTTGAAGGTAAATTCCCTAAACGTGCTTTGCGTGCGGTATTTGAATGGCACGAAATATACAAAGATAAATTGTTAGAAGATTGGGAATTGGCAGAGAAGCACATGCCATTAAAGAAAATACCACCTTTGGAGTGAATTATGATTTACGTTAAGGAAGCAAAATATAAAGGGGATTATAAGATTTGGTGTCGGTTCAACAACGGGGAAAATGGAATTGTTGACTTAGAAGGAGAACTTTGGGGTCCTGTCTTTGAACCACTAAAAGATAAAGAAAGATTTAAAAATTTTAAAATCTCTGATGTCCTCCATACAATAGCTTGGGAAAATGGTGCTGACCTTGCCCCAGAGTTCCTTTACGAACATCTTCAGAAATAAAATTCGAACAGCAAGGATATTATACGGCAAATCTGCCAGATGAAAAGGTTTATACGGAACTGTATAATTAGAACAACGACGTGATGAGGAATAATACAAGAATAGAAGTTGATTTTCCGCAAGAACACTTGTAATAGCATGCATATGATGAACAGGCATACAAGCCGAAAGGAGGTAGCTATGAGAATATTTCGACTTATTGGCTGGCCCCGTTAGAGACTTTTTCCGTCGGGTCTCTAACGAGGCTCGCTGGTCTTCTTGCTCAGAAAAAAAAAGTCTTGATAATCTATAGAACGAGTGTATTATAAAAATATGGGCGCATTTCACACAAGTTGCAAAATTGAGAATCACATCGATAGGTCGAGATATATCCGGATACCAAAACTCCTGGTGGACACGGGTAGCGAATACACCTGGATTCCTGCGGCAAAGTTAGAGAAGATATCAGTCAACAGAGAAAAGAAGGACATCCGCTTTGTTATGGCTAATGGTGAAGTGATCACTCGCAGCGTCGGTTTCGCAATAGTGCATATAGGAAAAAACTTCACCATAGATGAGGTGGTCTTTGCCGAGCCCGGTGACCTGATCTTGCTGGGCGCTCGGACCCTCGAGGGGCTCAATCTCACTGTCGACGCCATCAGGAAGAAGCTTGTTGCGGCCGGTCCCCTGCCAGCCGCCTAATTAATCCTTGCTGAGTATCTTGCTTCATAACCTGCAAGAACGTGTTTTTCCTTGTTTCCGCCTGTGCCTCAGATTAAAATCGGCCTTTATGAAAAAAGCAAGTATCGTTAGCATCGGCAATGAGCTTCTCAGCGGTCAGACAATAGACACTAATGCTTCCTGGCTAAGCGGGAGACTACTTTCGATCGGCATACCCGTTGTCAGCTCTTACACTGTCGGCGATGATACGGATTCAATTATCCGGTCATTTAATCTGGCGAGTAGTGATGCTGATGTGGTATTAGCAACCGGTGGGCTGGGCCCGACTGATGATGATTTGACCCGCCAGGCACTCGCAAAATTCCTCGATGCTGAATTGCAATTGAAAGACGAACTCCTACAGAAGATACAGAATTTTTTCACCAGTCTAAATTTGCAAATGCCGCAAAAGTGCACAATTCAGGCATATATGCCAGCCGGTGCGAAAGCACTTGCGAACAATATTGGTACAGCTCCCGGCATTATGGCCGAAGTAAAAGGCAAATTGATTATCGCTTTGCCCGGCGTGCCATCGGAAATGAAGCAAATGTTCGAAGAGTCGGTTCTTCCAGAGCTAAAAGGATTCGTGACCGACCAGAATGTGGTAGTACGAAAATTAAAGTGCTTCGGAGCGGGTGAATCAAATATCGCCGAATTACTCGGGGACCTTTGCCGGCGGGGCAGAAATCCGCTAATCAACTGCACAGCCAAGCACGGCGTCATTACCCTCCACATTGTCGCAACGGCAAAGGATAAAATCCAGGCACAGAAAATGGCCGAAAAAGACGAAAAGTTCTTGACAGATAGACTTGGAGAACTAATATACGGAACAGGCGACCGGACTTTAGCCGAAGTGGTGGGTGAAAAGTTAGCTCAGCAGAAAAAGACAATCGCCGTAGCCGAATCCTGCACGGGCGGCTGCTTAGCCAGGCTGCTAACGGACATCCCCGGAGCAAGCAGATATTTCACCCACGGCTGGGTTACTTACAGCAACAGTGCTAAGACCAGCGAGCTTGGCATACCAGCCGATTTGATTGAAAAGCACGGAGCCGTCAGCGACCAGGTCGCCCGGGCTATGGCTCAGTGTGCCAGAGAAAGGGCCGGAACCGCTTTCGCAATCGGTATAACCGGCATAGCCGGCCCAAGCGGCGGAAGCGAGCAAAAACCCGTCGGCTTGGTGTATATTAGCGTAGATTCCGATAGCGGCTGTGAAACCAAACGCTTTATTTTTTCACACGATAGAGATTTCATCCGCCTTCGAGCGGCACAAACAGCCCTGAATATGCTCCGGTTAAAATTAGAGGGTTGACTAACCGCCTTAATAATGTTATAATCAGCTTTACTGGGGTTAGCAAAATACGGGGTAAATATGGCTAAAAAACGCAGACATTTAGGCGAAATACTCTACAAAGCCGGGCTCGTAGAAAAACAGGCGCTCATCAACGCCATTAAGGCTTCAAAAGCCAATAATAAACGGCTCGGCCAGATATTGCTCGACCTCGGCCTGCTGGACGAAGAAACACTGACCAAGGCAATCGCAAAGCAATTTGGGTTAGAATACGTCAACTTAGCTCAAACCCCCATTCCGTCCGACGCTGTAAAGCTTGTCCCCGAAGAACTTATAAAAAGGCATAATATCCTGCCGCTCGGTATGAATAACGGCAGATTAAAACTGATTATCAGCGACCCGTTAGACCTCGATACGATGGATGCGATTCGGTTTCGCTTGAATACCGAACTGGACTGCTGTCTTGCAAACCCCTCGAAAATTCGCTCTTACATCAAAGATTCGTTCGATAGAGTAAAAAGGCAGGAAGATGACAGACTAAAACACAGTATTGACGCAACCGCCGCCGAGCTTACCGAGGCCGGTCACGAGCTGCAAGCTGAAGCCCTCCGGGCCGAAGCTGCAGGTGGCGCTGACGACGGGCCCATTGTCAGACTGGTAAATCTCATAATAGATAATGCCTGCTTTATGCGGGCCAGCGATATCCATATCGAGCCAATGGCTGATAGGGTACGCATAAGATACCGAGTTGATGGCGTCTGTTTGGAAAAAGACAACATTCCAAAGAATATGCAGGCACCGGTCACTACCCGCCTGAAGATTCTGTCCGGTATGGACATTGCCGAAAAAAGATTGCCGCAGGACGGCCGAATTAAACGCGCAGTTGGAGGCCAGGATATCGATTTTCGTGTTTCGGCTCTGCCAGGCAATCACGGCGAAAGTATAGTGCTGCGAATTTTACGCCCCGATGCCGTCAACATCGGCATAGAAGCACTGGGCTTTGAACAGGATGATTATGAACATTTTCAGCGGATAATCAAAAGGCCCAACGGAATCTTTTTGGTTACAGGCCCAACCGGCAGCGGTAAAACCACAACCCTCTATGCCGCTTTGCAGGCACTTAACACGCCGGACAAGAAAATTATTACCGCTGAGGACCCTGTGGAATATAACTTCGACGGAATGAACCAGGTTCAGGTCAGAGAAGAAATCAAATTGACATTTGAAAGAATTCTCCGGGCGATGCTGCGACAGGCCCCTAATATCATACTCATCGGAGAAATTCGAGACGGCGTCGTAGCGGATATTGCAATTCAGGCAGCGCTCACCGGACACCTGGTCTTCAGCACCCTGCACACCAACGATGCCCCCAGTGCAATTACGCGTCTAATAGATATGGGTGTTAAGCCGTTCCTCGTAGCAAGCTCGATACAGGCCATTATGGCACAGAGACTCGTAAGAGTCATTTGCGAAAACTGCAAAGTAATTGATGAAAATATAGACCCGTATGTTTTACGATCGCTCGATATTACCTCCGAAGATATCGAAGAGCATCCGCTCTATAAGGGGGCCGGCTGTGGCCAGTGCCAGTATACCGGCTTCAAAGGCCGAATCGCCATATTTGAGATGGTAGAGCTAAACAATGAATTAAGAGAGCTGGCTTTTGCAAAGGCGCCTACTAACGAATTGAGAAAGGCGGCGAAAGCATGCGGAATGAGAACTCTGAGGGAAAGTGGCAAGATTAAGGTATTCAGAGGAACAACGACGCCGGACGAAGTGGTCAGAATAACCCAGACAGAAGGCGTGCTCGTGGATTAAACAAAATATAGTTATTAAGGATTCGCAAATGGCAACAGTTAATGACTCTCAAGATGTGGCAAGAGTTAATATGGACAGATTACTGCAGGCCTGCGTCTCACAAGGAGCCTCAGATATACACCTTGTTGTTGACCGCTCGCCGGTATTGAGAATAGACGGCCATCTCAGGTCCCTCGAAACAAAGGTTCTTGGGCCGGACGATACTGTTGCTTTAATGAAAAGCATAACCCCTGAGCGAAATCAGCAGGAGCTTCAGGAAGAAGGAGGTACCGACTTTGGTTTTGCCTATGGCGATGAAGCGAGGTTTCGCGTCTCTGTCTTTCGACAGAAAGGGAACTTCACGCTGTGCTTACGTCTTATCCCAACGAATATTATGACCTTTGAAGAAATAGGTCTGCCCAAGATTTGCGCCGCTTTGTGCCGCAGGCCGAGGGGAATGTTTCTGGTTACAGGACCAACCGGATGTGGCAAAACCACTACGCTGGCCTCTATGATAAACTATATTAACGAAAATTTTGACCGCCATATTATAACCGTTGAAGAACCGATAGAATATTATCACACCCATAAAAAATCCATTATTAACCAGCGGGAAGTCGGCGTTGATGTCCCCAGTTTCTCCGAGGCGTTAAGACGCGTTTTAAGAATGGACCCTGATGTGATTTTAGTCGGCGAATTGCGGGACCTCGAAACAATCGAATCCGCTATCAGGGCCGCTGAAACAGGACACCTCGTCTTTAGCACACTGCATACAATAAGCGCCGCTGGAACGATTACCAGAATTATTGACGTCTTTCCGGTCGGCCAGCAGGAGCAGATTCGCATCCAGTTAAGTATCAATCTAATAGCAGTCCTCAGTCAGGCCCTTTGTCCTTTAGCTGCCGGCAGCGGAAGAATGGCCGCCTATGAGTTTATGCTCGTAACACCAGCCATTTCAAATCTTATCAGAGAAAACAAGACCTACCGAATTGATTCGAGCATTCAAACAGGAAAAAAATTCGGCATGCAGCTTCTCGATGAGCACCTCTGGAAGCTTTATGAGGCCGGCAAGATTACCTTTGAGGAAATGATCGACAAAGCCCACCAGCCGGCTGCTTTGCAGGACAAGGCCACCGCCAAACTAAAGGCCGCCACAAAGGTAAAGAGGGTGGCAGTGAAAAAGGAAATGGAAGATATCGGCCCCATCCTCAGAACCTAATCACCTGAAAGCTCTGTCCTCCAACTTTAGCTCACTTCCTGCCGAGCCGTGGCTCTGGCACGGCTGGTAGGCACTTTTGCTCTTATGCACTTTTTTATTGCCTTTTCCCACTCTTGATGGTACTATTGTCCTGAATCCGGCATTTTTTTGCCTTTGAAATTGGGTTTGATTGGGTTTGTTTTCACCAAGTGTCCAATTGGATTTATTTTCATAAACCGTTGTATTATATGGATATACATTCATTTGACTTTTCAGAAAATTGGCTTTGTTTTGCATAAAAGGGTCGATTTGTAGAGCGTTCTCGACAGATGTAGAGGGCCGATAGGAAAGAGTAGAAAGCAGACAACAGAGGACAGAAGACAGAGTGGATTGGTGATTGGTTAACTGGTTCATTGGTCAACTGGGTAATTTGTTATTGACTTGGCCTGTTTTCGGCCGGGGGCAAAAAAGACGTCCCTCTATAATTGGGCGAACATGCACGTTTGAGTCGAAAATAGTGCTCGATTCTCGATTCCTGATTCTCGTAACTCGATGTGAGAAAAGGAGATAAAAATTTTTTAGATTTTTCGATTTTTGTCGACAACTACCCGCAGATTTGATTGATTTTTAGACACGGATTGACACGGATTCACACGGATTTCAGGATAAGAATTAGCCACAAAGACACGAAGACATAAAGAAAAAATTAGACGCAGATTAACGCAGATTGACGCTGATTTGTTTTTAGCTGGCTTTGGCGTCTTTGTCCGAATCTTTGTTCGATGCAAGCATCTACAGAAGCTTCGTCCACAGTCGCCGGGCCATTTTGCAATGTCCCATTTGTGAAGCCAGCTAAAGACGGGTTCTATTAACCGCGGGTTTACACCCCCACTATAGTGAGATAACGCTTCGCTATCTCACGGGGCAAGCGGATTTAACGGATGAGAACCATAATAATTCTGTCTTTCTTAGCAAAAACGACCCAAAAAGCACTTTTTTGGCCGCCAATTCTAAATTCCCCCGCATAAACTCCTTCTATTAAGCGAGTTCTCGTAGAGGCATCTGCTTACCTTTTCTGTATAGGAATGTATATCCTGTTGGACTTTGCTCTTCCAAACCTGATAATTTATCAAACAGTTCAGGCTTAATTTCTTTGAGTTTAAGAAAGTCCGATGGAGTTTTATACGCACCACACCAACACTCAGCTGAACAACCTAATTGTCGTACTGGATTTTCAGGCAAATCGGCTGACTCAACATATTTCACCACTTTCTTTTTCGTCCAACGGAAAATGGGACTTACCGATAAACATTTGAAACTCGGATGATACCAGATAGGTAAATACTTGGCTCTTTGATTTGACTCCTCAGCACGAATACCATCAATTACAACTTTCCGCCCCCGGATTTTAGCTAAAAAATCCTGAATTGGCTTGATTTTTAACTCTCTGCAACACCATCGGAATCTGAAACTTGGTATCCCCCAGTCTTTCGCCAAATCAAAAAAATTATTTTCAGACCGAACAATGGATAATCTAACATCGAGCTGCCGACACACTTTCCGAACATACTTTGTCACTTCTGGAAAACCAACTGTAGTATCGACATGAATAGCCCTCAAATCAGCCCCAGCTTCTTCTGCTATTTTCTTTGTATATACCAACGTTGCTAAACTGTCCTTACCTCCACTTATTAATACGAAACTTTTAGCTCCGTCTAGAATTTTACCGAGGTCGTTTTTAGTAACTTTAGTTTCCGGTCGAATTTCCCTTGCCTCGTCTTCATCAAGCCCACATACACTCTTTAAAGTACCGTTTCTATTATGGATAACATACACCGGCTTAACTGTCGGCCCTTTAACCCATCTCGAAGTCACTGCACCCCTCTCCCCACAAACAGGGCAGTCAACACGTATTCCTCTCAAATGAAAAGGGGATATGATGCTATGGAGCTTATTCGCCCACTTAGACACGTGATTTGGCGTAGTTGTCACTTTATACCTTTACTCGTGGATATATTCTAAACAATTTTCTTTTACTCTGGCTATCGGCGATTTTTTGTCTTTGGCTTTAATTTTCTCAATTTCTTTGCAAAATCTTGCCAGCCCCCTTCGTTTGGATCGTGACTGTCAGTATCTCGAGACCATTCGTACACATACCAAAAGTTTTGATAGCCCGCCTGCTGCGCCTGTCTTGTTAATGCTGTTACTTGTTTGGGCTCACAACATTCGGCAAATAACCAAATCTTTTTCACGAAAGGTTTCAAATACCCCACGTATTTTTTATCTACATTACCTGATTTGAGATACGATTTACAGCTTATTACTGCCACCACATTCTCTTGCTTAACAAATTTAAAATTCATAATAGGTTTGTCATTTCCATTCCATCGAGCGTGACGTCCCTTGTGGATTATAATATCACATTCACGAGAGCAATAGCGTCCACTTTTGTCCAATAAATGTCCCCAGTCCACTTTCAAGCCTGTTGTCTCTTCGGGAATTAGTTCTCGAATTGCATATATCAATTGTGCCGAAAAGTGCAAACCCCTTACAAACGCCAGAATTTTCCCTTCCTTCCTTTCTCCCTCCATCCCCCTTATAAAGTCACCAATTCTCCATTCCCAAAGTTCTGTGCAAATCTTGTGGTAGGGTGCCAAATCCAATCGATCACCAATACCTTTACCGCCTTCCTTTTTAACAAGCTCCTTGCTCATTTCCGCCTTGTAATCTCCTCTACAACAGATGGCACGAATTTTCTCAGTGTCGTCTTTCTTTCTCGCACAGCTTCTCTTAATTTCTTGTGTCCGAGAACAGTAAGTTCTAAAACCCCAATATCTTCTCTTAGACTCAAATCTTTAATCCCATCTTTCCCAACAATCTCTATAAATCGCTTGTACAACCTACTTGGGTTTTTAAAACTCGTAGGGACACGAAACTTTACTACATATACCCTAAAGTCTTTAGATTTCTCATAATTTGCAACTACTTTTGATATAGGTTTATGTGGAAATTTTTTAGCAAATGTCGTGATAACTCGTATATCTTTTGAGTTGAGCCGCCCATTGGCAAATCTCTTAGCTAAAACCCTTTGCTTTTGCGCTGGCAACTGAGTTAAAATTTTTATCACGTCCACACTATCAATGGCACGTTTTTTAACTAACGCCTTAACTTCGCTACTTAATCTTTCTACTGCTAAAAAATCTTTCAACTGCTGAGTCGAAAGTCTTACTGCATTCGCAACGGCTTTTAAACTACCCATACACTGTGTTGCATAGGAGATGTTTTCGGCTAAAGTTACCAAGTCTACTGGTCGCTTAATTCTGCGTGTGCAAGAAATAATAAGCGAAATAGCTCTTTCAAGTTTTTCATTATTTTTCAAGCCTGAACCCCTCCGGCTATTGCTAGTCCCGGGCCAAATAGCCGTTTTCAATAAGCCAGTTTTCTAATGCCTTAGAAGCAATTTCTTCTCTATTCATATAAAGACTTCGTTCAGCTTTTGTTAAAGCATTGTCAATTTTTGGTTCTATGCTTAGTACTACCGTCTTTAATGCCCTTCCCTTTTTCGCCTCCCTGATTATCTCATCAGCACTTGCTTTTGGATGCTCCTTGCCATAGTCAACTGCCCTCTTTTTCTCGTGTCCATATAATTCTGGCATTGCATCTAATAATCGATTTGCTTTTCTAAGATTTCCTTGTGCCGCATCAATAGCTCTTTTAACATCGGCTTTCTCCACTTTCTTTCGGCGCAATAGATCTTTGGCATAATCAGAAGCGCGCTCTTCGATCTTAATGTAATCTCTAACTGTTCGTAAAGGCAATCCCAAATCATCTGCAACTCTACGTTCATCTCTCTTGTACTTTTTATACATAGCCGTAATAGCTTCAGCTGTATCAGCATGATTTAGCTCTATTCTTTGCATATTTTCCACTAATGACTCAACTCTTGCATTGAAGTCACTATACTTTGATGGCTTAAACGTAGCTCTTATAGTTTTTTTGCGTAAGACCTTATGGGCCGCTAATCTCCTGTGACCAGAAATCAACTCGTAAGGTGGTTTACCGAATTCACCGCGTAAGACAATGGGATTTATAAGGCCGTGTTTTTTAATACTCGCAGCTAAGTCTTCTACACCGGCATCCCTATCGGTTTGTCTAACATTCAAACCAGTCTTGGCAGGATCCCTTATATCTTTTACAGGCACTTCGTGTATTATTTCTTCAGCCATTCCTTTTTTCTCCTTAGAGATTTTCAAATGTAAATATTATCTAATTTCAGATTATAACAATATCAAAGACTTGAAGTCTCGTCAACATAACGATTTCTGCCTGTTCCGTCAGTTAATAACCTCCCTGACAACAAAAACTAGAAAGTATAATGCAACAATAACATACATTAGCCGAATCCAGTATTTGTGTTTGAGAAACAGGCGTTTGAACGCAAACTTCTGATCTTCCCTCATTCCAATTTTTCTTTCTATCGATAGTGGCCCCATTTTGTTGCCATTCTTGCCCAAAAATTCCGGAGGAAAAATAACTTCATTTTCAAGCTTCTCAAGAATATCCTCTGCTACTTTGCAAAGCCACCGATTCCGTATTTCAAAAAAGAGAAATGCCAAAGACGTGATAGTTCCCATCATCCCAATCGGGAGCCTCAGTCCAGAGTAACTCCCCTTGTATGAAGCGACCAGAGCATTAGCCAGAACACCCACTATGATGCAATAGTAATAAAACATAACCATACGTTGCCTCTGATGCGACTCAAACCATTTCCATGCGTAATCAAACTGCAACTTAGCTCTTTCGTCTACTTCCCGCAATTCCATTTACTTACCTCTAATTTCACGCTCTCTTACACACATACTTTTTCACCCATTAACACTACCCAAAACCGCATTTCCCGTCAATTCTAAAAATCCGCGCTTAATTACTATTGAACTATCGGTGTCAATCAGTGTTAATCCGTGTCTAAAAAATTCGTGCTAATTCGTGGCCAATTTTGAATTTTGCACTATGGTTTTGCACTTTTCACTTCAAGTTTTTAGCCTCCCCGAAATACAACATACTAATTGTCCACATAGCACCAAACACGCAGGGGGGTGCAAAAAAGTGTGCAAAAAAGCGCACTTTTTACGCATTTTTGCGCACTTTTGCGCACTTTTTAACCATTTTTACCCGCTTTTTTCCAGTCAACCTGCGTGTTTGATGCGAAAACCTGCGTATTTGATTGAAGAAGTTATGCATTGATGCGAATATTTCTCGCCGCAATAAAGGGCATAAAACGGGCATTTCCGGCAGTCCTAATAACTAAATGTCCAATTTATAATTTACTTGCCAAAAAGGCTTTAATGTTATATAATAGGGTAGATTCGAAACGGAAACGGAATTGATTATAGGAGCAAACCCCGATGGGAAAAATGAAAACAGCGCAAACGCTCCCCCCCATAGAACAATTGAGGAGCAGAACACTCGGCAGGATACTTATAAAAATGGGTGTTCTGACCAGGGAAAAGGTCCATGAATGCCTGAAAATCCAGAAACAGCGGCATGGGACCATACAAATAGGCCGGATATTCCTTGAGCTTGGGTTGATAGATGAAAAGCAGCTGCAAATTGCACTTGCGGCCCAGCGGGGGATGGAATATGTAAACCTGGACGAGATAGATATCCATCCTGATGTAATCGAGAAGGTGCCGGCCCAAATGGCAAAGACATATCACCTCGTACCAGTCGAATATAATAAAGCGCAAAATGAG
>JAUWBI010000049.1 GCA_030601745.1 Phycisphaerae bacterium
CAAAATTGGGTCCCATAAAATCTCCGCCCTGCCGAAAGAAACCCCGGATTACTCGATTTTACCAACGGCCTCATCTACCAGAGCCAAAAACGAGGCCTTTACCTGCTCAAATGTCAGTTGCCTTACAGCCTCTTTGGTGCCTGCCCCGTTAGAAATCTTCTTATTTTGCCTGGTGTTTTTAGCCTCTTTGGAATTTCTAACGGGGCCTGCCGCCCCTTTTGACAACAAGCAGGTTTTTTTCGACCATTGAGGCGAAATCATCAGCAAATAATCAAAGCCGGCCGGAATCCCGTCCTGGCTCTGCCGAAACGCCTCTCTCAACAGCCTTTTCAGTCGATTACGCACAACCGCACCGCCGCAAGATTTGCCAACAGAGACACCCAATCGCGGATAGCCGCAATCGTTTTCGGCCATATAGAGCGTAAGCAAGCCGTCGCTAACACGCAGATGACGAGCCAAAACGGCTTTGAATTGCCTGTCAGTAACAAGCCTTTTATTTTTTACAAAAGACAACCGCTTCATTGTACATCGTATTCCGCAGACCACGAACTATGAACTACGAACTATGAACTACGAACTCACTTAGCCCGTTGCCGGGGCCATTTCATCTGCCACTCTACGTCTGTGCAAAACTTCGGCACTTATTTTGCGGAGTGTCTTGCGATAGTCCAAAACGCCGACAAGCTCGTCACGCTCACCACCGGCCACTACGGGCATATTTTCCAAATCATAGCGTCTCATCCGCTCCATTGCCTCTTCGAGCGGTTTATTCGGCATCGTCTTGTCCAGTACAGGCTCGGCAACATCACAGGCCAGCAGCCAGCCGGCAACGTCCTGATTCGCAAACATCTCTTTGATATCGGCGATAGTGATTATCCCTGTAATCCGAGATTGACTGTCAATAACCGGATAATACACACTGTCAGAAGTGCTGAACACCTCAAGAATCTGGTGCAGCGGCAAATCCTGCGCAATGCTTGTCGGCCTGGTATCCATAACATCCTTAACGGTGTACGTCTTTATCAGGTCTTCTTCTGTAATATTAAGTCCTATTTCACCTGCCTTTTTAACACCCACCTTAACCAATATCGGCCCGACTATTTCCATCAAAAACGTCGCTGTCATAACAACCATAATAATCGTATGGCCAAACTCTGCGCTAAACTGCTGGCCGGCCAAAATAGCAAGGCCGATGGCAACGCCGGCCTGAGGCAGCAGACAAATTCCCAGGTATTTACGAACCGCAACAGGTGCGCCGGAATACCTGGCACCAAACCAGCAGCCCACTACCTTACCCACTACCCTGAAAAGAATAAAAACTACTATCATAATAACAACTATCTGCGAACCTATCATGCCAAACTGCATATGAGCACCGGCCAGCACAAAAAACGAAATGTAAATAGGCGGCGAAAACTTCTCGACAAGCTTAAAAACGCCCTTGCTCTCGCGCGGCGCCAGATTGGCCATAGTTATACCCAGTACCATAGCGGGCAAAATCGGCCCCATATCCGCTATTATTGAGATGCCGACAACAAGCAGCAGTGATGCAATCGAAAATGCCAGGATTTTATCGTTAGCACTGACGAATTTTAAGAGAAAATAGAGCAGCACCCCCGCTAAAAATCCCAGCAGTATCGCACCGACGATTTCACCCAACAGTAAAAGCGTAGCGCCCAAAACTGAGCCGCCTGCTGTGCCCATAAGAGCTTTCGCACCTGTTGCTGCGCCGCGGTAGAGCAGCAGCGCCAGAGCATCATCAAGGGCTACAATAGCAAGTATTGCCACCGTCAGAGGCCCTCTTGTCTTATACTCCCACAAAACATTTACTGTCGCCGCCGGCGCGGTAGCTGAAGCAATAGCGCCAAGCACAAGCCCCATTGCAATTGAAGTCGACAGCCTACCCGTAATGAGCCAGGCCGCCACCGAGGTGCAAACCGCTACCAGCAAAAAAGCTCCTATGCCCTGGGAGAAAAGAATGATGAAAAATTGCCTGCCATACTTCTTAAAAACATCACCACGCAGCTCCGACCCAATCATAAACCCTATTACACCCAGAGCAAACATCGTAAATGGCTTGAGAGTTTCAATTCTTTCGGGAGTTATCAAATTAAAAACATCACCCAGAAGTATCCCGACCATAATACAGCCGACAACCTGTGGAATATGAAGTCTCTGAAAGAGCCGCTCACCAAGCGTGCCGCCCAAAATAACCAGCCCGAATAACAGGACCAAATTCAGATGGCCAATTGCATCAGTGCTCGCATTAACAAATGAATAAATCATATCTCGTATCTCGTATCTTATGTCTCGTGGTTCGATTCACTGTTCACGAATCACTTTTTGAGAACTTATGCTAATCTCAAAATCTGTTTTGTCAAACGATTTTCGCTTGCCCCCACAGCAGAAATTATGAGTGCATAAGTCACAAATGCAAAACTTACTTTTGCTCTTGTGCTCTTATATATACCGATTCGGGGGTCTTACTTCTTGCCGACCGTAATACCCCGCCAGTCGTCCGTGCGGAACGGCGAGGCCGGCAGGCCTTCCTTGTTATAGAGATTGCATACCGGGTTGTTCGCCCAGGCATAACGCGCAGCAACCGGCTCGCCCAGCCCTTCCGAAGGGCGGGGCTCGGAAACCTTGTCGCTACTGACCACAATCGTATCGCCATCGATTTTTGCATCAGCCCAAACAAATTTACGGTCAGCCCCGGCCGGTCTTGGCTCGGCCAAGCCGAGATAGGCAATGGCGAAACCCTTCACCCCGACCCCTGCGGCAGGGGCGGGGTTCAACGGCTCGCCCCCGCCGGCAACAAGTCCGCCGCCAACGTGGTCAAAATGGAGGATAATCTTATTACCCTCGACCCTCATCGATTTGTAGATAGGCCCGCAATAAACCAGCTTTTTCCCATAGCTCCCGGCCAAAGCCCATAACGCCAGACGCTTACCAACATCCTGCTTATTTTTTGGATGTATGTTGTCGGCCTCTCCGATGTCTATGATTACCGCCATTCCCGTATTGGCTAAAGCCAACGTCATTAGCTGCGCTTCTCGCAGCTCCGCCCAGGCACTTTCGGCCGGCTCAGGATTAACAGCCATAAAATTAGCCAGCTGCACGAAAAGGAAGGGAAAATCACCCTGCCCCCAATCATTGCGCCAGTTCTTAATCATTGCAGGGAAGAGCTTGCGATACTGATACGCCCGCCCCACATTCGATTCGCCCTGGTACCATATCGCCCCTCCAATCCCGTATGGAATCAGCGGAGCAATCATGGCATTATACAAACCCGCCGGCGAGTGAGGATTCCACGGCTCGAACGGTCTACTCGGTCTCCGTGGCGCCTTCTTACCCTCCGCCTTGGCCTTCTTAACCGCCTCTTTCCATTTCTTGACATCCTCTTCATATTTCTTCTTGGCTTGCGGATACTTAGCAATCGCATCATCATAACGCTTCAAAATAGGCTCAAAATCCACATCCGATTCGAGAACATCTTTACTCGTCCACGCCTCGGCCGGGGTACCGCCCCAGGATGTGTGAATTAAGCCGACCGGCACATTAAGCTCTTTGTGCAGCTCTCTGCCAAAATAGTATGCCACCGCTGAAAAACCCGCAACTGTCTGCGGACTGCACGGCGCCCAACCACCTACACAATCGGACTGTGGCTGTTCCGCCACTTTTCGTTCAACCGTGAACAACCGAATATTTGGATAATCAGCCCCGGCGATTTCCTGCTCAGCGTTAGCTGAAGACCTCACCGACATTTGCATATTCGATTGACCGGAACAGACCCAGACTTCGCCGACCAGAATATTTTTTAGGGTAATTGTGTTATTTCCTTTAATGACCATCTCAAATGGCCCACCAGGCCGGAGCGAACCAATTTTGACCATCCACTTACCCTCTTTATCCGTTGTTGTGCGCCAACCATAGCTATAAATGTCAAAACGAACTTCGATCTTCTCGCCCGGCTCAGCCAAGCCCCAAATCGGCACCTCCATCCCCCGCTGCACAACCATATTATCACTTATTACCGCCGGCAGCTTAACATCAGCGAAAACTACGCCGGCGTTTACCAACAACAAAACAAAAGAAAGGACTAAAACAACTCGTTTACCAAAGCCGATTCTCTTGTAACTCATCTCTCCAGTCCTTAATATGCAGAAAAAATCCTGGACCTTTTCCGGCCCACCCGTACAAATCTTCCTCTTCATCTCAAATCAATATATCTTCAACCGGGCGTGACAGAGGTAAATAATAAACGGTAAATAGGAAATAGTAAACAATAAATAGTAAGAATTTAACTGACACTTTTATCGACGTTAAACAGTAAATTGAACAAAAGAAAAAAGGCACTTGCACTGCAAGTCTGATTTGCTACATTAACAGAAAAGCTTGACCTCGTTGCGCCTGCATCGCTGCGCTGAAGCTAAACGGATAATGTCAGATGAACTATTTAGAAAGGCGGTAAAGTAATGTTAAAGTTAGTATCTATTATCATTGCGACGATGGCAATTTCACCGGCCCAGGCCGTTGAGCCTTTTCGTGTGGTCCTTACCGACGTTGAACAAAACGTTTATATAGAAACCTTACACATCACAAATCGTGACCTCACGCCGGATTGCCCCGTTCCCTGGTCGGTGCACAAGTATGTGCTTCACGGAGGCAAACAGGAAGGTGTTGAGGTCATCGAGGTCAACAACGGCAAGCTCCGCTTTAAGGTAGTCCCCACGCGTGGGATGTCTGTTCAGCAAGTGCTGATGGGAGATTTGCGCCTTGGCTGGGATTCGCCGGTGAAGGGTTTAGTTCACCCAAAATACATCAACCTGCACACACGGCAAGGTCTGGGCTGGCTGGAGGGCTTCAACGAATGGTTGGTCCGATGCGGCCTGGAGTTCTTCGGCGCACCCGGCACTGATGAGTTTATCGACAACACCGGCAAAAGGGCAAAGATGGATTTAACCCTCCATGGCAAAATTGGCAACACCCCTGCATCACAAGTGGAAGTTATTATCCAACGTCAGCCACCTTACGACATACGAATACGTGGTAGAGTAGATGAGGCTTGTCTGCACGGCCCAAAGCTCGAATTGTGGACGCAGATTCAAACTGCACCCGGTTCCAACACCTTCCAAATCTCAGACAAACTAACCAACCGCAGCGCAATCGAACAGGAGTTCGGTATTCTTTACCATGCAAATTACGGCAGGCCCTTGATGGAAGCTGGTGCGAAGTTCATCGCTCCGGTGCGTCAGGTGACACCGATTAACAAGCATTCGGCTTCAGGCGTCTCAACTTATGATATCTATCATGCGCCGACGCCGGGATTCGCTGAGCATGTGTTCTGTCTGCGTCTTTGGGCTGATAACAGCGGCCGGACGAAGGTTATGCTTCGTAATGCCGCAGCCGACAGGGCCGTGGCTATGGCTTTTTCCATCAAACAATTACCTTTCTTTACGGTCTGGAAAAATCCAGTGGCTTACGAAGACGGATACGTTACCGGCCTGGAGCCGGGTACCGGCTTCTCACGCAACAGAGCAATTGAGCGTAAATTCGGCCGAGTCCCAAAGCTTGCGCCGCATCAAAGTCGCTTTTTCACAATCGATTTTGCGCTTTATACCGGCAAAGACCAGGTCAACGCCGCAGCCAATGATATCGTCCAAATCCGGGCCGGCCGTAAAACTCAGGTAGATAAAAAACCATTACCGGTCAGGTAGGGCTAACGGTCACCCTTTTCTCGAGCCGTGTGAAATCCTACCAATGCCGCAAGTTCGGCGCGGCCGGATATCTGTTCGGCCTACCACTTAAAAAACCATAATTTCCTGAACTTTGACTTTGATGCTACGGTATAAATAAGGTATATAGTTACTATTGAACTGCAATTTTTAGGAGAAAATGAAATGTCCGAGCAACAACAACAGCCCCACCCTGGACGGCTAATTATCATCTCCGCAATTATACTCACCGCAGCAGTGATTCTGACAGGATGCAAAAAGCAACCAGCTGAACCCACACAACCTGAACCACGCGCCAAAAGCACCGGCGAATCTGCAAAACCAGGTAGCGAGATTACCGCCACCTCAAAGATGAGTCTAAACGATGTCATCAAAGCCGCAAGAACCTGGGGACCAGCTTACAAATCCTGGCATGGCAAAATGGCGCCGGACTTTACTTTGACTGACATCACCGGCAAACAGCACAAACTAAGCGACTATCGCGGCAAGGATGTTATACTTATCTTCTGGGCAACCTGGTGCCCACCCTGTCGAATAGAGATCCCACACCTCATCGAACTACGAAAAACCATCAGCGAGGACAAATTGGCAATATTGGCCATATCAAACGAGAAACCGGATTTGGTGAAAGGGTTCGTAGCCAAACAAAGGATAAATTATACGGTCCTTCTCGATAAAGGTGATATGCCGAAACCGTTCGGAGTTATGAGAATTTACCGGACCACTGGCATACCCGGCAGCTTCTTTATCGACCCCCAAGGCAAAATAAAGCTCGCTACTTCCGGTTTAATACCATTAGACGAAACCAAGGCCATATTGCAGGCCGAATAACCGTAAAACCACTTATAATCGCAAATTTTCAAAATTTTCTGGACAACACCGGACAAAACAGTTAAAATTGTGTTTAATGAACTTGTAACGTCAGGTTCGTATTAAAATTAGAGGCAGTTACCTATGGCACATAAAAAGGGACAAGGCTCTACGAGAAACGGTCGGGACAGCAATCCGAAATATAGAAGTGTGAAGCTGTTCGGCGGCCAATCTGTAAAAGCCGGCTCAATTATCGTCCGGCAGTGCGGAACAAAATTCTTCCCCGGCTCCAATGTCGGTATGGGCAGGGACTACACATTATTCGCCACCGCAGATGGAACAATCCATTTCCAGGGCAGAAAAGTCCACGTCGTCTGACAGAGAGCAAGAGTACTTTGGTAAAAAAAGGATGGTTCTATGCCATCCTTTTTTTATACGCAATACGATATACGCAATACGAAATACGAACGTTATGTTTATCGACGAGGCACAAATCCAGGTCAAGGCAGGAGACGGCGGCAACGGCTGCCTCAGCTTCCGCAGGGAAAAGTTCGTCCCCAAAGGCGGGCCCGACGGCGGCGACGGCGGAAGAGGTGGCAACGTCTATCTCCAGGCGGTCGAAAATCTCGATACCTTAATAGATTTCGCCGGCAAGCATCACTGGCACGCTCAAAACGGCCAGCCCGGCTCAGGAAACAACAAACACGGAGCAAATGGCCGGGACCTGGTAATCCCTGTCCCGCCGGGCACACTCATCTACGATGTGGATTTTGACCTGCTGCTCAAAGACCTCAGCGAGGTCGGATTGAAGGTCTGTATCTGCCGAGGCGGAAGAGGCGGAAAAGGCAATAAGGCCTTCGCAACCTCAACCAATCAGACCCCAAGATATGCCGAACCCGGCAAAAAAGGCCAGGAAAGAAATATAAAGCTTGAACTGAAGCTCATCGCCGATGTCGGGCTGGTCGGCATGCCGAATGCCGGCAAAAGCACACTCATCTCCCGCTGCTCGGCTGCAAGGCCGAAAATCGCCGATTATCCCTTCACCACAATCGAGCCGGTGCTCGGCATCGTCGAGCTAAGCAACTTCCGTCGGTTCGTTATGGCTGATATCCCCGGCCTGATCGAAGGAGCCCACAGCGGAGCAGGACTCGGCTATGAATTTCTGAAACATATAGAAAGAACACGCATTATTGTCCACATTCTTGATATAATGCCGACAGTGGGCTCTGACGCCGTGGAAAATTACTATGGGATACGCCACGAATTGGAGCAATACAGTGAAGCCCTTGCCCAAAAACCTGAAGTCATCGTTGCTAATAAAATAGACCTTGACCCGGACGGAAAAATAGTAAAAGACCTGAAAAAAAAGCTGAACAAAAAGATTTACCCAATCTCAGCAGTTACCGGCCAAGGTATCAAAGAACTGAGCGAACTCTTGTGGCAAAAGGTCAAAGAAACAAAAGTCTAACCTGAGCGAGTTTATCTAACCCACCCTGCCTTTCTAATGTGCATTGTTATTTCAAGTTAGTAAGCTTACTTTGGAAGATTCTCAAGAGAGACATCTTCAACCCTTAAATCTCCATAAATAACACGCCACGTCTGTGACTCTTTTGGCTGATACCAGAATATTGGTGTATCACCATCACCCAGTTTTACTCCTTTTCCAGCATAATGCCATTGTCCCTGCCCTTTGAAAAAGCGAATAAATACCAGACCTTGTCCCCATCGCATTGCAATTTCGGTTTCCTGCTGTTTTGTAAGATTTGCTCGTTTCAATCCCAGATCAAACTTCGGCCCAACCTTAACAACATCCTCAAGATTAATACTATCAGGAAAATGCCCATCCTCAATGATTTCGGCCCAGATGCGTAACGTCTCGATAAAATCGCTTTCGCTCGATTTCTTAAAATCAATTCCTCCTGCCTGTTGAATCACGTAATCGTCGGGGACTTCCATGCTGAATCTCGATTCGTCAAGGGCAACGTCAAATTGCATATTATCGCATGTAATTTGCATATTCGGAGTCTTTTGCTTAACGCGGACCGGCAAAGCCGTTTGCGGGTCGGCCCAAATTGTAATGGTTTCATTCTCACTTTCTGCAACAAAAACAATATAATTCTGCCCGTCAATTTCCTGCAAACCCTGGTCATCAACCTGGAAATCCGGCTTGTTTTGTAACCTAACAATCGCATCTTGTAATAGCTCAACGTAATTTTGCAAGTCAGGAAGACCCCCCAATTCAATATAGACTGCTGTCTTTTCGGCGTGCGTAAGTGCAAGTACTTTCATTTGCTCAAGATCGATAATTATGTCCGTACCCTGTACGTTAGAAACGGTTCGACGGATACGCGAGCCCATAACTTCATCATGAATCACTAACTGGCGTCCTTCTGGACCAATGAGTATATCCATAATTACTGTCCGGGCATTCAAAATAGGCTTAACAACATCAGCCCACGCAACGCTTGCGCCGTCAATCGAGCCGCTGAAATGGTGTATGCCTAAAAGTACCGCGATAATTATCACCGCTGCAGCAGCTATCTTTGTTATTCTACTTTTCATAATAGTGTCTCCAATAAATGCTAATGCATGGTTAATTCGTCCCGCCCGTTTGTGCTGTTTGACGCTATCGGGCAACGAAGCCATAAGACTCTCGCGGAAATGGTCGTGCTTTTGGTTAAATGCCTCATACGCTCTATCTAAATTGTCATCCAATGGCTTTTTCATCGGATGTTCTCCTGTTCTTGAACCAATAACTGTTCCAACCGTTTTCGAGCGCGGTCGAGGACGCGGTAGAATCCTGACCTCGACAGTCCCATTATCCTGCGAGCGTTGTCAGCCGACTTGTCCTGCAGATAAAACGTATGCAAAGCTAATCGTTCCTTTGGCGGAAGTGCCGCAATCATTTCTCGAAGCTGTTCTATCCGATCGTCATTCGACGGATTAGCAGTAGCCAACTCGGCATCGTCAAGTCCAACATGTTTGTCTCGGCCCTGTGCTCTCTGGCGCCGCCATTCTTTGCAGCGCAGCCGGGCAATACCGACAAGCCACTTTCCAAAACACTCCGGGTCGCGCAAATGGCCCAACTTCTCGTATGCCCGCATAAACACGTCCTGTGCAAGGTCCTGAGCATCTGCAAGATTCCGGGTAGTATCGTAACAGATAGCCCGAACCAACGGCGCATAGCGGTCATACAGTTTCTCGTAGGCCGTATTCTCACCGGCAAATACGGCCTGTATCAGTTTTCTATCGCTTGGTATTGTCAAGTCAGAACCCTCAAGTCTTGAGGTACTCTATAAACATAGTGACCAAACAGGCCAATTTGTCTACTGGAATCCCGAGATTTTTTGTATTCCGTATACCATTGCTATAGATTGACATCAGCAAAAGAATAAAGTAAACTCGTCTCGGCGGAGCGAGCCGTAGCCGGAAAGGTACGGATAAATACGAGGCATAAGGCACGAATTATGAACATAATCGCAGTCGATATCGGCAATACAAATATCACAATCGGGCTATTCCTTAAAGACGAAGAAGAATTTATCAAGTCCATCCCGGGCCGGTCCCGCAAAAAGCTGACAGATTGTTTCAAATCCGCCTGGCAAAAAATCCCAACCCTCGAAAGCTCGAAAGAAAAGAAACGCAACGGCGTAATTGTCGTCAGCAGCGTCAAACCCGCCTGGACCAAACTCATCCGGCAAATCGTAAAGGACAATCTCGGCGAAAAGGTTTATATCATAGGTAAAGACATACCCCTGCCGATGACTCTCTGGGTGGACGAACCGGACAAAGTCGGCACTGACAGGGTAGTCTCAGCAGCAGCAGCCTATGATGTCGTCGAGGATGCGGTAGTAGTAGCGGATTTCGGCACCGCTGTTACCATCGACCTGGTTGATAAAAAAGGAATTTTTCTCGGCGGCGTCATCTGCCCGGGCTTCAAAATCAGCGCACTGGCCTTAAAAGAAAACACCGCCCAGCTGCCGAGTATCAAAGTTACCAGGCCAAAGGCACCATACGGCAAAAATACGGTCGAGGCCATAAACTGTGGATTGTATTATTCTGCTCTCGGAACATTAGAGGAGGTTATCAGGCGTTACGCAGGAAAAATCGACAAATGGCCCCAAACGGTCATTACCGGCGCCGGCGCCAAAACCATAAAGAACGATTGTAATTTCATAGACTCCTTCGTGCCCAACCTCGTCGTCAAAGGCATCGTTCTGGCCTACCGAAAGTACATCGAAGAAAAAATAAGGTAAATTGTTCGGAGATATCGAATGATACCACTAACACTTCCAAAAATTTTCTTCAACATCTGGTTTTGGTTGATGCTATTCGCAGTTCTTATGGCCGCCGTCTATCTTATGAAGGGCAAAACCCCCACAGCCCTTCCAAAAACAACCATTTTTGTCAAGCACAGAAAACTTATCAGAAAGCTGTGTGACATTTTCTTAATCTGCATTTTGTTGTTTAACTTGCTGCTATTTATGTGCATAGCTATACCCATCCTTATTGACAATATATTTAAGCCGCCGTCTGAGCCCGAAATCCGAGCAGGACACGTCCAGGCAGCCTGGTTTATTTTCTTAATGTCCGCCATTTGTTTCTCAGGTTTGTCAGGTATGCTTATTGGCCTGCTTTCGGTCTTTCAATCAAACCTCACAAAAATTAAAAGAGTCATCTTACTTATTATCGTTGTTTTACCTTTAGCATCCATCATTTTGGCGTTACTAATAGACCCTTTCGAAGACCCCTCGTCTATCCTTAAACTCGGCCTGCTATCCTCGCTTGGATGCTTGCTCATCAACGGCCCCGCAGTGCTCGCAGGCATATCCTTCTTCCAGATAATCAATGTCCTTGCGACAAAACTTTACCGCGCATCGCGCGGTGCCGGAAGACCACATCAATGACTCTAAGTACTTAAATTGAGGATGTTATGAGTGTTTTCGCCGCGGTAATGACCGGCAAAGGCACCGGTGCGATATCAACCGTTCAGGTCTTCGGCGATAGAGCCGGGACTGTCGTAAAAAAAATATTCAAGCCGGCAGGGACGAAACCGGTGAAATTCAAGACCGGCAAAATCCTGCTCGGCACAATCTGCGACGGCACCAAGACTATCGACCAGGTTATAATTGGCTGCGAGACAACTCATAGCTTCGCCATAAACTGTCACGGCAATCCACTCATCGTAGAAATGATAATGCAGCTGCTCGGCCAACACGGAGCCAAACTCCTGACCGCAGAGCAGCTACTATACAAAATCCTGTCTGCACAAAAAACCGTCAATACAATCGCCATCGAAGCCAAACTCACCCAGCCCAGGGCCAAAACAATCGAGGGAACCAAAATAATCACAAATCAAATCAATGCGGGCCTAAGCAAAAAGGTTGCAGAATGGCTGGAAAACATAAACGCAATATCCCTCAAAAAAATTACAGCCGACGCTGAGCGCATACTTAAAAACAGCCAGACTGCAAAACTAATTATTCACGGCTGTAAGGCGGCCATAGCAGGCCCGCCGAACAGTGGCAAAAGCACGCTGTTAAACTATCTGGCCGGCCGGCAAAAAGCAATAGTTACCGATATTAAAGGCACAACCCGGGACTGGGTCTCAGCCAGGTGCCGGCTCGGTCCCCTTTCCGTAGAACTGATTGACACCGCGGGACTGGATGAAAAGCTTGCAGCAGCACCTGAGAATATTATCGAAAAAAAATCTCAGGAAAAAGCCGCTCAGATTTTAGAGGAGGCGGATTTGGTCTTGCTCGTTTTGGATAACAGCACAACCGGCGACCAGCTTGACGACCGCCTTCTTGAAAAAATCGCTGACAAACTTGCCCTGAGCGAAGCCTCTCCTAAGCACAGTCGAAGGGCCGAAGGGAAAGTCCTGACAGTATTGAACAAATCCGATTTACCTGCCAGATTCGATGCCGGCAAACTACCGCAAAATCTGACAAACACAGTGCAGATAAGCGCAAAGTTCGGCACCGGAATCCAAAACCTTACAGAAAAAATCCAGCAGCTCTGCGGCGTCGCCGGCTTTGATTTGCAAACTGCTGTTGTCTTTACCAGCCGACAGGAAAAACTGCTAAAACAATTGCAAAAAGCCAAATCCAGAAAGCAGGCGGCCTCAATCATAACAGAGTTGTTAAACGGCCAAGCGTAGGGTTGGCTGTGCTACTCTGCGAAGTAGCTTCGCTACGTAGCACGAGTGCCCACCAAAATAAGTGGCTGGTGAAAAATAAATGGTGGGCAGATCACGCCCTACGTGCTAAAATTGCAAAATCTTTTCAATATAATGTTATGCTATTGGAATTATGAGAAAAGAATATGATTTTACTAAGGGTGTTAGAGGCAAATATGCCAAAAAATACAAGGCAGGGACTAATATCGTTCTGCTGGATCCGGACGTAGCCAAGGTATTTAAAACACCAAGGTCGGTAAATCAGGCGTTAAGGTCCCTGGCCAAAATTATCAAAGCCCAAAAACAAAAAGCATAATCAAAATAATCCGTATGAGCAGGAATAATTGGAATAATTAGGGAATAATTAGGGACAGCCATATATTTTTCGTATCTTGATTGTTTATTTAAAGCCAGGCCGCCTCGCCAAGAACATTGCAAATCCAGGGATTATTCTGCTGTTTCATCTTCTCTATTTCCTTAACCGGTTGAGTAGTTCTTCTTTGGGGACATTAGTGTATTGGCTGATCTTGTTAAGAATATTATTAAGGGTGCCCTTGGCAATCTCTTTGTGCGCGGGTATGGTTATAGAGTGGTGTCCCTTTGGCAAGATTTTTTTCATACGAATATGACTGCCACGCTGGCGATCTATTTGATAATCTAATTGATTTAAAAGTTTAAGCAGTTCTTTGTAAGAGATGGTAGGTAATTTAGACATGAGCAGGTTGAAGATCACATTCAAACATTATTAAAAGACCTGGATTTTTAACTAACCCATATTCAGCAGGGTCTATCCCCTCCAGGTGCAGAGTAATTGCTTCCTTAAGATTTTGGATTGTTTCATCGATAGTTTTGCCTTGAGTAAATACATCGATTTCAAAACACCTGGCACAGTAATATTTGCCATCATAGGCTATTAAAGCTTTAATAATTCTTTCCATTTTTGGTACCTCCAAAGCGATTATAACAAGCAGAGCAAAAAACGGCAATTAAAATATTTCTTATTTAAAGCCAAAAACACCTCGCCAACAACATGGCGAATCCAGCGATCATTCTGATGTTCCATCTTCTCTATTTTCAACTTGATGTAAAGGAATAAATGGAGAAAGCCACCATTTTTTAGGGTTCAATTTAAGTTGTTAAATGGACGACTGCGGGTATAATCTGGCAGTATGGGTGCACAGGATATAAAACTAACGCCTGCGATGAAGCAATTTCACCGGTTCAAGCAAAAATATCCCGACTGCATACTGTTCTTCCGAATGGGCGATTTTTACGAGACCTTTTACGAGGACGCCAAAACCTGCTCGAAGGTACTGGGCTTGACCTTAACCAGCCGAAGCAAAGGCAGCAATCCCATCCCATTAGCCGGCGTGCCATATCACGCAGTTGATGGGTATCTAAAAAAAATGCTGCAGGCCGGATACAGAGTTGCCGTCTGCGAGCAGGTCGAAGACCCAAAAACCGCAATGGGCGTTGTCAAGCGCGATGTCGTGCGAATTGTCACTCCGGGCACGCTCACCGACGATATCCTGCTGAACGCCAAAGAGGACAATTTCCTCTGTGCGGTCAGTCTGGGGACAAAACAGGAAGCCGCAATTAGCTGGGTCGATATTTCCACCGGCCACTTTTTCGCCCAGGAGCTGCCCGAGGAAAAACTGCTCGATGAGCTGCTCAGGCTTAGCCCGGCTGAGTGTCTTCTGCCCGACAGACGCGGCGAACTATTCGAAGCCGAGACAAAAAAGCTCACCAGAGATATCACCCAGTTGACCAATGCCATTGTAACCGAACGTCCCGGCTGGTATTTCGACCCCTATCAGGCAAGGCAGCGCCTGCTAAAGCATTTCGGCACGGCTACCCTCGAAGGCTTCGGCATTAGTGACAATGATGATGTCATCCGCCCTGCCGGCGCCGTCATCGAATACCTCAACGAAACACAAAAAACCACGCTCGGCCACATCCGGAATTTAAGAAAAATCAATCGCAAAAAATTCCTGCAAATCGACACAACCACGCTGCGAAGCCTCGAAATCCTGCGAACCATTCGCACCGAAAGCACGAAAGGCTCGCTGCTGGACTGCCTCGATGAAACACTGACCGGCATGGGTGGCAGAATGTTTAGAAACTGGCTGTGTATGCCGTTGTGTGACCTCGGTGCCATCGAGCTTCGCCAGGACGCAGTCGAAGAATTAAAAGAGACAGATACTAAGTTAGCCGACACCCGCAAACTGCTTTCGGCATTAGCCGACCCGGAGCGAATCGCAGCCCGCATCAGTACTTTCCGGGTAACTCCCAGAGATTTGGTGGCCCTCACAATCTCACTACGGCGAATACCGTCGCTGCGGGAAATCTTGCAGCAATTCGGCGCCGACCTGCTTATGCGGCTCGCCGGCCAATGCGACAGTATGGACGAATTAGCTGATTTGCTCGAAGCCGCAATCGAGCCGGAATGTCCCTCGCATCTTCGCGACGGCGGCGTGATAAGGACCGGCTTCAACGAAGAGCTCGACCGCCTACGCTCAATTTCCAGAGACGGCCAGAGCTGGCTGCGGAATTATCAGAAAGAGCAAGCCGAGCGAACCGGCATCGCACATCTAAAAATCGGCTACAACAGGGTCTTCGGCTATTATATCGAAATAAGCCGCTCAGCAGCAGACAAGGTTCCCGCCGACTATGTGCGAAAGCAGACAATCAAAAACGCAGAGCGCTACATCACCGACGAGCTCAAAGAATACGAGACCCAGGCCCTCAGCGCCGAAGAAAAGGCACTCGAATTAGAGCAGAAGCTCTTTGAGGACATCCGCCGACAATCCGCTCAATACGTAAGCCGACTGCAGGCCCTCGCCGACACCCTCGCCCAATGCGATTGTCTTGCCGCACTCGGCTTTCTGGCGAAGCGGCGAAACTACATCCGCCCGAAAATGACCGATGGCGGCGAGCTTATCATAAACGATGGCAAACATCCGGTCCTGGGCGAAGCGCTCGGCCCGGAGTTTGTACCTAACGACATCGAGCTGGGCGGTAAAGCTGGAGATTATCTGATTGTTACAGGCCCGAATATGAGCGGAAAAAGCACTTACATAAGACAGACCGCCCTGCTTATCCTGATGGCACAGGCCGGCTCTTTTATCCCCGCCAAGGATGCGACCATCGGCCTGGTCGATAGAATCTTCACCCGCGTCGGCGCTTCCGATGAGCTGGTTCGCGGCCAATCAACATTTATGGTCGAAATGACCGAAACAGCAAACATCATCAACAACGCCACCGAAAAATCCCTCGTAATACTCGACGAGGTCGGCCGCGGCACAAGCACTTACGACGGCCTGGCCCTCGCCTGGGCGATTACCGAACATATCGCCAACAAACTAAAATGCCGCACGCTTTTTGCAACTCATTATCACGAACTGACAGAATTAGCCGAGTTATTCACGAATGTCAAGAACTGCAACGTCGCCGTCCGCGAATGGATGGACGAGGTCGTCTTTTTACACAAGATTCTGCCCGGCGGAACAGATAAAAGTTACGGCATCCACGTCGCCAAACTCGCTGGCGTCCCTAAATCCATCCTTGATAGGTCAAAAGAAATCTTAGAAGAATTGGAAAGCACCTTCGCAAAGGAAGCAACCGGCACCCATCTCTCAAAACACAAAACAAAACAGCCGGACAAAGACTCCCTCTTCGTCCAGAAACACAAATCCGTATTGGAAAAACTCGCCTCAACAGATATAAACAATTTAACGCCGATAGAAGCGATTAATTTGCTCGAGGAAATAAGAAAGGAAATCAATAACCAATAATTGTAATCTGCAAATCCTCCTTATATAATATAAATGAAAAGAAAAGGCTAACCTATGATAAGTAATGAGATATTACTCAATGTTAAAGAACGGCTGGTTGATGGCTTTGCCCCCAACAAAATTATCCTTTTCGGCTCCCAGGCCAGAGAAACAGCCGATGACCGCAGCGACGTTGACATCCTGGTAGTGTGTTCGTTTACCGGCAAGCGCCGTCATTTAATGCTCGAAATGGATAGGGCCTTACGGGGTTTGAACTTGGCAAGAGATATAATGATTCTTACGCCGGAAGAATTTGAGCTGGATCGCCATATACCCGGTACAATCGCCAGACCTGCCTGGAAGGAAGGAAGAGTTCTTTATGAAAGTGCCCAATGAGCGAGTCTTACATCATGTTAAACAATGGCTTATCCATGGCGATGAGGACCTGCGTCTGGCATCGTTTGCTATGACTTTCCAGGGCAAAGAGGAACCTCCATACCGTTTAGTTGCATATCATGCCCAGCAATGTGCGGAAAAATACTTAAAGGCATTTCTCGTGTATTGTGGTGTGGATTTCCCATACACACACAATATATCTATCTTGCTGGAATTGTGCAGTGAACATGCCGATTGGCCTGTAGAACTGCAAGACGCAGAACAGTTGACCCTCTATTCTATCACTGCGCGCTATCCGGGAGAGGACGAAGAGGTAACGGAATCTGAAGCTAAAAGAGCTATCGAGCTTGCCCGGAAGGTCCGACAGCAGGTGCGAACAGCCCTCAAACAGCTTGGCGTAGATTTACCAGAGTAGTCCGGAAACACAAATCCGTCCTCGAAAAACTCAGTTCAACAGATGTCAATAACCTAACACCGATAGAGGCGATAAATTTGTTGAACCAAATCAAGAATGAAATTGACGGAAATAAATAAGCACAGGAGTGGAAAAAAGCTTGCAAAAGGACAACGGCGACTGCTTAATATATACTGTTAAGTATGTGGAAAATTCATTGATTTACACCCCTTGTCGTATAGTCATCAAACATTGACAAATTGACTTTACAAAGAAAGGGGGAAATGCCATGAAACCGTCTTTGAAATTACGATTGGCTGCTCTGTGTGGTCTGCTGCTATTACAATCTTCCTGCACGAAGGTCGCAATCACCGGCAGAAAACAATTCAATCTCGTTCCCAATTCAATTATGAATTCGATGAGTTTCGAATCCTACAGCGAGTTTCTTTCTCAAAACAAGCTGAGCGACAATGTCGGGCAGACCCAAATGGTCAAGCGTCTCGGCAGCAGAATTCAAAAGGCAGTAGAACAGTATTGCACCGAAAATAATCTCTCAGGCCGATTGAAAGGATACCAATGGGAATTTAATCTCATCGAAGATAAGTCGTTAAATGCATGGTGCATGCCGGGAGGAAAGGTGGTCGTGTATACCGGCCTGCTGCCTGTAACCCGGACAGAAACCGGTTTAGCTGTCGTAATGGGCCATGAAA
The DNA here is from genome assembly GCA_030601745.1 of Phycisphaerae bacterium. Taxonomy (GTDB): domain Bacteria; phylum Planctomycetota; class Phycisphaerae; order Sedimentisphaerales; family Anaerobacaceae; genus JAUVYQ01. The sequence continues at coordinate 17,997 of JAUWBI010000049.1, forward strand.
TCGCGCACGCTTTCGCCAGGCACGGTGCCGAAAGAATGACGCAGGGTCTAATCGTGGAGATGGGAGGTATGGCCTTATCGAAGGCCCTGGCAAAAAGCCCTGAAAAAACAAAGAACCTGTTTATGCAGTCCTACGGCATAGGAACAGAGGTCGGTGTATTGCTTCCCTACAGCAGGGTACACGAAAAAGAAGCAGACCATTTGGGACTGATATTTATGGCGATGGCCGGCTACAATCCCAATGAGGCCGTCAGCTTCTGGGAAAGAATGGCCGCTTCCAAAGAGGGCCCTGCCCCGCCGGAGATATTGAGCACACACCCAGCAGACTCGACCAGAATCAGGAACATCAAAAAACTGATTCCTGAGGCGATGAAGTATTACCACAAGCAGTAAACAGAAAAATTGAATACGCGCTCTATCGAACAACATCCAAGGCCATAATCCCCGTCAAATCAAAACTTGTCCCGCACAGGTAAGCATATAGAGTTCCTGAATTTCTCTGCCGATATACTACATACGATATACGCACGACGCAATACGAACAAATCCCGTCAAAGGCCCGGCCAGTCCGTGGCTCGTCGCTCGTGAAGCGTATCTTGCTAAAAACTTCGGTTCTCTGTTGCCTTTGTGGCTGATTTATAATAAATTAAATCCGAGAAACCTGTGAAATCAGTGGCAAAGAGCTAAATTATATTACCTCTGCGTTCTCAGCGGACTCAGCGGTAAAAAATAAGGAATAGCACTATGGCTAAAATTACCAAACTCGATGACATCGTATCGCTGTGCAAGCGGCGCGGCTTTATATTTCAGTCGAGCGAAATCTACGGCGGACTGGCGAGCTGCTACGACTACGGCCCGCTCGGTGTCGAGCTAAAGAATAACGTCAGAAAAGCATGGTGGAAAAGCACCGTCCAGATGCGGGACGACATCGTAGGCCTCGACTGCAGTATCCTGATGCACCCGATGGTCTGGAAGGCCTCCGGCCATACCGACCAATTCGCCGACTTGATAGCCGAATGCAAAAAGTGTAATGTCAGAACCAGGGTTGACCACCTTCAGGAAAAAGTAACGGAGCAAGCCGAAGAGCACACCGAACACATCGCAATCGATGCGGCTATGGCAAAGGCACAGGACTTAAGCAGCAAGCTATGTCCCAACTGCGGCACGGTAGGACGATTTACCGAGCCGATGCCATTTGAGCTGATGTTCGAGACGCAAATGGGCGCCAACGTCGATGACTCAATGACACTGTACCTTCGGCCGGAAACCGCTCAGGGTATCTTCGCCAATTTCAGAAACGTCCTCGATACCGCCAGAGTCAAGATTCCTTTCGGCATCGCCCAAATCGGCAAGAGCTTCCGCAACGAGGTAACCACCAAGGCCTTTATCTTCCGAACACGCGAATTCGAGCAGGCCGAGCTTGAGTTCTTCTGCCGGCCGGGCACTGATGAACATTGGTACAAGCACTGGAAAGAATTGCGATTTAACTGGTACATCGACTTAGGCATAAAAAAAGAGAACCTGCGCTTGCGCGACCACGAGCCGGATGAGCTTGCGCACTATGCCAAGGCCTGCGTGGACATCGAATACAGGTTCCCGTTCGGCTCAGGCGACTGGCAGGAGCTTGAAGGCATCGCAAACCGAACAGACTTCGACCTCAGACAGCATCAGCGCGGAATGAGAACACTAAATAAATGGTTTGAAAACGACCGGGACCTGACAAATATCGAGCTGTCCGGAGAAGCCGAAGATTATCAGTCAGGCCCGCTTTCTTACTTCGATGACGAGCAGAAAAAGCGCTACATCCCTTACGTAATTGAGCCAAGTGCCGGCATCGACAGGAGCGCACTGGCCTTTTTAGTCGATGCTTATGACGAAGAAGAGGTTCGCGGCGAAACGAGAAATCTTTTGAGATTCCATCCCGCCCTTGCACCGGTAAAGGTCGGCGTCTTCCCGTTAGTCAAAAGAGAGGGTATGCCGGAAATAGCGCAGAATATTTACAATGATTTGAAAAAATATTTCAACTGCTTCTACGACGAAAAAGGCGCAATTGGCCGACGCTACCGCAGGCAGGACGAAGCCGGCACCCCCTTCTGCATTACCGTTGACGGCCAGACAACAGAGGACAAAACCGTTACCGTCCGCGACCGCAACTCAATGGAGCAGGTAAGGGTCTCAACTGACCAACTACTCAATCACTTGCGTGAAAAACTGGATATGTAAAATGGCCGAAAACCGAAGAAGATGACGTACTAATCTAACCGCCAAGAAGTCGCAAAAGTAAAGAGAAAAAAGCAGATGCCGAACAGCAATAAAACCTACATAGCCGAATTAAAAAATAATGTGGGACGGCAAGTCACCCTCTCCGGCTGGTTGTATAATTCACGGGCGAGCGGCAAAATACAATTTCTAATCATCCGCGACGGCACCGGACTCTGCCAGTGCATCGTCGAAAAAGCCAAAGTAGCGGACGAGCTTTTCAGCCGGCTAAAACGCCTCGGCCAGGAATCATCACTGACCATAACCGGCACCGTCCGTGCCGATGAAAGAAGCGTCGGCGGCTATGAATTAACAGTAACCGACGCAAAAATAGTCTCGCCGACAACCGACTATCCAATCACGCCAAAATCGCACGGCACCGACTTTCTCCTCAAGCACCGCCACCTGCACCTTCGCTCGCAGCGCCAATGGTGCATCGGCAAAATCCGCCATACCATAATCGACGCCATCCGCAGATTCTTTAACGACAACGGCTTCATACTAATCGATACGCCAATCATCACAGCTACAGCCGGCGAAGACCTGCAGTCACTCTTTGAAGTCGATTATTTCGGAAGTCCCCTGCACCTGACCCAGACCGGCCAATTGCACGTAGAATCAGCGGCAATGAGCTTCGGCAAGGTCTATTGCTTTGGCCCAACGTTTAGAGCGGAAAAAAGTAAAACCCGCCGGCACCTCACCGAGTTCTGGATGGTCGAGCCGGAAGTGGCCTTTATCGACCTTGATGGACTGCTCGAATTAGCTGAAAATTTCGTCTCCTTCATAGCCGCCGATGTTCTGCAGAACAATAAAAGCCAGCTTGAAACTTTAGGCGTGGATTCGGCGACACTCGAAAAAATCAAACCGCCCTTCTATAGATTAACTTACACCAAGGTTGCTGACATCCTGACCGGCCAAAAAACCCGGGACTTCCTCGCTCAACAATTAGAAGAACTAAAAAACCAGAAGCAGCAACTGGAAACCAAAATCGCAGAACTCGAAAAGCAGCAAACCGGCCAATTAAAGCAATGGCAGAAGGACAAAATCGCCGCCGAGCTTATCGAATTGCGTTCAACGCTTGGTGAAGTAGATACAAGAATCGAAAACAATCCAAAGCACGCCAAATTAGCCGCCGAATTTCAATGGGGCAAAGACCTGGGCGGGTCAGACGAAACCATTATTTCACAAATGCACGACAAGCCCGTCTTTGTAACGCACTATCCAAAAGAGGCCAAGGCGTTTTATATGAAGACCGACAGGGACGAAGAAGGAGTTGTTTTGAATTTCGATTTGCTTGCCCCCGCGGGCTTCGGCGAAATCATCGGCGGCTCGGTCAGAGAGGACGATTACGATTTGCTGCTCGCGCGAATCGCAGAATATGGCCTGGATGTTGAGAATTACCGTTGGTATCTGGACCTGCGAAAATACGGCTCGGTGCCCCACGGCGGCTTCGGACTCGGCGTCGAAAGAACCGTCGCCTGGCTCACCGCCGAAAAGCACATCCGACAGTGCATCGCATTCCCCAGACTGATGGACAAAATATATATCTAAGATAAATAGTTGCTCTACCTCAGACTATTTTTCACTTTTAAGTAAAAAATTCTAAATAATCAATATTTTAATTACCCGTATACCAACGTTCAGGCACATTGTCCCCTGTAGTTTCTTCAAGGGAATTAACATGTCCATCCAGCCATAGAATATTAGCTCTTCCGCCGGTTCTGAAACGTTCATAAATTCTTATATTATGTCTGAAGATGTCCCAATAGAATCTTGCCCGCTTGCCTCCTTCCCGATAATGCGTTAGATTCTTAGTACGGGGGCCATCATTATGAAACATATCCCGGCTGCCCTGCTCCATTTTTGGTTCAACATGGTCATGAGCTACAATAAATTGTGAATGATGTCGTATTGCATTCGTATTTTTACCACTGATATTTACATTGAGACCAAACGCCGCCTCCTGAATTAATTCAGGGTCAACAGAATATATTAATTCAGGAACACGTCTTAAACTCGGACAACCAAAAACCTTAGTTTCCATTACATAATCTATATAGGCAACACCCCAATAGGCATCACTATCATCAGTTTTTCTAAAATTACCTGCTGAATCGTACCATAAAAATCTATTAGTTTTAGATGAATCAGCCATTGTATTATCATTTTCGTCCGAGTACATTAACAAACCTATTCCCACAGTTCTTAAATTTGCTTTACAGATTGCTTCCCGCGTTCTTTCCTTGGCTATTCGTAAAACAGGTATTATAATTGCCATTAATATCGCGATAATCGCAATCACCACCAGAAGCTCTACCAATGTGAATCCTTTTGCTTTGCGCATACCAGCTTGCCTTCTCTTTTTAGAAGAAGCCTTCCGGACCGACCTTTTCCGCTTAAATCTGATGAACTCCACCGCTGAGCTTGTCTACGCTAATTATAACCCGACGGCTCCGGTAATGCAACCCCTTGGCGGCAAATTTCTTTGCCTCAAACTAATCAGAACGGCCTCAGGCCATCAGCTTGCCTGTTTTAGCACCTTTACCGATACAACAGCAAATTCGGGCCTTATTGGACTAATTGATACGTGAAATCCGGGGTAATATTCAGTGCCGGACGGTACAATCCACAAAAAAATTGCCACCTCGGTCGATTTTTGGTGTAATGCTAACTAAATCTGCCTGACTGTTTTGTGTTCCCGCGAAGGTGGGGACAGCCGGGTTATTCCTATAACTTCTTTTTAGGAGATGAATAATGAAAATGCGAAAAAATGTGCTTGGTTTTTTAAGCTTAGTGTTGCTGGTACCGGCATTGATACTGGGCTTGTCCTGCTACCTGGCTCCAGCGGCCCAGCGTGACCTGTCCACGTCCCCTCTTGCCAGTGAGCGTGCCAACGCCCCCTCGCCGAACAACCCCGGCAAGCTGCGCATCATCGCATTCGGGGCACACCCCGACGACTGCGAAATCAGGGCCGGAGGAGTGGCGGCGATGTGGGCTGCGCAGGGACATCACGTCAAATTCGTCTCGACCACGAACGGTGACATCGGCCACTGGAAAATGGCCGGCGGGCCACTGGCACAGCGACGGACAAAAGAGGTTCAGCAAGCAGCTAAAATCCTCGGCATCGAGACGCAGGTGCTGGACAACCACGATGGCGAGCTTATGCCGACCCTCGAAAACCGCAAGACTATCGTGCGGCTAATTCGAGAATGGAAAGCGGACATCGTGATGGCACACCGCACCAACGACTACCATCCGGACCATCGTTACACCGGTGTCCTTGTGCAGGACGCTGCGTTTATGGTAATTTGTCCGTTCTTCTGCCCGGACTCACCAAACCTATCCAGGAACCCGGTCTTCTTGTACTTCCCGGACCGCTTTCAGAAACCGAATCCATTTGAACCGGATGTGGTGGTTGCCATCGACGAGGTCATCGACAAGAAGCTCAACGCTCTTGTAGAGCTCGAATCGCAGTTTGTCGAGGGCTGTGTTACAGGCCACGAGGGATTAATCCCCAGGAATGAAGCTGAGCGGGCCGCAAGTCACCGCAGGATTCGTGACCGTTTTCGCCGCCGATTCGAGGCGACCGCCAATAAGTACCGGCCGAAATTAACCGAACTTTATGGCGAAAAAAAGGGTAAAAAGGTAAAGTGTGCCGAGGCATTCGAGGTTTGCGAATACGGCCGCCAGCCCTCAGCCGCTGAACTCAAGAAGCTTTTCCCGTTCTTCGGACGATAAAATTTGGACAAGGTTTACATCTAAGAAAGGCAAATCTCGGCGCAGTTGACGCTTATCGTCGACCATAGAAATATAAAGTTTCCCCAGGGGCAAAGGAATACTATGGACAAAGAACAAATCAGGAAACTTGCTGAAAACCCAAATTTTATCCCGGGCATTTACAATTACTGTGACCGATGGTGTGAACGCTGTCCGTTCACCTCCCGCTGCATGAACTTTGCTTTGAGCGAAGAACAATTTGACGATCCAGAAACTCGCGACATAACCAACAAGGCATTCTGGAATAAACTTTCTGAAATGTTTCGGATAACCCTGGAGATGGTCAAAGAAACTGCCAAAGAGCAAGGTATCGACCTTGATTCTCTCGACCTTCAGGCAGCATCGAACGAACATAGGATTGCCAGGGACACTGCCGGGAACCACGAATGTTCTCGTGCGGCAAAGGCCTATGGGGAAATGGTGGGAAATTGGTTTGATTCGGCAAAAGACATATTTGAGAAAAAGGCCGATGACCTGAGCTTGAAAGTACGACTTGAACTGCCGAATTCCGACCCGGCTTCAGAAGCCGCCGGCCTCAAAGATTCGGTGGACATCATCCGCTGGTACCGGCATCTGATATACGTCAAACTCGTCAGGGCAATCACTGGAGCTCTGGAAGAAACTTCACAGAGTCCGGATGAAGTTCCCAAAGACTCGGATGGTTCAGCAAAAATCGCTTTAATATCAATAGACCGCTCAATCGCTGCGTGGGGCCAAATGCGCAAACATTTCCCGCAGCGGGAGGATGACATCCTCGACATACTTGTGCACCTTGACCGATTGCGCAGGAAAACGGAAACAATATTTCCAGATGCAAGGGCATTTGTCCGACCAGGATTCGACCATAAAAATCAGGATAGAGGGTAGCGTGCGATACTCGTGCTTCGTAGCGAAGCTAACTTCGCAGAGTAGCATTTCGCACCACTTTGACTTCATAATTCGAAATTCCTTGTTCGATATTGGATATTCCCGTCGTCATTGCGAGCGCAGCGCGGCAATCTCATCATTTTTGCATTTTTAATTTTGATTTTTTATATTATTATTGCCTGCCCTGCCTGTCCTGAGCTTGTCGAAGGGAACCTTGTCGAATGGGTCGAAGGGAGATACGAAATTATTTGTGAGTATTGAAGAAGCAACGGGAACTTGTTATAAAGTAAAAGTAAGTCTGTGTTTCCCGTTTTATACAGACTGTATAATCATTGTTGGATGCAGAAAGATAAAGGAGAAATATCATGGATATCGACAGTATCACAGCATTTTTTATGTGGTGTACGATTCTGAACGTAGCATTGCTGCTTCTCTCGTCGCTGATCTGTCTCTGTGCCGGAGACTGGGTCTACCGAATACACAGCAAATGGTTCTCCATCTCCAGAGAAACCTTCAACGTGGCGATATACTCGTTCATCGGACTATACAAGATATTGGTCTTTGGGTTCAATCTTATTCCCTACATAGCTTTGTTGATTGTCGCATAAATTGGACGAATATTTAAGAAGCAACCGTGCTACGGCAGGCTCCGCCTCTGTCGGCCTCAGCCGGCTATATACTAAGTACTATCGACTAATGACTAAACAGCCACCTATTTTTTATCATTTTTTATTTTTTCCAGCTTCTGCTCCCAATCCATGTAGGAAGATTCCATGAAATCAAGTGATTTCAAGTATTCCTGCTCCTTCAATTTCAAGGCATCCAGGTCCTTATGGTACTGATGCAGCAGCTTAATCTTTTCTTCTTCCGGTATTTGTAAAGAGTAAATTTCATAAACATATTCTCGCGTTTTGTAGCGGACCGCCAACATCTTTTCAAACCATCCCGCTCTTGACATGCTGGAAGCTACACGATACCAACTTCTTATAGGATTTTGATGCTGAATCGCCCACTGGACATGAGGCCCCTTTGGCTCACGGATATGTGTGCGTTTCCAGAGGAAAAATTTGTGAGTTATTATATGCCCGGAATATAAGTCCACTTCGATACTTTCACCGCGAGGTCCCTACTTGAAGGCAATGATAACCAACACAAGAAAACTTACCAACACCCCGAATAAAAAACCAACAAATAACATCCTCCAGGCTGACTTGCTTTTTTTTACAACTTGTTCTGATTCCATAGTCTGATTGCCAAACCGCAGTTTTTACTAAAATATACTAATAAGGGACAGCCATCTATTTTTCTGTTCTTTATAAGCACACACAATCCAGAACTGCCATTTCCAAACAAGGCAAGTAATTCCGCTCACTTTAGGGAAATTATACATGATTGAGTTCCGTATTTCAATAGTAATAAGTGTGGGCAAAAAAACTCTTTTTTCTCGTTCTTTCTTGATTTTTCGTTGAAAATATGTTATAATACCCACCTGTTAGCCAGAAGGCTAACGCAAACCGCCAGTAGGCGCCAGATACAGCGGAGAACCGCACGTTTTCGTATCAGCAGATACACGCCAAAAATCATCGTTAGTGAATAGTCTTGGAGCGAAACGGAAAACCCTTAGGGGAATTACCAATCATGAGCATCGAGAATCCAACTTTAGTTCACTTTAGGCACTTTAGTTCACTTTAGCTCACTCCTCACTAACGAGCATCAAGCATCCCTATCCGCTACACGCTATATGCTATACCCCCTGTTCTCCTGTTCCCCTGATATCCACTTCCTGTTTACCTGATTACCTGATAAACTTTTTTCTCTCCGCGAAACCTGTGGCTAAAAATAAAAAAATCTCCACCTCAAAGCCCTCTTTCAAAAACCATAAAGCCCTCTTTCAAAAACCACGATTCTTAAAGCAGTCCATAAGTATATATGCATATACTTATATCTCTGTACAAAAACCACAAA
>JAUWBI010000072.1 GCA_030601745.1 Phycisphaerae bacterium
TACGGCCCAAAGCGCAACCTTTAATTCTTTAACATCATTTTGGCCGCACTTGGTAACGGCTTTTGCTTCGGCAAGAAGTTGTTCGGCGCGAGCGTTGACAATCTGCTCTAAAGCGTTCGCTTGACTCTGATAATCCAGGACATCGGCTTCTTTTTCCTTACGGAACGATTCCGCTTGTACAAGGTGCTGGCGGTATTTTGATTCTACGATATCCATCTCTTTTTCGGTCTTGGTTTCAATTTCGCTGAACCGTGAACGGGCCTGCGCTTCAAGAGCGTCCGCGATGCCTAACTGTTCTGATGCAATGGCATCTTCCTGTGTTTTCACGGCCAGGAGATTTGTTTTGGCTTCTGCGAATGTCGCTTCTGCGACCAATTCGTACGCGTAAGCTTTCGCCCTGGTTCTCATAACCTCCGCAAAGCTTGTGCGATAGTCTGCGATGTGATTCGGTTCTATCCTGGCCGCCACAGCCGCCACTTGTGGAACATCCGGTACCTCGTGCAGTTCTTCTGTCTGCTGTGATACCTCAGTGGTGTTCTTGTCGATTTCCACTTTATTGGCCGCTTTTTTAGACGCAATTTCTTCTAAGACTTCCTGTTTGATTTTTGCCGCTTCCGCTTCGGCTTCGGCGATAATCTGAAGTTTTTGTGCTTCGGCTACAGCTTCGGCATGGAGCGCTGTTTGACGTACGGCCTCGGCACGAGCGGCGGCTTCTGCCTTGACAAATTCGGAACGAGCGACTTGTTCGGCCCTGTCCGAACCAATTCGGAGTTTCTTGACTTCATTGAGTTCATCGTCGAGTTTGGCCTGAATTTCAGCAAGCAGCGATTCGTAGTTGGCTGCCGAGCTGTCCTGATGATGCTGAATCTCCGCCCGGAGACGGTCAATTTCAGCCATGGCCTTTTCAAGGCGGGTAGGCGCATTGGCGGATTTCTCTTGTGTTTTCGCCTGCGCTTCGGCCCTGACAGACGCGGCTTCTGTCAGTTTTAGTTGATACTCTTCATTCGCAAGATTCGCCTGAATGGTAGCGGCTTTGGTACGAAGCTCTTTTACGTGAGCCGTCGAATCCTTAAGGATTGCTTCGCGGGTGGCATTGAGTCTGTCGGCTTCCGATTTTGTCTGAATAGTAGCAGATTTGATTTGCTCATCAAGTTCATCTACGCGAGCTGACGTTTCCAGTTGAACCGCGCGAGCTTTCGCCTCAAGTTCTAATACGGTGGCAGCGGCCCGTTCCCGGGTCGCTTTCGAGGCTTCTGTCATTTCAAGAATTTTAGCATTGCTTTCGACTTCAATCGCGTTGTGAATCGCTTTGAGCTGTTCAATACGAGCCGTTTCGCGCTCGAACTTTTCACGTCCGTTAGCGATAATATCGTTACGTTTGCTGTCGCCTTCTTTGATTAATAACGCTACGATTGTCTCTTTCCGTTCGATGAGAGCACCAAGTTCTGCTTCTCTTGCTGTGATTTGTGCCATAGCCTTAATGTATTCTCTGTTGTACTTTTCACGAAGAGCATCGGCTTCAGAGAGGTTTTTGTTGACTTGCGCTTCCACTTCCATGCGGCGGGCACTGAAATCAGCCAACTGTTTATTCAATTCTGCACGAGCCTGTAAATCACCGGCATCGGCTGTTTCCAGGTCCGCTTCGACTTTGAAAACGCCAATTTTACCTTCACTTACATACATCGCCGGCAGAGCCGAACTGTTAGCCAGGAAGGAAAATTCCGAATGAGTTTTCGAAATTTCGACACGCTCATTTATTGGCTCCAGGACCCGACCATACCTGTTAGCACATCCTGAGACGAGCAACATGAGAATCAAATATGTGCTTACCAAACGTCCAACAATCCGAATCTTTTTTATGTTCACCATTTCCTGTCTCCTAACATAAGTTATGAATTTCGATGTGCCTCCCATTGCCATTCAACGGGCCCACCATCCATGGAGTCTTTCGTCATAATGAAAGAACCACTTTAAGAGGAAGTAGAGGCGATTTTTGGGATTTGGGAAATGGATAGGTCGTGGCCAAAAAACACGCTTTAGAGCACGGAGAACACGTCTACTTAATTCTATAGAAGGCGTTCATACAAAACTTATCGGAACACAGAGCATGAAAACGTAAACTGCTCTTTTTCCAATTACCGATACTATACTCTCCAGGAACCGCCTTATCAAGAAAATCGTGGCAGCTATGTAGGGTGCGATACTTCGCACCACTAAATATTGTGCGGAAAAAAATGTCAACATTCTTGTATGCCTGCCCCGAGAGATGATTTACCTATCTAACCGGGGGTTGGCCCTGCGGTCTTGTCTTTAGCTCTTTCGCCTACAACCTGATGCATGGCAGGGGCCACACATAAACGTTGGGCATCATGGGTATCATCATATCCTGCCAGGCGACTAAAAATGGACTGCCTATGGCAGCGGAACGTCTTTTACATCCATAAGCCAGCTGGAACACAATGCACTTAAGTCATAGTTGTCGACCTTACCGTCAGCATTACCGTCCGGGCCTGATATATCTGCGACGTAACTGTTTGGATCGGAAAACCCATTGCCAAGGATCGCCAGGTCTTTCAGATTCACTTTGCCGTCTTTGCTCATATCTGCCGGGAACGGCTTGCCCCAGATTTCCCAATCAACATCCCAATAATAATATGTCCACCCAGGTGTTGTATGGTCAATCTGTATATTGTTTAGTCCAAGAACAAAATCGCTTATAAAGCATCCTCTTAAGTCGGGAAATCCCTGGGCAATTCCAGAAGATTTGACAATTGTGTCGCTTTCGTTATTTCCCCTGAGACTAAACTCTGCTTGTACCCACAAACTCTCATCCACTCCGTTAGTCAGATAGTTAACAGCTTCAGGCAGATCAGTTGCTTTCAGTTGGAGGTAAGAACCCTCGTCCCACTCGGTGACACCATAAAAAGCCGGTCCAAACAGGTCCCAATATCCTCCAAGCTTCATTTTAAATCGCATGCTGTAGTAGTCTTCCCCACCTGTACCACACATAGAACTATGGTTGATCTTACCAAGAAGCATCGCATCAGGGCGGTCTTGTGCTTCAATTCTCACCTGGAAGTAATTCGGAGGAGAAAAAGTATGTTTAGTCATATTCGTCCAGCAGTAGGTCGGTGAGTTGCCTATAATTGGAGCACCGCCCATTGGGAAATACCCGTCCCCCGCCTGCATAACACAATAAATGAAGATGTTTGGAACCCTGACATACGGCACTTCGAACGTGATGCTTTGTACCTCGCCTGTCATCTCAATGTTTGTTTTTGGCGGGCTCTGCCACAAAAGCTTGCCGGGATAGTCGTCCGGAGCGGTAGGCAGGTAAAACCGCAAAATATAGTCATTAGTCTTACCTATATGGGAGATGCCGGCTCCCACATTGATAGTAAAACTTGTGACGAAACGCTTGCCGCCGCCCGCTGTGACAGTATCTCCGACCTCGCCTGCCCCCATCGCGCTTACCATCGAGGTTGAAAGACTGTCATATATAACTTCCGCTTCCGCAGATGAGGACAGGCACATACTAAATACGAACAATAAGCACAGCAATTGTTTTTGGTTGCTCATAATTAAACCTCCGAGGAGATAACCCAAACTACAAACGTGTGACAGAAATGACGATGCTTAAAGGTTGAATCAAGTGGGCAATATTTTTTCTGTCTGTTGTAGGATGTTAATCTGGGATTTCCCATAAACAAATGTATATCCTTGCTCAACTACGTCGCTGAGCCTCTTTTCTAATAGAATATCAAATCCATCTTAAAAAGTCAACCTTTCTGGCTGCTTATCCAGGCCGGTGTCTCCGCGAAATTCGAGCTTCAAGCTTGTCCGCCGTAGCTTTAGCGAAGGCGGATTTCGTGCTTTGGTTATTCGAATTTGTTTCGTATTTCCACCGTTAGGTGTCCTGCGGAGATATTCGAATTTCGTGTTTCTACGAGATACGCTTCACGAGCTATGTAGGGTGCGATACTCGTGCTTCGTAGCGAAGCTAACTTCGCAGAGTAGCATTTTGCACCACTTTAATCTTGGTTAATCGGCGAAGAGAATTATTTCTGTTTTTTTGTTATATGGTTTAATAATCCGCCGTCATTGATTATCTCCAAAGCAAAATCCGGCAGCGGATTAAACTTGATATCAATATCGGCTGTTTTGTTTTTAATCAAGCCGGCTTTGTAATCTACTTCGAGTTCATCGCCATTGTTGATTTTTTCCAGTCCCTCAGCCGATTCAATCAGATAAAACCCGCAATTGATAGCGTTTCGATAGAAGATTCGGGCAAAGGATTTTGCTATTACGGTTTGGACTCTTGCACCGCGGATAGCCCAGACGGCGTGCTCTCTGGACGAGCCGCAGCCGAAGTCCTCGCCGGCTACAATCACATCACCTTCTTTGACCTTGCTAACGAAATCTTTGTCCAAATCCTCAAGACAATGCCTTGCTAATTCGGCTTCATCGTCCGTATTCAAATACCTCGCCGGTATTATCTCATCTGTATTGATATGGTCTCTTTTATAAACGTGTGCTACACTCATCTTTATAACCTCAGACAAAAGTTTAATCTCTCAATTGTAATATTTATGTGCCTAAAGGCACTGGTCTCCTTTATAAACATCTGCCTTCGACATAGGCTTCCTTCCTTCTTAAATTCGAATATCGAATATCGAAATCCGAAACAATATCGAAATTCAAATTTCAAATGTTCAAAACGCTCGGTTTTGAATTTTGTATTTCTGTCATTTGTATTTGTTTCGTATTTCGGATTTCGTGTTTCGGATTTTTCATCAGAGATACTCCCTTGGATCGGCCAACTTGCCTTCTATTGCGCTTGCGGCGGCGGTTGCTGGGCTGGCCAAGTAAACTTCGCTTTTGGGGTGTCCCATTCGGCCGACAAAGTTTCTGTTGGTTGTACTGATGCACTTTTCACCGGCAGCGAGGACGCCCATAAAGCCGCCCAGACATGCTCCGCAGGTTGGGGCGGCGATTACGCAGCTGGCATCATAGAATATATCGAACAGGTCTTCGTCTTTGGCCTGCTTCCAGATTGTCGGTGTTGCCGGCACGACTATTGTGCGAATGGCAACAGCTTTGCCTTTAAGTATTTTTGCGGCGATTCGCAGGTCTTCGATTCGCCCGTTCGTACAGCTTCCGATATAGGCCTGGTCCATTTCTTTGCCGGCGCATTTGCCGATGGGGACACCGCTGCTCGGCAGGGGCGGCAGGGCAACCATCGGCTCGATTGCTGAGCAGTCAAATTCTTCCACGCTCACATATTCCGCATCCTTATCCGATTCATACACGGTGTAATCGGTTTTGTCTTTGAGGTGCTCGTTGAGATACTGCTTTGTTACATTGTCGAATCCGATTATGCCGTTTTTTGCCCCGGCTTCGATGGCCATATTCGTTATGGTCATTCTCGCTTCCATTGACATTTCTGCCAGTGCCGGGCCGACAAATTCCATCGCCTTGTAAAGTGCGCCATCGACTCCGATTCTTGCGATTATGCTGAGGATGACATCTTTGCTATAGACGCCGGGGCCAAGCGAGCCGTTCAGGACGAATTTTATTGAAGCAGGGACCTTGAACCAGAGTTCGCCCGTTGCGATTGCGGCTGCTGCATCAGTTGAGCCGATGCCGGTACCGAATGCTGCAAACGCACCGTAGGTGCACGTGTGCGAGTCAGGCCCGACGATGACTTCGCCGGGACGAATGTGGCCCTGTTCCGGCAGCAGTGCGTGACATACGCCGGCTCTTCCAATTTTGTAATAGTATTTTATTTTGTGGCGTCTTGCCCACTCATCGAGGCGTTTGTGAAGCTCGGCGCTTTTGATGTCCTTGGCCGGCTGAAAATGGTCGGGCGTTACAACAATTTTTTCCCTGTCGAATACCTTATCGATACCCTTTTCGGCCAGCATCGAGATAGCCGGCGGCGTAGTAACATCGACGCACATAACAATATCGATGCTTGCGTCGATGAGTTCTCCGGGCGCGACTTTTTCTTTGCCCGCTGCCCTTGCCAGGATTTTTTCAGTAATTGTCATACCCATTTCTTTATTGGCTCTCCGTTAATCAATTCTACTTCAAATGCGACCTACGCTTCCTGCATCTTAACCGATAAAGCCATAAATCCGAATTTCTAAGGTTACAGTTGCGTTTTTACTTCCAGCTATTGGTCTTTGTCCTGTGTCGAGACCATTCGATTAATTGCATCGATGTAGGCTTTCACACTCGCTTCGATTATATCTGTTGAGATACCCCGGCCTATGAAGGTTCTGCCGTCCTCTGTAATTCTGACCGTGGCTTCGCCGAGTGCCTCTTTGCCGCCGGTGACGGCTCTTATTGAGTAACTTTCGAGTTTGGGCGATTGGCCTGTGGCTTCTCTGATGGCTTCATAGGCGGCGTCGACGGGACCGTCACCGGTGGCATCAGCCTGTATTGTTTTGTCGGCGGATCTTATTTTTACACTTGCTTTCGGCGCGGTGTCGGTATCAATTACGACGTGCAGGTGCAGCAGTTCATAAATCTTCTCAACGATGTGTATTTCGTCGCTGATTATTGCCGCAATATCCTCGTCAAAGACCTCTGTTTTCTTGTCAGCAACGGTCAAAAATCGTTCATATGTCTTCTCCAGCTCTTCTTGAGACAATGTATATCCCATCTCTTCGAGGCGGTGTCGAAGGCCGTGACGCCCCGTGCGTGCCGTCAGAACAACACGACTTTCGGCAAGGCCGATACTCTCAGGCCTCATTATCTCATAGGTCTCTCGTTTTTTCAGAAACCCATCCACGTGAATTCCGGAGCTGTGGGCGAAAGCATTGCGGCCCACAACCGCTTTATTAGCAGGAACCGGCATACCTAACATATCAGCCACCATGCGGCTCGTTCGATAGAACTCGCGGGTGTTGATGCCGGTTTGGACTTCATCAAAGAAGTCGCGGCGCGTATGGATGGCCATCACTACCTCTTCGATGGCTGCGTTACCGGCTCGTTCACCGACACCGTTGATAGTCCCTTCTACTTGTCGTGCGCCGTTCTTTACGCCGGCCAGCGAATTAGCTACAGCCATTCCCAAATCGTCATGGCAGTGTACGCTGATTGTCGCCTTGGCAATGTTTGGCACGTTGGCCCGTATGTCACGGATAAGAGCGCCATACTGTTCGGGTATGGAATAGCCCGTCGTATCGGGGATGTTGACAGTAGTGGCGCCTGCATCAATCACGGCCTCGAGAATCTCATAGAGAAAGGCCCGGTCGGCCCGTCCGGAATCTTCAGCGTAAAATTCGATATCGTCGGTATATTTCGCAGTGTGCTTAACTGCCTCTACAGCCATCTTCAGGATAGTCGCCTGCTTTTCGCCCATCGTCTTGCCGTATTTATCATCTGCGAATTTTCCGGCAATGTGAATCTCGGAGACGCCTATACCCGTATGGATGCGGAACCGCTTCGCTTTGGCTAAAGCTTTTCTGCAGATCTCAATATCGTTCTTTATGGCCCGGGTCAAGCCGCAGACAACCGGGCCTTCTATCTGTTCCGATATCAGGCGTACCGCCTCGAAATCTTCCGGTGAGGAGGCGGGGAAGCCTGCCTCTATAACGTCAACTTTGAGCCGGGCCAACTGCCGGGCGATTTCCAGCTTCTCTCTTGCTCCCAATCGGGTCCCGGCTGCCTGCTCGCCGTCACGTAACGTGGTATCGAAGATTATGATTTTTTCTTTAGACATCTGCTTTTTCTCCAATTTTTCTATGCCACAAGGGCACCAGGACTCGAAGTTTTTTCTTTATATAGTTGATTTAGTGGCTTCGTGTCTTCGTGGCTCCAAAATTTTGCTAATTATGCCCCAACCAGCACTAAAATGCCACGATTTTTTTTAGCCACAAAGACACCAAGACCCGAAGTTCTTTCTTTATATAGTTGATTCCTTTGTGGCTTTGAGTCTTCGTGGCTGAATTTTTTATGTAGAGGTATTATTGCGCCAAGCGGCGCAAAAGCAGCAGAAGGCCGAAAAGGCCCGTGAATGGAGTACGAATTATGTGATTTTTGCTCATAAAAACAATTATACAGAGCAAAGCGGTTTTTGCAAATGTTTTTTTCCGGATTTTTTTGCCACAGAGGCACAAAGGCACAAAGATTTAGAAATTATTTAAACGCGGAGAACGCAGAGAGCGCAGAGAGATTTTGGCCAGCTTTGGTGTATTTGTCCGAATCTTTGTTCGATGCAAGCATCTACAGAAGATTCGTCCTCATCCGCTGGGTTCCGTCAAAGCCGGACCCCATTTGTGAAGCCGGCTCAAAACGGTTTTTATTAGACGCAGATTACGCGGATTTTTGGTTTTTTTGCATTTTTTATCTTGATTTTCGCTGTTTTTGTGGTATTTTGTGGCGTGAAAGACGCCCCCAGGAGATAGTGAGAAATTATCTCACGGGATAAAGTGGCGTGAAAATTGTATACGGGTAAAGACGCGGAAGTAAACAGAGAAATTCAACAGATTTTTGGGCCACAGACGGAAAACAAGGGCATAAGAGCACAAGAACATAGGTGCACAAGTGGGTAGGAGATTACGATGCTAAACTATGTTAAGGCTGAGAAAATCTGGCTGAAGAATCATCCAGAGCTGAATGAGGTATGGTTGCGGGAGCGCATCGTCGAGGACCCTCAGATATTGGGACTCGGGGACCTTGAGATCAAGGATGTCGAACGGTCACAGCCAAGCGCGGGACGTTTAGACTTGTTGCTGCAAGATTCTGAAGCTGGGAAACGTTACGAAGTAGAGCTAATGTTAGGGGCGGTGAATGAAAGCCACATCATCAGGTGCATTGAGTACTGGGATATAGAGAGAAAACGGTATCCGCAGTATGACCATGCCGCTGTACTGGTGGCCGAGGACGTTACCACACGATTCTTAAACGTGATCGGTCTATTCAATAATTCAATTCCCATGATTGCAGTACAATTGAACGCCCTCAAGGTTGATGACAAGATTATTCTGGACTTTATCAAGGTTCTGGATGAGGTTATACCTGGCGAGGACGACGAGGATGGTGACGGAGAGGTGGTAGACAGGGACTATTGGGAGAAAAAAGGCTCGAAGGAATCTTTGCAAATAGCCGACTCCTGTCTTGAGATGATTCGCGAGTTCAATCAATCTCTCAGCCTCAAATATAACAAGTATTACATTGGGTTGGCAGATAAGTCTCGTGCCAGGAATTTTGTCATTTTCCGTGCCAAGAAGCATTTTCTCAGAGTTGAGGCGAAAATAAGTGAGCAGCAGCCATGGATTGAAAGGCTGGAAGAAGCAGATCTAGTTATACTTACCGGTGTAAAGAAGCGAAGACGAATTATTTTTAGACTAGAAAAGGACAAGGTCCAGAAACATCGGGAACTGCTTAAAGAGCTCTTTGGTGCCTGTTATCAGGAGCAACAGGAATAGGTATGGCCGCGGCTGGAGTTAGTCAGTCAACAGTCAAAGAAGGTGGCGATAGTTGGGGCGAGTGTTAAGGGATTATCTTGTTGGGAATTGCGGGTTTGGGGGCGTGCAAAGCAAAGAGCAGGGGGGTTTAGAAAGGTTAGGTCAGCTGTATGGGACCAGCATAGAGTGGGAGGCGTAGCGTGTTGACACAGGCATGTGAGGAAATCCTTAAACTCCAACGGAGCGCGCCGCATTCGTTCTTGATGATATCTAGCGACCAAGGAGAGTTTATCAACGTTAACGGGAGCGTACTTGGGGCGGACAGTGATTCAAACAAAATGTACGTACTCGCTGTTGATGACCTACTCAAAGAGGGATTAGTAAAGCAGGTAGCTCAGCATGCTTTTGATTTAACAACCCAAGGGCGAGCGGTAGCTGACGCGCTTATCGAAGAAGGCAAGGCTGCGGAGAGGCTGCCCGACAGCTGCAAGGTGATTGTTGGGGGAGTAAGCTATAGAGCGACTTATTTGGGTGCCAATAGAAGTGAGCCGAGTGAAGAAGAGTTTAGGTTGCATCACATGCTTCAGTTTGGTGGAGCGACTTACGATGCGCACGGCGGTATCTTTAAGGTTGAAAGTGAAGGGGGCGAACAGGTTTTTTGCGTTGCTCTCGGGCCATTGCGTATACCTAATTTGGGTTGTCTGAAGGATAAAGAAATTGTGCCGCGCAGGATTTTAGATGTACTGTTTAAGCGGCCGGGTTGCCGTGTGGTGCGGGAGTGCTTACTGGGAAGGGTAAAAGCGAGTGATCAAGGCATGCTAGAGTATCCAGAATTGCCGCAGGATAAAATTGGGGATGTACAAGAGACTATAGAAGAATATGTGGATATCTTGGATGATCCGCGAGCAGTGATCCTGAACGATTGTGAAAGAGATGTGCTTGAGATCTTGGTTGCAGACCGAGAAAGTCGCAAGCCGGTTGGGACGACAGCGGCTGAAATCGCGGTGAGTCCTGATAAGCGGCGATTCTATGATATTAGGCAGCACATTCGTGAGACATTAGCAGATTTGAAGTATAAGAAGCTGATTCGTACTGAGGATAATATTCACTACCACATTGAGGTCGGTCGACTGAGTGACGCGCGCCGGGTTATTGCTGGTCTGCCGAGCGACGATTTGTTCGACGCGCCACCGCCTGCTCAATTGGCGGCATATGTGCCACAGTCTACAGAGGAATTTGATGCTTTTCTGTGTTATGCTTCAGAAGATAAAGATGCAATCGTCAGACCGTTTGCGGAGGCTATGACAAAGAAGGGTCTTAAGCCTTGGATAGACGAAAAGCAGTTAGGGTGGGGCGATAATCTGGTTGCTAGGATTCAAGAAGGGCTGACGAGGTCTCGGTTTGTTGTTGTGTTCCTTAGCGAAGCTTTCTTGGGAAAGAAATGGCCTGATACTGAACTCAATACGGCTCTTTCTATGGAGATTGGTGGGAGGACTGTAGTGCTTCCTCTTCTCTTAGGGCTTACGCATGACACTTTGCAGGCTAGGTATCCTCTAGTGTCGGCGAAGGTTTATAGAGAGGTATCTGGCTATGAACCGAAGAAAGGCCTATCCACAGAGGAGCTAAAACCGTTGGTGTGTGAGTTGAGAGATCGTATAAATGGGAATTGAGAGTATGTTGAAGTGAGAATGGCGAATTGGCGAATTGGTGAGTAGGCGGTAGGACGGTGAAACGGTAGGACGGTGAAACGGTAGGACGTTTAGAAGGTTAGACGGTTACGCGGTTGGACGGGAAAGATAATTGGAGTTGTAATTGTCTGTTTACAATTGACGATTTACTAATGTGAGAAAGCGGGGAGGTGGGGCTCACTTGGGGAAGTTCAAAACTGCGAATTCCTTGTGGCGAATTGGTCGTTAGTAGTTGGTATTTAGTATTTAGCCGGAAAATTCAAAACGGCAAACTCTCTATGATGTTTTCGTATGTCGTATTGCGTATTGCGTATATAGCTAATTGAGACCGTCATAGCCGGTGTTATTTTTTGAAGTTTAAGACGGCGAATTCTTTGTGATAGTGTTTCGCCGCTTCATCATACGCTTTTGCGGCTTGGATTTCATCGTCGAAATATCCGATGAATTTGTATTTGCCGTTAAGGCCTATCTGTGCATGCCATTTCTTTTGGGATTTGCTCCAGCTTACTCCTCTATATTTCGATGAAGAGGGCTTTGTCTTGATAGATGACTTGTTCAGGCTGTTTTGTGAGCGTGTGGCCGGTCGGAGATTGGCTTTTCGATTGTCGAGGCCGTTACGGTTGATGTGGTCGACGAAAAGATGGTCGGGCGGGTTGATAATTTGTCGGTGCATCTTAATACTGACTCGCTTTTTCCCAATCCGAGAGAATCGGCAGGCATAATAAGTGTTTGCACCCCTGTTGACGTGCCATTTGTGGTTGTTTAATCGCTCGAAATCTTCCGGGTCAACGATGGCGTATTGGCCTTGTGTAAGCGGTATGCGGCGGAAGGGATAGCCGTACCAGATTCGGCGGTACAATAGCGCCAGAGCCACGAAGGGCGCTGCTAACCAATTGGGAATTGTGATGGTGAACTCGATACTCGATACTGGATACTCAATACTGGATACTCGATGCGCGATACGCTTCACGCTTCACGACATACGGAAGCCGTATGACGGCTTCTATAATTGGCTGAACCTGCACAAATGAGTCGAAAAAAGTCCTCGTTTCTCGATACTCGATGCTCGTAACTCGATGTGAGCAAGGCAGTTAAAATTTTTTTAGAAAAATCCAAATTTTCTAAAAACCACCTGCACTTTTGATTGAAAATTTGCAGTTCATAGTTCGTTGTTCGTAGTTCGTTGTTCGTAGTTTTTGGCTGGCCGCGGGGGCTTTTCAATTGATTCTGCCAAACGGACGGCGGATTCCGTCATAGCCGGATCTTCGACTTCGATGTTGATTATTGGGGTGGCTTTTCAATTGATAATCGGTTAGTGATGATTGGGGTGGCCTTTTCCTGTCAATTTGCTATAATTGTACTATCTTGCTATGCTCGTATTGCGTCGTATTTGGTGAGGCATACCTGGGATGACATAAAGAGCATCGCTTGGAATGACGAATTGAGGAGTAAAGATTTATGATAAGGCGTATTGCCATTCTGGGTTCGACAGGGTCGATTGGTAAAAAGGCGCTGCGGGTAATCGAGGCGCTTAATTCGTCGCTCGTCGCTCTCCACAGGACGCCCAATGGCGGTGGCTCGTCGCTCGAAAAGGAGAAAACGAAATATGAGATTGTTGCATTGAGCGCTCACAGCAATGTTGAGCTGTTAGCTGAGCAGGCGAGGCGGTATAAGCCGAAGTTTGTCGCTATCACAAACGCTGATTATGCAGGGTCGCTTCGCGAATTGGTAGGTGGTCTGGATGTTGAGATTTTGACCGGGCCGGATGGTTTGACAGAGATTGCGCAACTTGACGAGGTTGATGTTGTTCTCACCGCAGTTGTTGGTGCGGCGGGTCTGCCTGCGGTGCTTGCGGCTGCGCAGAAAGGCAAAACGCTTGCAATCGCGAACAAGGAGCCGCTTGTTATTGCGGGTGAGCTGCTTATGGAGATTGCGAAGGAAAATGACAGCACTATTTTGCCGGTGGATAGTGAACATTCGGCGATTTTCCAGGCGATGCAGTCAGGTTCGGCTGAGGAAGTTAGTAAAATCATTCTAACGGCATCCGGCGGGCCGTTTAGAGAGGCCACTGTTGAGGATATCCAGAACGTAACGCGCCAGCAGGCCCTTTCGCATCCGGTTTGGGATATGGGGCCGAAAATCACTGTTGACTCGGCCACGATGATGAACAAGGCACTTGAAGTAATCGAGGCCCATTGGCTTTTTGATATGCCGGTCGAAAAGATAGAGGTTTTGATTCATCCGGAATCAATAGTTCATTCACTTGTCGAATTTGTGGACGGGTCGGTAATAGCGCAACTCGGTGCGCCTGATATGTGTCTTCCGATACAATATGCTCTGACGTATCCTGCGCGTGTTGCGGGTATTGCCAAGCATCTGCGGCTCGATGAATTAGGGAAACTTACGTTTGAGAGGCCTAATTTGGAGACGTTTCGCGTGCTGTCATTGGGTTTTGAGGTTGCGCGTACGGGCGGGACGGCTGCGGTTGTTTTTAACGCTGCGAACGAGGCGGCGGTGCAAGAGTTCTTGGCGGGCAGGATTAAATTTGTTAATATAGTCGAACTTATTGAGCAGTGCCTGAATAAACATAATGTAAAGAGGCGTGTGTCCCTGGAAGAGCTGCTTGAGGCGGACGCCTGGGCGAGAAGAGAGGTCAAAATTAGCTTAAAGCGAAGAGCTAAAAGCGTAAAACCAAAACTTAAAATTTAAAATCAAATTAAGAGATTAAGAGCTTATGACAAAACCAATTAACCTAATAGAAGGAGCCGCTTCGCGGACTATTTTGAACAGATTTCTCGACTCCGCTACGCTCCGCTCGAAATGACCGTACAAGTTTTGTTAGACGCTCTAAGAGATTTAAAGGCTCTCATAAAATGAGGTTTTGGTTGTTGAAAGCACGAGATTGCCGCGCGAACTTTCGGTTGGCTCGCAATGACGTTTTGAGATTGTTTCGAGTTTTTGATATTCGGCATTCGGATTTTATTAGTGGATGGTTTTTTAGCTTTAATTTTTTAGTTTGTTGAGAGAGGTTATTGAATGTCTAAACGAGAAGGTTCGTTGAAGAGGGCGCTGCAATACGTCGGAAAACAGCAAGCCAGTAAGAATTTTCGTCGGTTCCTGTGGTTTATTGTCTTTGTCGCAGTTATTTATTTAATTGTGCGAAACATCGGTGCTTTTGGCAATGTACTGCTGGTTGTGCTTGGGTTTGGGGCGGTTGTTTTTGTTCACGAATTCGGTCATTTCTTTGTTTGCAAGCTGTCGGGGATAAAGGTTGAGGCATTTTCAATCGGATTTCCACCTACTCTGGTCGGCGTTCGAAGGATTGAGGGTGGCTATCGTGTTCGTATTTTGCCGAGGTTTTTCCCGAAAGAAGATGACGAGTCTGGCGATGGGCGATTGAGTTTTACTATCGTCAGCAAAGCCAAGGCGGGCGAGACGGAATATTGTATCGGTCTTATTCCGTTCGGGGGCTTTAACAAGATGCTTGGGCAGGAGGACGTCGGCTCGGTCAAGGCCAGCGACGACCCCCGTTCATTTGCCAACAAGCCGGTTGGTGTTCGTATGATTGTTATAACAGCCGGGGTTGTTTTTAACGCCATCAGTGCCATTGCTGTTTTTATGATAGTTTTTCTTGTCGGGATAAGACTGACGGCCCCTGTTGTTGGCGGCGTGCTTGCGGATTCGCCGGCGGCGCATGCGGGTCTAAGGCCGGGAGATGAAATAATTGAAGTAGCAGGCAAGCGTGACGGTCTTGACTTTAGCAATATCGGGTTATCGGCGGCTTTGTCGGGTGTAAACGAAGCGGTTGCGTTAAGAGTAAGGCATGAGGACGGCTCCGAGGAAGATTTTTCGCTTGTGGCCGAGCAGCTGCCGGGGATGCCGATGAAGGTTTTTGGCATTTTGCCGCCGCAGAGTTTGACTATTGCCAAGGTTCGCGATGCCGAGGGGTTACTTAAAAGAACGGGTCTGCGTCCCGGCGACCGAATCAAGTCCGTTAATGGCAGGGACGTGCAAACGCACTGGGAGTTGGAGGATAAAGTTTCCGACGCTCTTGTTCCGACGGTAACACTATCGGCCGAAAGAATCGACCTGGTTTCGAAGAAAAGCGAGTTAGTTGAATCACAGATTCGGCTGAGTTTGGGGCCTGCCGTGAGGGAAGTTGAATCCGAGTCCGACCTTAGCCATATTTACTCTATGGTGCCGCGTTTGCGGATAGAGGATGTTGTTACTAAGTCCAAGCTCCAAAAGGGAGATATTGTTCTTGCGATTGGTGATGTTGCGAATCCCACTTATAAAGAGATGCGCGAGGTTACGGAAGAATATGAGGGTAAGGAACTACCGGTGAAGGTTTTGCGTGTGGATGCCAATGGGGTTGAAGAGTCGCTGTTAGTTACCGTTAAACCTGAGCGTTCAAAAGATGGTAAACGGGTATTGATTGGTATTATTCCTGTGCTTGATGCTGAGCGCGCAGTTGTTGCCAAGACTATTGCTGCGGAAGGTGGGCCGGTTGGTTTGTCGATTCCTCGCGGTGCTGCGATAACGGCTGTCGATGGGGTCGGCGTGTCAAACTTTTACGATATTATCAGAGAAATTGGGCGAAATCCGGGTGAGCAAATCACGATTGATTGGCGAATAGATGAGGAGACAGCGGGCAGCGTTGCTTTAAACGTGGGTGCTGCCGGAGAGTTTGTTACTGTCAAATCCACTTTTGCTGAATTTGTTCCGTTTGAGGATTTGAGAAGGCTTTACCAAGCCAGCGGTCCCGTTGATGCAATCGGGATGGGCTATAGAAAGACTGTTATGTTTATTGCTCAAACATACGTAACGTTAAGGCGCCTTGTGGGGGGGCTTGTCAGTCCGAAACAACTTATAGGGCCTGTTGGTATCCTTGCGGTTAGTTACACAATAGTTTCTGAGCGGCCGTTTGTTTACTACGTTTACTTTCTCGGCCTGATAAGTGCTTGTATAGCGGTGGTTAACTTTTTGCCTCTGCCGCCTCTTGACGGAGGGTTGATTGTGCTTTTGTTGGTTGAAAAAATCAAAGGTTCGGCGTTGAGTGAGCGAATGCAAGGGGTTGTAGCTTATGCCGGCTGGGTGCTTATAGGAGGGTTTTTTCTTTACGTAACGTTCAATGATATTGTCAGGAGTGTTAGGGGCTTTTTTTAGTTAAGCGGTTGCCCTTCGACAAGCTCAGGGTAAACTCGTTGCGAGTAGAGATAGGGATGAGAATTCTTCTGGCTGACGAAAGGATTTGAAGGTGTTGGAAACGTTATTAGAAAAGCTGTCTTGTGAGGGGTATCATGAAGGTGTATTCAGTACCCTGAAAAAAGCAGACAGCGAAGTTTATGAGTTGATAAGAAGAGAGTACAAACGGCTGCAAAATACTATTCAACTTGTCGCGGCGGAGAACCGATGCTCGGCGGCGGTATTAGCGGCCCTTGGCTCGGTCGTTCAGAATAAGACGGCCGAGGGCTTTGTCGGGGCCAGGTTTCACGGAGGCTGCGAGGTTGTTGACGATGTTGAGACGCTTGCGGTGGCCAGGGCCAAAGAGGCCTTCGGCGCCAAGTATGCAAATGTGCAGCCGCATTCCGGCACACAAGCCAACCAGATTGTCCTTACTGCGCTGCTGAACAGCGGCGATAAGGTGCTGAGTATGGGCTTGGACCAGGGTGGACATTATTCGCACGGGGCAGGGGATTCTTTCTCGGGTAAATTCTTTGAAGTAGAAAATTATTATGTTGATAGGGAAACTTTTCTTCTGGATTACGATGCTCTCAGGGACAAAGCAGTCAAATTCAAACCCAAACTTATTATATGTGGTGCCAGCGCCTATTCCAGAATGATAGATTTCAAAAAGTTTAGAGAGATTGCGGAGAGTATAGGGGCATATCTTCTGGCGGACATCTCACATATATCAGGATTGGTGATGGCTGGTGCTCATCTTTCGCCTGTAAATTATGCGCATTTTACAACGACAAGTACGTATAAGCCGGGAGGGCCCAGAGGCGGCCTGATAGTGATGGGCAAAGACTATGACCGGAAGATAAAGATGGTAGGAAAGGATACAGCGTTGTGGGAACGTATTGAAAAGACGACGTTTCCGGGGGTGCAGGGGACGCCTTATTTGAATAATGTAGCGGCTAAAGCGGTTTTCTTTAAGGAAACGCTTTCCGATGGATACAGAGCCAGGCAATTCAAAATCATAGAAAACGCGAAAAGACTTGCGAATGGCTTGCTGGATTTGGGATATGATGTTTTAACCGGCGGGACAGACAACCATATGGTTCTGATAAACGTTAGTAATTTGCGAGAGGGTTTTACCGGTGTCGTGGCGCAAAAGTGCCTTGAGGAGTGCGGCATAATTGTCGATATGAATAAGCTGCCCTACGATAAGAGGCGCGATACGGTTACCAGCGGTATCAGACTGGGCACGCCTATTGTTACAAAGAACGGAATGGGGACAGAGGAGATGGGCAG